>NZ_JBLUPI010000006.1:0-176115 GCF_048060015.1 Neisseria sp. S1
TGTTTGGCTTTGCTTCGGTCCCGCATACTTAGCTTTAGCGCAAAACCGTGCGTATCCAGCGGTTGACCCACTGCTGCTGTTTGCGGGTGATGGTGCTGTAACCGGGTGTACTGTGCTCCGGCGGCGGTTCTACAAAGCCAAAGGCGGGAGGAAGGCGGGTGTCTTTGATGGCCGGGTAGACCCACATTTCGGCGGGTAGCGCCTGTTGCGCCTCGGGGTCCTGTAGAAAGGCCACCAGCTCGCCGGCCAGTGCCGGTTGGGCCGCTCCTCTTAATACCGCCGCGCCTTCTACCTGACGGTAAACGCCTCCTTTGAGTAGCAGGTTCCCTGTCGGCGGAACCCTGTATCGACAGTTAGTTATAGGAATGATTAAAAAGCAATATGCCGCCCGAAAAAATTTAGGCGGCATATAAATTGAGGTTATATTTGAATTAAAAAATTAAGAGTTGAAAGTATTACATTGATTTATATTACCACTTTGTACACCACGTTTAAACCAGGCCATACGATCAGCAGAAGAACCATGTGTGAAGCTATCGGGCATAATATAACCTTGACTATGTGTTTGTAGGCGATCATCACCTACAGATTCTGCAGCAGCTAATGCTTCTTCCAAGTCTCCTTGTTCAAATAAATTTTGTGAAATCGCATGTGCTCCCCAAATGCCTGCAAAGCAATCAGCTTGTAACTCTAACTTAACAGAGAGTGCATTCGCCTGACGTTGGTCAGTGTTTTGCTGTGCCTGATTTACTTGGGGCAATATACCCATAAGGTTTTGTACATGATGGCCAACTTCATGTGCAATTACATAGGCAAAGGCAGCATCACCTGATGCACCGAGTTTTGTTTGCATATCTTCATAAAAGGATAAGTCTAAATATATTTTTTGGTCAGTAGGACAATAAAATGGCCCCATTGCAGCTTGTCCAGTACCACATGCTGTTTGTGTACCAGCATTATAAAGAGTAAGAGTAGGAGGCGAATATTCAGATCCATTTTTTGAAAAATATTCTCGCCAAGTATCTTCTGTATCGGCTAGAACTACTCGTGATAGCTCATTTAATTGAGCTTCTTGTTCGGTGCTTAAAGAAGATTGTTGTATGCTTGCATTGCCAATACTAGGCGTACCTACAACCCCGGATAAATCGATACCATAGTAGGCACCTACTAATAATACGATGAGTCCGATTATGCCTGTGCTTTTTCCACTAATATGGCGCTGCCTACGGCGATCCTCTACATTTGAGCTTTGCTTTCTTCCTTCCCAGCGCATTTTTGCGATCCTTTTAAAATTAAGTACCTTACTTAGAATAAGAATAATTTGATATTGTTGATATTGAATGTTGTATTAATAGTATATAAGGTTTAAAAATACTAATATCAAAAAGATAATTTTTATTTAGGTGTGTATATGTGCTAAGTGTGAGTAGGTTTTTCATGTTTTATTCTATAGTTGGGATGGGTAAGTTTTACCAATCCCGTTTAATTTTATCTAACTGCCGACGGTCACGTTTCGTAGGGCGGCCTTCCGGATAGGCGGCACTAATCCGGCTGGCTTGATCTAAAAGTTTTTGCTGCTCACGTTTGAGTGCTGTATTTTCATCTTCTTCGTAAAGTAAACGAGCTTCAGAGGCTGGTCGGCGTTGGTGATTTAGTGCCAACACTTTGATTTTGTATGGTAATGAGTTTAATGTTAGATCAATAGTATCGCCTACATTAATACTTTTACTATTTTTTATTTTAGCGCCATTTACTTGTATTCTACCAAGTTCAATATGTTTTTGTGCAAGTGCTCGTGTTTTGAAAAAACGAGCAGCCCATAGCCATTTATCTAAACGCATAGAGTTATGGGCATGATTCTCAGAAGTGGATTTCATATATGTATCGGGGCATATCAGTTGCATAAATATAAAGTTTAGCATATTCTTTAGGAGTAGTATTAAAGCACTAATTTGTTAAGTTTTTGATTTGGATATCATCTAAATACTCTAACTTTAGGTAGCACAGTTGGGCGTTAATGCTAAATAGTGAAAACCATGCATGTAAATGCTGCTAAAAAGCATATCTTCGCGTATGATTACGTAAAAATCTTTTAATAATAAAGAGTGGCAGTTATATTATGAAACCTGTTTTTCTTGACTTTGAACAACCTATTGCCGAATTGACTAAGAAAATTGATGAATTGCGTTTTGTGCAAGGCGAATCTGCGGTTGATATTTCCGATGAAATTACCCGTTTGCAGAAAAAAAGCACAGACCTGACCAAATCTATTTTTAATAAGTTGACTCCGGCACAAATTTCACAAGTATCCCGTCATCCTCAAAGACCTTATACTTTTGATTACATTGATGCAATTTTTACTGATTTTGAAGAATTACATGGAGATCGCCATTTTGCTGACGATAAGGCTATTGTCGGAGGTTTGGCTCGTTTTAATGGACAAAGTGTTGTAGTCATAGGTCATCAAAAAGGACGAGATACCAAAGAAAAAATTCGTCGTAATTTCGGTATGCCGCGTCCTGAAGGATATCGTAAAGCATTACGGTTGATGGAGACTGCAGAAAAATTTAATTTGCCCGTTATGACTTTTGTTGATACGCCGGGAGCTTACCCGGGTATCGGAGCAGAAGAGCGCGGACAATCGGAGGCAATTGGGCGTAATCTATATGAATTAACACGTTTGAAAGTGCCGGTTTTATGTACTATTATCGGTGAGGGTGGCTCAGGAGGGGCTTTAGCAATTGCTGTAGGCGATTATGTGAATATGCTGCAATACTCTACCTATTCAGTTATTTCTCCCGAAGGCTGTGCTTCTATTTTATGGAAAACTGCGGAAAAAGCTCCCGATGCTGCACAAGCCTTGGGGATTACTGCCAAGCGCTTGTTTGAGTTGAAGCTTATTGATCGCATTATCGAAGAACCTTTAGGTGGTGCACATCGCAACCATGAAGAAATCACCAAGCGTGTGAAGGAAGTATTGGCTGAGCAGTTACGTGAAGCTCAGAACCTGACTATGGGGGATTTATTGACTAGACGTTTTGATCGAATTATGGCTTATGGCCAGTTTGTTGGAAAATAAATAAAAGTATTTTCAACTGAATAGCTTCATATAACATAAGGGCCGTCTGAAAATGTTTTCAGACGGCCCTTATGTTATATGAAATATAAATAATATTTATATGAAGTTAGCTATAAATTAACCGAATAAGCGTTGCACATCACTCTGTTCTTTTTTTCGATAGGGTATACGAATATCTACTCGAAAAACACCATCTTCTTGTTTGCATTTTAACCAGGCATCTTTATCGTAAAGCAGAGATAGCCTTTCTTTTAAATTAACTAAAGCCATTGAATTTCCTTTATGCGGCTTTGCATTATTAGGATCACTTGGGGGAATATATGGATTTTCAATGCAAATATAGATCCAGTTGCGCTCTTGTTGAGTAAGCACAGAGATCAAACCCGGACGGTGGCTGGATTCGACACCATGAAATACAGCATTTTCCAAAAGCGGCTGTAAAAGCAAATGAGGAGTAATGGCATTATCAGGGGCATTGTGCTGCCACATGACTTGTAAGCGGGTATGCCCCATACGGATTTGTTCAATTGCAATATACTCTTGAGCCCATTCGATTTCCTGTCCCAAGGTGCTGTTTTGATTTCCATCTTTTAGTTGTGCCCGAAATAAGTTGGCTAGATTTTCGAGTAGTGTTTCAGCATCATATGGGCGCAGACGGATGAGACTGATGGCCGCATTCAGACTATTAAATAAAAAGTGTGGACGGATACGAGCCGTTAAGGCTGTTAAACGCGCTTCCGATAAGGCAGGCTGAAGTTTGTAAATACGGTTGGCTTCAATATACATACATAAAAAGAAGAAGACAGTAAATTGGACGAAATGTGATAAGTAATGGTGAGGGGGAGGCACTATAAAATATTCTGTTACAGCAAAAATAGGGAGATGGCTGATATACCAAAAGAATGGCCCTAGAGAATATTTAGACAGACGATGGCATAAAGGGAAACCCAGTAATGTGGAAAAAATCATCATGGGAACGGCCCAGCTTACTGTTTCAATAAGCATTTCTATATAGCTATCGTAAGGATAGCTTAATATTGGCAGAAGAAAGCAAGCTGTAGTCGATAGGATAATCAGTCGCGAGATAGTACTTGCATTGCGCATGTCCGGAATTGCAAAACAAGATGCTATTTGACGTATAATAGCCATGAACAATCAACCTTAATCTGTAACAATATTTTTAGATGGATATAACTAAATGAACAACAGTAAAACTTGGTCGGGCCGTTTCAATGAGCCTGTTTCCGAACTGGTTAAAAAATATACTGGTTCAATCGACTTTGATAAACGTTTGGCCAAATGGGATATTCAAGGTTCTTTGGCACATGCAAAAATGTTGCAGCAGGCAGGGGTTTTGAGCGAGTCTGATTTGACTGCGATTTGCCAAGGAATGACTGAAATTATAGCAGAAATAGAAGGCGGTGAGATGCCTTGGTCATTAGATTTGGAAGATGTTCATATGAATATCGAACGCCGCTTAACTGAGAAAATCGGCGATGCAGGCAAGCGCTTGCACACAGGGCGTAGCCGTAACGATCAAGTAGCTACGGATATTCGTTTGTGGTTACGTGATGAAATTACCACCATTCAACAATTGATTCGTGATTTGCAAGCTGCATTATTAGATTTGGCCGAACAAAATGCTGATGTAGTGATGCCTGGTTTTACACATTTGCAAGTTGCCCAGCCGGTTAGCTTCGGCCACCATATGTTGGCTTATGTAGAGATGCTGGGAAGAGATTACGAGCGTATGGTTGATTGTCGTAAACGGGTCAACCGAATGCCTTTAGGGGCTGCGGCTTTGGCGGGCACTACTTATCCTATTTGCCGCGAAACAACAGCTAAGTTGTTAGATTTTGAACAGATCTGCCAAAATTCATTAGATGCCGTTTCTGATCGTGATTTCGCCATTGAGTTTACTGCAGCGGCCAGCTTGGTAATGGTACACTTAAGCCGTCTTTCGGAAGAGTTAATTCTATGGATGAGCCCGCGTTTTGGTTTTATCGATATTGCGGATAGATTCTGTACAGGCTCAAGTATTATGCCTCAGAAGAAAAACCCGGATGTACCGGAGCTGGTACGAGGTAAGTCAGGTCGTGTAATTGGCCATCTTACCGGATTGATTATGCTGATGAAATCACAACCATTGGCTTATAACAAAGATAATCAGGAAGATAAAGAACCACTTTTTGATACGGTAGATACGTTAATTGATACTTTGCGTATTTATGCTGATATGATGCGGGGCGTGACTGTGAAGCCGGATAATATGCGGGCGGCTGTTATGCAGGGTTTTGCAACGGCTACGGATTTGGCTGATTATTTGGTGAAAAAAGGAATGCCTTTCCGTGACAGTCATGAAGTAGTAGCTCTGGCGGTACGTCATGCAGATATGCAAGGTGTAGATTTGAGTGAACTCTCTTTAGAGGTGTTGCAAGGTTTTTCAGCTCTGATTGCTGAGGATGTTTACAGTGTATTGACTCCCGAAGGTAGTTTACAGGCTCGAAACCATTTGGGCGGAACAGCCCCGGAGCAAGTATGTTTACAAGTACAGCGTTGGCGTAATTTGCTAGCATAAGATTATATAAAACAACACCTGGCAATTTGTCAGGTGTTGTTTTATTGATGTCGAAAGTCAATTTTCAGACGGCCTTGTTTAATAGTTTAGGCCGTCTGAAAATTATTTTAATTTTGTAATTATTGTTTATTGTCTTCGCTATCTAAGAAGCTTTTTAAGCGGTCACTGCGGGTAGGGTGACGCAGTTTACGTAAAGCTTTGGCTTCGATTTGACGGATACGTTCACGCGTTACATCAAATTGTTTACCTACTTCTTCCAGCGTGTGGTCGGTATTCATATCGATACCGAAGCGCATACGTAACACTTTTGCTTCACGCGGAGTCAGGCTTTCTAATACATCTTTGGTTACTTCGCGCAGGCTCGAATACATGGCAGCATCTGCCGGAGCGACATTATTTACATCTTCAATGAAGTCGCCCAAGTGTGAATCGTCATCATCACCGATTGGTGTTTCCATGGAAATCGGTTCTTTTGCGATTTTCATGATTTTACGGATCTTATCTTCAGGCATTTCCATTAATTCGGCCAGTTTTGCAGAATCAGGCTCTTCACCGGTTTCCTGTAAGTATTGGCGCGAAATACGGTTCATTTTATTGATGGTTTCAATCATATGAACCGGAATGCGAATAGTACGTGCCTGATCCGCAATCGAACGGGTAATGGCCTGACGGATCCACCAAGTAGCATAAGTCGAAAATTTATAGCCACGGCGGTATTCGAATTTATCTACCGCCTTCATCAAGCCGATATTGCCTTCTTGAATAAGATCAAGAAATTGCAAGCCACGGTTGGTATATTTTTTTGCAATTGAAATAACCAGACGCAGGTTTGCTTGAATCATCTCTTGTTTGGCAGCCGCGGTTTCTTTTTCGCTGACAACCATATTTTTGTTGATTTCCTTCAGCTCCTCAATGGAAATACGTGCTTCTTTTTCCATTTGTGCCATTTCGCTTTGCTTTTCGATAATATCGTGACGGAAACGGCCCAGTGCATCGCTCCATACGCGACCTTTGGCAATCTCGTCTTCCACCCATTGCAGATTGGTAGCGTGCGGCAGGAAGTTATTGATGAAATACTCACGATCCATGTGAACATTGTTCAGACATATGTCGCGGATTTCACGCTCCAATTTACGGATGTTGTCGACACGGGTACGCAGATTGCTGCTTAGGTTTTCAATCTGACGTGTTGCGAAGCGGGTTTCAAGTAATTTAGCCGCAATAGCATCGCGGTGTTCGAGATAAGATGGATGTTTGCTATCGTGTTTATCCAGAGCGGAGATCATCTTATCGTAGTCTTGTTGGATACCCGCGAAGTGTTCAAGCACTTTTTGTTTTAGCTCTTCTAAATTTGCTGCGGACATGGCTTCGCTATCTGTGCCCTCCGAATCATCTTCGTCTGTGTCATCGGCGCTGTCTTCGTCGTCAACGGTGCTATCGGCGGAACCGTCTTCCGATGTTCCCTCAAGATGACTTAAGCCGAGTTCATTCAGTAATACTTCGTTGGGATCGATGATAGCCTCTACAACCTCGTCTACTTTAATTTCATCAGCACGAATACGTTCGATTAATGCCAAAATTTCCGCAATTGAACCGGGGCAGGCAGAAATGGCCTGAACCATATTTTTCAGAGCATTTTCAATTTTTTTGGCAATGATGATTTCGTCTTCACGTGTGAGCAGGTCGACTTGCCCCATTTCCCGCATATACATACGGACAGGATCAGTCGTGCGGCCAAACTCGCTGTCAGCGCTGGAAAGGGCGGCCTCGGCCTCTTCTACCGCATCATCATCGGTAAGGTTGGCGGTATTGTCGCTAAGTAGAATATCTTCGGCATCGGGAGCTTGTTCGGTAACTTGTATGCCTAGTCCGGAAATCATGGTAACGATGTTGTCGATTTGTTCTGCATCAGACATATCGTCAGGCAGGGCATCGTTGATTTCTGCGTAGGTAATGTAGCCGCGCTCTTTGCCCATGATAATCAGTTGGCGCAAACGTGCGCGTTGTTCTTCAAGGCTTAGCGGGCGGATATCGTCTTGTTCATCGTAATCAGAAGTGTGGTTGGCCATAGGTTTACTCGGTAGTTTCGGTTAGAAGGCCGGCGGAAGGTATTGAATGGTTTCTGCAGTTTGTGCAGCGTATTTTCGGCAGGCTTTTCTCTAAACGGCCTGCAATAGCCGATTAATGGCTTTCAGGCAAAGAATTTGTGGTGCTAAGGTGGGGCCGTCTGAAAAAATTACAAGCGGCGGATAGAAGGCGCTAATTATATTAAATTTATATGCTGCAAACAAGGCAAGGAAGGCTCTGGGTAAGCAGTTATTTGCTTTGTAGTAACGTTCGCAGCAGATTTTCTTCGTGTTCGGTCAGCCCGCTTTCATTGAGCTTGATTCTTAGGCGGTTGAGCTGGGCTGTTTTCAACTTGTTTTGAAGTTTTAGCATGCCGTGCTTGAATTCTTCGACTGCTTCTTCGTTTTGACTGTCTGGCTCATTGTCTGGTTCGGTATTCCGGAAAATTTCCAGTAACATGGCTTCGTGTTCGCTGCCGCGGATATGTTCGAGGATTTGGGCTGTAGTGGGTATGGCGGGCAGGTTGTGTATCAGCTCGGCAAGGTTTGCCAAACAGGCCATCTCGCCGGAGAGCTGCAGATATTCGGGTAGAAGTGCGTATTTTGCCCATGAGGGACAAGCCAGTAAGGAGCGTATTTGCTTCTGCTCCAAGCTGAGCATAGGCGGTTGGCGGAATGTTGCTTGCGGCAGTTTATAGCTTTTTTGCTTGATATATTGCTTGGGGGCATCTTGACCGATGAGTTGTGCGAGGTTGGCAGGGTCGATGCCGACAATTTCACTTAATTGCTGCTTGAGTAGAAAGCCAAGCGCAGGAGCGGTAATTTGTGCTAATAGAGGGGCGCTTTTTTTGACTAATTCGGCTTTGCCTTCATGAGTATCTAAATTAAGGCCGTCTGAAAGTGCTTGCCAAAAATATTCGGATAATGGTTTGCTTTGGTTGAGCAGGGCATCTTCAAACTGATTTTTGCCATAGGCTCGTATATAGCTGTCGGGATCATGTTCTTCCGGAAGGAACAGAAAGTGTAATGATTTGTCGTCTTTTAATTGAGGCAGGGCGTTTTCGAGTGCCCTCCAGGCAGCTTTTCTGCCCGCACGGTCACCATCGAAACAGAAGTAAATACTGTCGGTTTGGCGCATGAGAATTTTCACATGCTCAGCGGTCGTGGAGGTACCGAGTGCGGCAACACCGTATCCGATACCGAATTGTGCCAGTGCGACTACATCCATATAGCCTTCAACAACCAAAATGCGGCCGGCGTCTTTTATCGCGGCCCGCCCTTCGTGCAAACCGTATAAGTTGCGCCCTTTATCGAACAGCGGTGTTTCCGGTGAATTTAGGTATTTGGGCTCGCCTTTGTCGAGTATGCGTCCCCCAAAGCCGATAACTTGACCGCGTTGGTTGCGTATCGGGAACATGATACGGTCACGGAAACGGTCATAATGCTTGCCGTCCTTTTCTATTACCATGCCGCTTTCTACCAATGCCGTATTGGGGTAAGGCTGGAATGCTTCGGATAACGGGTGCCAACCATCGGGAGCATAACCCAAACCGTAATGTTCGATTATTTCGGGGGAAAGGCCGCGTTGGCTGAGGTAGGCTTGGGCACGCGGATTTTGAGCCAGTTTGGAAATGTAGTAAGTAGCTGAGGCTTCGGTTGTTTCTTCTAAGGTTTGTTGTTTTTTCTTACGCTCCTGCCGTATTTCCGGGCTTTCTTCTCGCCCTTTGGTTTTGGGCACCGCCATGCCGACGCGGTCGGCTAGGTATTGCACGGCCTCGGTAAAACTTAAACCTTGATATTCCATGATAAAGCCGATAGCAGAGCCGTGCGCACCGCAACCGAAACAATGGTAAAACTGTTTTTGCGGGCTTACTGAAAATGACGGTGATTTTTCTTTATGGAACGGGCAGCAGGCCATATAGTTGGCACCGCCTTTTTTTAGCGGTACGTGTTCATCGATAATATCGACGATGTCAACTTTGGAAAGAAGCTCGTCTATAAATTTAGTTGGAATCATAGCGGATTGGATCTGCCAATTGGTTAACCGATTATTATAGGTTGCGCCATTAGCGGATTCAAGCAAAACAAAATCAATTTTGAAATTGCTTATTCGATGGTATGGAAGGTATCTAAAAGATTGATAATAGATTGCTTTTGTTCTTGGCTGATATGCCGCCAATGAAAGTCTAAACGGTGTTTGAGACCGTCTGAATCAAAATTTTCTGCCGGTATGCAATCTTGTAAAAACCAAAATAACGGAGTATCTAAAATCTGGGCGATGTGGATCAGATGGGTAATGTTGACCTTGTTGGCTCCACGCTCATAGCGGGAGAGTTGTTGCTGGGACATGCCGATCTTTTCAGATAGTACATCGGCTGTTAAATGGCATTCTTTACGCCGGATTTGGATACGTTTGCCGATGGCTTTGTCGAAATCGGAAACAGGAAGTTGGGCCACTGATATTGCTTTCGTTAAAAATACTCGTCTATTGAATGTTTCCTTAAATTTACTCTTGTTTAAATATCATTTAATTTGTAAAATAATAAAAAATAAACTTTTATTTTGTATTTTGCTAATGGCTATTAGGAGATGAGAGTAATGGCTTATCGTAACGATATTGACCTTGAATTCCTTGGAGAGATGAAGTCTGAAGATTTGGGTGATTTGGTGTACTGCTTAACTCATGATAAAAATGGCAAAGCCCGATGGACTGAAGCGCTTACCAGTAGTAAGAAATATAAAATGCATTATCCTGATCACCAGTAATATTGGCAGGAGATTGCTGCAGAAATCCAATGCTTTGGCGCCAATACCTTCGCAACCATATTTCGTGGTGGAAAGGGGGTCTTATATCGAGAGGTATTGACGGATGTGTGTGATAAATTAAAAGTAAATTATCATGAGAAATCTAGCGTAGAGAGAATAGAATTGGCACTGTTGTCTAAAATATTAGAAGATGCGCTGAATAAAATGACGCAGGAACAATTAAAGGAAATTGCTAGCGAGTTGGGTGTAAACAATGTAGAAATGATGAGTAAGGGAGCATTGGCGGCCGTTATCATAAAAATTTTTAATTTCGGTGGTTTTTATTCATATCAGTTAACCGTAATCATTGTGAATGCCATATTAAAAGCCCTAATCGGCAGAGGGTTGTCTATTTTGGGTAACACTATATTGGTACGGATATTATCCATTATCACAGGTCCTATCGGTTTGGTGGTTACCGGGATCTGGACTGCAGTTGATATTGCAGGAGCGGCGTACCGGGTAACGATTCCTGCTGTAATCGCAGTGGCGGCTCTCCGACAAAAACATTTGCATGGTGATATGGGTGAGAAGATTTTTGACAAATAAATGTATATAGTTATTAAAACGCCGTCTGAAATTTTCAGACGGCGTTTTAATTAAGCGGTTAAAACGGCTTTTAAGATTTTATTTACTTCGCCCATATCGGCTTTGCCTGCCAATCTGTTTTTTAAAATACCCATTACTTTGCCCATATCGGCCATGCCTGCGGCACCGGTTTCGTTAACAGCAAGGCGAACGGCTGTTTCGATTTCTTCGGTAGACAGCATTTTCGGCAAATAGCGGTTTAGAACTTCGATTTCTGCGTTTTCTTTATCTGCCAGATCTTGGCGGCCTGCATCGGTATAAATTTTAGCGGAGTCTTTACGCTGCTTTACCAGCTTGGTAAGAATTGCAGTGATTTTTTCATCGTCGGCTTCAGCACGTTCATCAACTTCGAATTGCTTGATGGCAGCGTTAACCAAGCGGATAGTGGAAAGTGTTATGCTGTCTTTTGCGCGCATGGCGTTTTTCATATCTTCGGTTAGTTGTATTTTCAGGCTCATAATTGTTCTCGAAATAAAAATTGGATAGAGGATATGGTTTTGTTAAAGGATCACCGATCCGTATTATCTTTTTATGCTGGTGCTTTGTATAGATGCAGGGTAGCAGTAAAGGGTGAAAAGATATTTTGTACATGCTTTTAAATGATAAGTAAAAACACCGCAAGACAGTAGCCTTACGGTGTTTGGATCTTATCAAGGCTTAAGCCGTGATTAGTACATTTTCGGAGGCAGCTGTTGGCTGCGCAGGCGTTTTTGCAGGCGTTTTGCAGCAGCAGCTTTTTTGCGCTTACGTTCGGTAGTTGGTTTTTCGTAAGCTTCACGAGCACGCAGCTCGGTTAGCAAACCGGTTTTTTCTACGGCACGTTTGAAACGGCGCATTGCAACTTCAAAAGGTTCGTTTTCTTTTACACGAATAGCAGGCATTGTATTTCCTTACATATTTTTAATTGGTTTGACCGCTGTATTTCAGACGGCTTTGATGGAATTTGAGTGTATCGCTTAAATATGCACTTGGATTAGAGTGCGGGCGGGATACGCGCCGTGATGTGAAACATCACCTCCTAACAATGCTGCAGCGTTGTTGTGTATCGGCAGCTGAAAATAAGGTTGTAAGTTTTAGACTTAAAATTAATCCGAAATTATCTTTTATTGCGATGTGATTGTCAAGAACGATAAAAGGCCGTCTGAAAGATTGCATTTCAGACGGCCTTTCATATTAATTATCGTTTAATTTCGGACAACACGGCGGACATGTGGGATTGCATATAGTGCGCGGATAATTTCATTAAGCTGTTCGAGATTTTTTGTTTTGATAAAAAATTTAAACTCGATAAACCCTTCTGTTCCGGCTTGTTTTTGAGAGGGGGTTTCAACTGACTCAATATCCGCATTGGCCCCTGATATTGCTTGCGCCATCGCGGCAAGCAGGCCGTGGGTATCACGTGCTCCGGCGGTAATCGAGGTGCGGTAGGTGCGGTTGTGTATGCTGTCCCAGTCGGCTTCCAGTTGCTGTTCGAGATCCGCTTTCAATACATTGGGACAGGTATCGCGGTGGATAATCATACCTTGATCTTTGATAATAACGGCACGGATACTGTCACCCGGAATCGGGTTGCAGCATTGTGCCAAATGTACACGACCGGTTTCATTACCGTTAATCTTGATTGGGCTAAGTTTGACTTCGTCGCCAAAATGCTCTCCTGCCAATTCGGCAATATGCATAGCGACGGAAACGGGTAGAGTGTGTCCCATGCCCACGTTGTACAGCACATCTTCAAAAGATGTTTGTTTGTTGTTGAGATCGGTCAGATATTTTTCTTTTAAATCGTCTGATAGCAAAACGTTTTGAGGTAAAAGGCTGGAGAGAGCCTTCTGTAATAGATTTTCACCAAGCAGGATGGCATCTTGGCGGTTCATATTTTTAATATAGTTGCGTATGGCGCTGCGAGCGCGGCTGGAAACAGCGAAGTTTAGCCATGCGGCGTTGGGTTTTGCATGTTCGGAAGTAATAATTTCTACTGTGTCGCCGGTTTTTAATGCTGTACGCAGCGGCATCATAGTGTTGTTGACACGGGCGGCAACAGTGCGATTGCCTATGTCGGTATGTACTGCATAGGCAAAATCGATAGGTGTTGCCCCTTCGGGTAAAACCAAAATTTTGCCTTTCGGAGTAAGAATGTAAACTTCATCAGGAAAGAGGTCGACTTTAACATGCTCGAGAAACTCCATTGCATTAGAGCTTCGTGCTTGTAAGTCAAGAATATTCTGTAGCCATTGGTTGGTACGCAGGGTGGCTTGGTCAATTGTATTTTCCCCAGATTTGTAAATCCAATGGCCTGCAATGCCTCCTTCGGCTACGGCATCCATTTCTCTGGTTCTTATTTGTACTTCAATTGGTAGGCCGTAAGGGCCGACTAAGGTAGTATGAAGGCTTTGGTAACCATTGCTTTTGGGGATGGCAATGTAGTCTTTAATACGGCCTGGTTTCGGTTGGTAGAGACTGTGCAGTGCGCCGAGTGCCGCATAGCATGCCGGTACACTATTGACTATTACGCGAAAACCGTAAATATCCATTACTTCGGCAAAGCGTAGGTTTTTACTCTGCATTTTCTGATGGATACTGTAGAGATTTTTTTCACGGCCTTTGATTTTGGCTTCGATATTGGCGCTGACCAAGCGTTGGCTGAATGCTCTTAATACTTTGCCGACTACGTCACGGCGGTTTCTCCGACTGGCTTTCATAGCCTTTTGAAGGGTTTCGTAGCGGCGGGGGTGTAAGTTCTGGAATGATAAATCCTGCAATTCCTGATAGGCGCTGTTTAAACCGATCCGGTTAGCGATCTGTGCATAAATTTCCAAGGTTTCTTGGGCAATGCGGCGGCGTTTTTCCGGGCGCATTGAACCAAGGGTACGCATATTGTGCAGGCGGTCTGAAAGTTTAATGACAATAACGCGTATGTCTTTTGTCATTGCCAGAATTAATTTACGGAAGCTTTCCGCTTGGTGTTCGGCTTGATCGTTATATTCGAGTTTTTCCAGCTTGGATAGGCCGTCTACCATTTCGGCAATGGTTTCGCCGAATTCGGCCGTCATTTCCAGCTTGGTAACACCTGTGTCTTCCAGAACATCATGCATGACGCCCGCGCACAATCCCTGAACATCCATATGCCAGGCTGCCAATTGTGCAGCCACTGCTAACGGATGAGTGATATAGGGCTCTCCACTTTTTCGGGTTTGCCCGTCGTGGGCATGAAAAGCGTAGGCACAGGCTTTTTCAAGCAATTGTTTGTCGTCTGTCGTCAGATAATCTGCTGCGCGAAACAATAGTTCGCGTTCTCGTGCGGTTAGCGGATCATAAGGAGCGGTAGGCAGCGGTGTTGGAACAGGCATTCAGACGGCCTCGGCTTTTATTTGTTGCGGCTTAAAAGTTCGGTGCCGATTTGACCTGCGGCTATTTCGCGCAATGCAGTAACGGTCGGTTTGTTGTTGCGGATGTCTTCTACCAGCGGGGCGGTGCCATTTTCCAGTTGGCGTGCGCGGCGTGCGGCGGTTAAGGTAAGATCGAAGTGATTAGGGATTTTATCAATGCAGTCTTCTACGGTAATACGAGCCATTTTCTTTGTGCTTTCTTTCTGAAATTAATTAAAGTGGAATGTTGAGTTAAATCGATTAATGAAATATTGTCGCTAATTTTTATGAGTTTTCCAATAGATTTTCAATAAATAATTGCTGTGAGGGTTGTTTCAACCGGTAAGATTTAATGATGTGCAGTAAGTCGGCTTCGGCGGTTGTTAAGTCTTCGTTCACCACTACATAATCGAATAAAAATGCCTGCTCGATTTCATGACGGGCTTTGCTGAGGCGCTTATTGACAACTTCTTCACTTTCGGTGCCTCGGCCACGTAAACGGTCGGCCAAAACTTTGAAAGAGGGAGGTAGTATGAAAATACTGCATGCATCAACCAAAGTGCGGCGCACTTGTTCTGCGCCTTGTACATCAATCTCCAAGATAACATCGTAACCTTGTTTGCTTAATTGATTTACCCCTTCGATACTGGTGCCGTAATAATTATCAAACACTTTGGCGTGTTCTAGAAACGCGCCTTCTTGAATCAGAGATTCAAATTTTTCTGTATCGATAAAATAGTAGTGTTGTCCGTGTATTTCTCCAGGGCGGGGCGCACGGGTTGTATGCGATACGGAAACACGGATATCGGGACGATTGTTGACAAGGCGGGATACCAATGTGGTTTTACCAGTGCCTGATGCAGCGGTAATGATAAATATATTGCCTTTTTTCTTACTGTGCATAATGTGTTGCCATTTAGATATTTATGCTCCGAATTATAACATAGCAACAAGCGGTTTTGTTTTTCAGGCGGCGACCTAGGCCGCAGTTTGTAATTTTATCATTTTTATTTGCTATTTAATTCATTTTTTTGAAATTATAAATACTTTAGTAGTGTGTCTGCTTTTGGTGGGACTGTATTGTTGATTGATATTTATTGTTTAGAATCAATATTTTAATTATCGTTGTCTTTAAGAAATGAAAAGGGCTGTGTGGTTTATAAAGAGTGTGAAGCTTTGTTTTTATCTTGATTGTTGTCGTACTTTCTAGCGGCATTTTGTTAAAGAGGTAATATGTTTTAGGGCTTTTATTGGAAATTCTTAGGTTATATTTAGTATTTTGCAAAATATAACCAGATGGCTAAAGGCCATCCGAACCGAGTTTCAGACGGCCTTTGTAAAATCGGTTACAATACACCGTTAAATGTTTTCGATAATAGGAATAGATTATGTTGATTCATCCGGATGTAATGGGTGTCAATGCTTTGGCGGAAAAGATTCGCAAAGTGCCTCATTGGCCTAAAGAAGGCATTTTATTTCATGATATTACGCCTGTATTGCAAAGCCCGGAGTATTTCCGCCTTTTAGTAGATTTGTTGGTTTACCGCTATATGGGTCAGAAAATCGATGTGGTAGCCGGTTTGGATGCACGCGGTTTTATTATCGGTGCGGCATTGGCTTATCAGTTAAATGTGGGCTTTGTACCTATTCGCAAAAAAGGCAAGCTGCCTTTTGAAACGGTATCGCAAAGTTATGCCTTGGAATATGGCGAAGCAACAGTTGAAATGCATACTGATGCAGTACAGCCGGGGGCTAGGGTGTTGCTGGTAGACGACTTAGTCGCTACAGGTGGAACGATGCTTGCTGGTGTTGAACTGATTCAAAGATTGGGTGGTGAGGTAATTGAGGCCGCGGCGATTCTTGAGTTTACCGATTTGCCCGGAGGTAATAAGATCCGAAGCAAGGGTGTAAATTTGTTCAGCTTGTGTCAAAACGAAGGCAGTATGCCCGAAGCGTAACACTGTTTTAAGTATATAAGTATATAAAATGCCGTCTGAATGTTCAGACGGCATTTTATTAGGCGCCAATCTTAAGAGCGGCGTTGCAACATCCAAGATTCGATATTGCGTGCATCATTGACACGGCTGATAGATGAGGGGGAGTTGAGTAGGACAATGGTAATAGGTTGGTTTTGCACGTTTGCTTTTACGACCATCGAACGTCCTGATTCGCGGATATAACCGGTTTTTTGCAGTTCGATATTCCAGCTGCCTTCACGGACAAGCGCGTTAGAGTTGCGGTAGTTTTGTTGGCGGCCTGTGCTGGTGTATACGGTGCCGTAGTTGGAGGTGCTGTTGCGGAGAATGAGCGGATATTGGCTTGCCGCCTGAACGAGTTTGTTTAAATCATTGGCAGTGGAAACATTACGGAAATCCAATCCGGTTGGTTCGTAGAAACGGGTATTATTCATGCCGAGGCTTTGAGCCTTGCGGTTCATCGCATCAACAAAGGCAGCCATTCCTCCCGGATAGTAGCGCCCTAATACATGGGTGGCGCGATTTTCGCTGCTCATCAAACTTAGGTGTAGCATTTCACCGCGGGTTAGTGTGGTGCCAATTGATAGGCGGCTGCCAGTGCCCTTCAATCTGTCAATTTCGGCTTCGGTGATGGTCAGCGGTTCATTCATGCTTTGGCCGGCATCTAATACGACAATAGCACTCATGAGTTTTGAAATAGATGCAATCGGCATCACGCGGTTGGGGTTTTTCTGATACAACACTTCGCCAGTACGGTTGTTGACGATTAAGGCGGATTGTGATGTCAGCAAGGGACCCGCCTGTAAGGCTTGTATTTCAACACGATCCGCTTGATTCTGATTTGCAAATGTTCCTATGGGATCATTGGGCGTGGGAAAGTTTTGCTCTAAAAATTGACCGAGTACGTCTAAGTCATCGGCATTGGCCGGTAAGGAGATTACAGCGACTCCAAGGCTCAGGCATGCTGCAGCGATGGTTTTACGGATGGAAGTAAATATCATGGTAGTAGTTCCGGCTGTTGTTGAGGGTTATTTGCGATCAGGCGCTGTAGCTGTATTTGGGGAAGGAATTTGTAAGCTTTAGTCGATAGATTGTGGTGAAAAAACGTAGTCTTGTAAAGTAATGTAGCTGAAATTTTCGTATGTTTGCATGTAGCAAACATATTGTTTTCATTACTAGGATAGATTCGACGGAAGTTGGATGTTATGAGAAGTTGTAAACAAAGCTTGTGATATGGCGCTGGTGTTTGATAATCAGGCCGATAGTTATTATACTTCGGTATTCTCGGCACAGAATGCCGATACGATTAATCTAATGAAATTGATAGTATGGCTGACGATAAACATGTTTGCTCGTTTTGCGGCAAACCCGAAAATGAAGTTAAAAATTTAATTGAAGGCGAGCACGCCTATATTTGTAACGAGTGTGTAGAAACCTGTGGCATTATGCTGCAAAGCAGCGAAGAAAGCGGGGAAGATTCGCTGGAGGCTTTGTCCGAAGAGTTGGGCAAACTCCCTACGCCGGCGGAAATCGTGGCTAATCTTAATGAACATGTAATTGGTCAAGAAGAAGCGAAAAAGGCTTTGGCTGTTGCTGTTTACAATCATTATAAACGTTTGCGCCATCCTAAAAGCAGCAACCATGTGGAGCTGTCGAAAAGCAATATTTTGCTGATTGGGCCCACCGGTTCGGGGAAAACTCTTTTAGCTCAATCTTTGGCTCGCAAACTTGACGTTCCGTTCGTGATGGCAGATGCGACTACGCTGACAGAAGCCGGCTATGTGGGCGAGGATGTCGAACAAATCATTACCAAGCTTTTGGGTAAGTGCGATTTCGATGTTGAAAAAGCACAGCGCGGTATTGTGTATATCGATGAAATCGATAAAATTTCACGCAAAAGCGACAACCCTTCGATTACCCGTGATGTGTCAGGGGAAGGCGTTCAGCAGGCACTATTGAAGTTGATTGAAGGAACGGTTGCCAGCGTGCCTCCCCAAGGCGGACGAAAACACCCGAATCAGGAATTTATTAATGTCGATACGACCAATATTTTGTTTATTTGCGGTGGTGCGTTTGCCGGATTGGAGAAGGTGATTCGCCAACGTACCGAAAAAGGCGGTATCGGTTTTGGTGCGGTGGTAAGCAGTAAAGATGAAAACACCAATATTTCCGAGCTTTTTGAAACTGTAGAGCCTGAAGATTTAATCAAATTCGGTTTGATTCCGGAGTTGATCGGCCGTTTGCCGGTGATTGCGACTTTGGCTGAGCTGGATGAAGATGCACTGGTGAATATTCTGACTGAGCCGAAAAATGCTCTGGTGAAGCAATATCAGGCTTTGTTTGCGATGGAAGGCGTGGAGCTTGAAGTGCTGCCTTCAGCTTTGCATTCAATTGCCAAGCAGGCTATGGAGCGTAAAACGGGTGCCCGCGGTTTGCGTTCTATTGTGGAACGTTGCTTGCTCAATACCATGTATATGCTGCCTGATTTGAAAGATGTGAAAAAAGTGGTGGTAAATGAAAAAGTGATTAATGAGGGTGCCGCACCGAAATTGTTACGCGAAGATGGTTCCGAATATGTGACGGAAGGTGTGAAAACTTTAGCCAAGCATAAAAAATCCAAACCTGCCGCTTGATTTGAATATTGAGTTTTGCAATAGGCCGTCTGAAAAATATTTCAGACGGCCTATTTGTTTGGTATGAGTGAAGAGATCTTTATGTGTTGTAAAAACCGGTTTTTTAATTAGGGCAGCGAAAGAGTGTGCGGATTGTTTTCGCTGTAGGCTTTCTTTATAATAAGGCTTTATTTTTAAAGGCCGTCTGAAGGTTTTTCAGACGGCTTGTGATTTATTTGATGGGCTAGGCATATTATATGAATGAAAACAATAACCAGCGTTCGGTAACCGAGGTTCCTGAGGAGCATAAACGCAGCATCCGTAGTTTTGTTTTGCGGCAAGGGCATATGACTGCTGCACAGCAGCGTGCAATCGATACTTTGTGGCCGCGGTTTGGTGTGGATTACTGTGATTCTCTTGTCGATTTGCAGCAATGTTTCGGTGGGGGCAATGATAAAGTACTGGAAATCGGTTTTGGTATGGGCGTTGCAACAGTGGAGATTGCCAAGCGATTGCCGGATAAAGATTTTTTAGCAATTGATGTGCACGGCCCGGGTGTAGGCAATATTTTGAAATTGATTGAGGAAGAAAGCGTTCAGAATATTCGTGTGATGCGTCATGATGCCGTAGAGGTGGTGGAGAATATGTTGGCAGACGGCAGTTTGGATGGTATCCATATTTTCTTTCCTGATCCGTGGCATAAAAAGCGCCATAACAAGCGCCGTTTGATTCAGACGGCCTTTGTCGCCAAGCTGTTGCCGAAATTGAAAAGTGGCGGTTATATTCATTTGGCAACGGATTGGGAAGAATACGCCCAACAAATGCTGGAAGTATTAAGCGGTTTTGATAATTTGCAAAATACGGCAGCAGCCGGCGAAGGCTATGTACCAACGCCAGATTACCGTCCCGAAACCAAGTTTGAGGCACGTGGCAAGCGGTTGGGACATGGGGTATGGGATTTGGTATTTCGCAAGCGTTAATTGCGATTTTTATATACACTAAAATATAAAAAGCCGTCTGAAAAGACGGCTTTTTATTGTGTTGAGGTTCCGCTGATTAGCGTTTGTTCCAACGCTCAATAGATTCTTTAATCACTGCTTTGGCTTCTTCGATATCACCCCAGCTTTCTACCTTGGTAGAGCCCGGTTTTTTCAAAGCTTTGTAGTTATTGAAGTGGAATTCGATTTGTTTGATGAGTTGTTGGGGTAGGTCGGCCAATGATTTGTAGCAGTTGCCGCTATTGCGGTCATCGGCAGGTACGCAGACGATTTTGTCGTCCACTTCGCCATCGTCAACGAACTTCATTACGCCGATGACTTTGGCTTCTAAGAAAATACCGGTAGGCAAGGGCTGTTCGGTAATCAATAGAACATCCAGTTCGTCGCCGTCTTCATCCAAAGTTTGGGGAATAAAGCCATAGTTGGTGGGTTTGGCGAAAATAGCGGGTTCTACGCGGTCAAGTTGGAATGCGGCTACTTCGCGGTTCCATTCGATTTTGTGGCAGCTGCCGGCAGGAATTTCGTTTACTACATTGATAATACCGCCGTCTACATCACCAGGGGTAAGGATTTGGTTAAAATCAGCCATTTCGGTTCCTTTAATCACTAAGAGTTGAACGGGCGCAAGTATAGCAGTTTTTCAGACGGCCTGAAACGCGGTTATAATATCGGCTGAGAAATAGTGTAGGGCATTGCCAACGATAATAATGTGGCAAGCTTGCGCTTGAGGCCATTATAGTTTTAAGGAAAGTGCCATGTTGGCAGATAAACTGATTCCCCATATAGATACCGTGTTAAGAACATTATTTGCACCCGCTACGACCTCACGCCCTTACCCGGATGCGGGGTTGGAGGAGGGTGAACTCAGCGAGGCGGAAAAGCGCCACGCTTTGGGTTTGATGCGGGTAAACCATGTGGGTGAAGTTTGTGCTCAGGCGTTGTATCAAGGGCAGGCATTAACAGCGCGCGATAAAACCAACAGAGAGGCTTTGCAGCATGCCGCTTACGAAGAGGTGGAGCATTTGGCATGGACTGAAAAGCGGGTAAAAGAGTTGGGCGGGCGTACCAGTTTGTTGAATCCGCTGTGGTATGCGGGTTCTCTGGCAATCGGAGTGGGTGCAGGGCTCTTAGGTGATAAGTGGAATTTGGGATTTTTGGAGGAAACCGAAAATCAGGTAACGGCACATTTGGAGGAACACTTGCAGGGCTTGCCCGAGCAAGATGTGAAAAGCCGCGCAATTGTAGCTCAGATGCGTTTGGACGAAATGCAGCATGCCGAAATGGCGAATCATTTCGGCGCGGCTCCGCTACCTTTGCCAGTAAAGGAAATGATGAAGTTAACTTCAAAAATTATGACGACAATCAGTTATCGGATTTGAAGCGAGCTGCATTTTCAGATATTTTTGATGCCGTCTGAAAATCATTGTCTATATAAAAAATAAAATGCCGTCTGAAATTTTTCTTTTCAGACGGCATTGTTTTAATACGCTGTTATTTGTCTATAATTCAAGCGGTAATCACTAACATGATTGGTATTTGGATGGTAAATCCAAAATCGCCTCTCGATTAGAGGGGGAGAATACCAACTTGGCAGCTTCTGATATCGCTAACCATTGATAGCGGGTATGTTCTGCACTTAACCGGATAGCGGTATCAGCCGGGATGCAGGCGGAAAAAACGTGCTCGGTATTGTGGGTTACTCCGGGCGGGTATCTGTGGCGCCAGTGTGCAAAAATTTCATACTCCTGCTGTTGGTGCCAATTGAGAAGCCCGCTTTTTTCCAAAACAATTCCGGTTTCTTCCATTACTTCGCGGCAGGCTGTATCGGCGAGGGTTTCTCCAAGCTCAATACTACCTGTAACCGACTGCCAAAAACCGGGGTTGTCGGCGCGCTCAAGCAATAAGATTTCACCCTGCTCGTTGTGCAGCACCACTAAAACGGATATGGGTTGTTTGAGAGGCTTTGCAGTTTTATTCATTGTTACTTTGTATGTCATTATGCATTGTAGTCGCCAGATCATCAGCCTTTGTTTCGGCGGTTTCATGAACGATCCGTACATCGCGCTGGGGGTAGGGGAACTCGATACCGTTTTCATTAAACTGTTGCCAAATATCCATCAGTATATTTGAAAATAATCCGGCAAAGCCGTTCTCGGGATCTTTAACCCAGAAACCGAGTCGCAAATCAATGCCGTTTTCACCGAAGTTAACCAAAAAAGCTTTAGGAGCAGGATCGTTTTGTATGCGTTCTTGGGCTGCGGCAGCTGCTTCTAGGATGGTCATCGCTTTGTTTAGATCGGTTTTGTAAGCGACTTGTATGTCAATCCCTTGCCATAAAGCCTTTTCGGTATAGGATTCGTTGATAACGGTAGAGGTGACAAATGTTTCGTTTGGAATCAATGCTTCTGTACCACTGGCACTTTTTAATACGACAAAGCGGGAAGTGATTTTAGTTACATAGCCAGTAAAATTGTTTACAGTTAAACGATCTCCCGGGCGGATGGAGCGGTCGCCCAAAATAATAAAGCCGGAGATATAGTTACTGGCGACTTTTTGCAGCCCAAAACCTATGCCGACGCCAAGTGCGCCGCTAAATACCGATAAGACCGTTAAATCAATGCCGACTAAAGGAAGGGCGATTAATACAGAGAGGAAAATCATCACGGTTTTGATGATTTTTGAGAATACGATGCGTAGATTTAAATCAATACGCTCACTATTCATTAAGCGGTTTTCTATAAAGCGTGCCAACCATAAGGCCAATACGATAATAATACCGATCCAGAGCAAGCCGGTAAGTATGGTGTATAGGTTTAGGGTAGTCGCCCCAAGCGGGATTTTGACAGACTTCATGCCGTCAATAATCATGTCGTCGATGCCTGAAATCCAAAATAGAAAGGTAATCCACAAAACGCCCGACATGCTTCGCTCTAACCAGTCCGTATAGCGGTTGGTAGGAAGTGCGGCGTTAATAATGGCAAGTGTGATTCTTATAATCAGTAGCCAGCGTGCGGCCATAACTAATAAATGGAACCATAGTGGATTGCCTATGAAAATAGTCCATAATGAAAGGCTGGCGACCGCACTTGCCAGTAGTATTAAAGGCCATGCGGCGCGTTGGAGCAAATGGCGTAAAAAACCTTGTTGGTTCCTCCGGTAGCGGTTTACCCAATATTGTGCCAGCCAGGCGGTTAGAAAGAGTAATAAAAAACATAACCCCAGCTCAATCCAACTGGATAAATGAGTAAAGCTACGCTCTAAGAGCTTGCTGGTGAAGTATTGCCGGGCAAACAGGCTATTGAAAAATTCCGTGATTCCTGAGCTTCCTGATACGATTAGCTCCGAGGCGCTAACGTTGAGGTAACTACGGAGGCCGCTGATGGAAAATAATGTATTGAGCATAAATAAAATTTCAAAAAATTAAAAAGATGGTAGATGTGTGCGAACGTCATTATTATAACTTGAGATATACATTTATAGCAGAAAGAGGCTGGTGGGCCGGGGATTTCTGTTTCTAAGATTTTATAAGTGAATTGCTTGTTAGTAAGAAAAAGCAGCGCTTTACGGGACGTAATGAAAAAAGTAATGCTTGCGAAAAAGTATTGGTATTGATAAAATATCTCGTTTTCAACCTTGCCTTTTACTTTTCGCATGGTGGAAGGCTGTTTTTAAACCGTAAGGAGATAACATGCGTCATTATGAGATCGTGTTTATCGTTCATCCTGATCAAAGCGAGCAAGTACCCGCTATGGTTGAGCGTTACAAAACCATGATTACCGAGGCTGGTGGTAAGATCCACCGCTTGGAAGATTGGGGTCGCCGTCAATTGGCTTACCCAATTAATAAAATTCATAAAGCACATTATGTTTTGATGAATATTGAAACCTCACCTGAAGTGGTTGAAGAGCTGGAAACGGCTTTCCGCTTTAATGATGCGGTTTTGCGCCATCTTACCATCAAAACCAAACATGCTGTTACTGAAGCCTCTCCGATGATGAAAGAGGAGAAGTCTAAAAGCCTGTTGAATAACAGCGTGGCTGCAGAAACTAAAGAAGAAGCTGCAGAGGCTTAATCCAAGATTGAAAAATCAGCTTGATCTCACTGCTCAAATCATTGAATGTGGCATTTTACGCTATACACCGGCTGGGATTCCGGTGCTGGATTTGGTGCTGAAACATGAATCTTGGCAGGAAGAAAACGGGCAGAAATGCTTGGTAAAGTTTGAACTTCCTGCAAAAATTATCGGTGAGCAAGCTCTGCAGTGGCAATGCCGAAAAAATGATATGGTTGAAGTAAAAGGTTTTCTTGCACAGAGAAGCCAACGCTTTCCAAAACCGGTGTTGCGGATACAAAACATTCAAGAATATAAAGGTTAAACGACAATGGCTCGTCAATCATTCAAACGTAGAAAATACTGCCGTTTTACGGCTGAAAAAATCCAAGAGGTGGATTATAAACAAGTAGACCTGTTAAAAGATTTTATCGCTGAAAACGGTAAAATTATTCCGGCTCGTATTACCGGTACTAAAGCAGGTTACCAACGTCAACTGTCTGTTGCGGTTAAACGTGCCCGTTTTTTGGCACTGTTGCCATACACCGACCAACATAAATAATTGACGGAGATTAGTGAAATGCAAATTATTTTGTTAGAAAAAATCGGTGGCTTGGGCAATTTGGGTGACGTGGTAACCGTAAAAAACGGTTATGCCCGTAACTTCTTGATCCCTACAGGTAAAGCGAAACGTGCAACTGAAGCCAATATGAAAGAATTCGAAGCACGTCGTGCTGAACTGGAAGCTAAGCAAGCTGAAATCCTGGCTGATGCAAAAGCCCGCCAAGAAAAATTAGATGGACAAACGATCACTGTTGCTCAAAAAGCCGGTGTTGATGGCCGTTTGTTTGGTTCGGTAACTAATGCCGATATTGCTGAAGCTATTAAAGCTACCGGTATTGATGCTGCTAAATCAAATGTGCGTTTGCCTGATGGTCCTTTGAAAGCTGTGGGTGAGTATGAAGTTGAAGTTGCTCTGCACACTGATGCGGTAGCAAAAATTACTGTAGCGGTTGTTGCTGCTGCCGAATAATATCTGCTTTAAGTTTAGATATCTCAATAAAAGGCCGTTTGAAATTCAGACGGCCTTTTATTTTGTTTTTTGTGCTGAGTGGCGATGATGATATTTGAATCAAATTATTATCAATTTACCGCTTAAATATCCGGATGCAAAATTTTATTGTATTAATTGGCTATTGTTGCAACATCATTGATTACTATGTGCTGATTCTTTGCTTTAACCGCCTTCTTAAATTTGATACACTTCAGCTACTTTCAACTTGATTGAATTATTTGGATTTATATATGGAAAAAATTGCTGCCTATTTGGCTGCAGCGCTGATTCTGGCTGGCTGTAGTACTTCTGGAAATATTAATAATACTGCTGCTTTGGAAAGCCCGGTTTTGCCTTCGGTTAAACGGCCGGTATTTAGTGATGCTGCCGAATCGGTCGCAATCAGTGGCTTTAATGGCAATGCTAATGTGCAGCGTTTTATTGATTATGAAGTAAGTAGTGGTAATTTTTCACGTAACGAGTTAGAGAATTTTTTTAGTGGTGTTGATTATAAAGGCAATATTATCAACATTATGAATCGCCCCGGTACTTCTCGCCCATGGTACGAGTTTCGTCAAGCTAATGCAGGGGGTAATAGGATTGCCAGCGGTAAACGTTTTTATCAACAAAACCAAGGTGTGATTGATGCTGTCGCACGAAGCTATGGAGTACCTACTGAAATTATCGTTGCCATAGTCGGTATCGAAACCAATTATGGCTCTAATATGGGCAGTTTTCGAGTGGCAGACTCTTTAAGTACTTTAGCTTTTGATTACCCACGCCGCGCAGAATTTTTTCAAAAAGAACTTAATGAATTTTTGTTGATGGCCAAAGCTGAGAAGCGGGACATCTTTAGTTTCAAAGGTAGTTATGCCGGTGCAATGGGAATGCCGCAATTTATGCCGTCTAGTTTTCGTAAGTATGCGGTTGATTATGACGGAGATGGTTTTCACGATATTTGGAATAATATCGGTGATGTCGCCGCTTCAGTTGCTAACTATATGAAAGCCCATGGGTGGAAGGCCAACGGTAAAATGATTGTGCCGGTATCGCTTACTATTAATCAAGAATTGCAAAATATTATTGATGAAAAAACGGAGCTTAGCCGTACGGTTGCCGATTTCAAACGTATGGGGGTGGTGCCCCAAGAGTATGTGGCTGATGACGAAAAAGCTTTGCTATACCGCTTGGAAACCAGTCCGGGAGTATATGAGTATTATCTTGGTTTAAATAATTTCTATGCGGTATGGCAGTATAATCACAGTCGTATGTATGTAACTGCCGTGCGTGACATTGCAAATGGTGTCAGCGGTAATTACCGTCTCTAAATTCAAGCGGAATAATATGGCTTACCAAGTCTTGGCGCGAAAATGGCGCCCGAAAACTTTTGCTGATTTAGTAGGGCAGGAACATGTCGTCAAAGCATTGAAAAATGCTTTAGATAAAGGTCGTCTGCACCACGCCTATTTACTTACCGGTACAAGGGGGGTGGGTAAAACCACTATTGCACGCATTCTGGCGAAAAGTTTGAATTGCGAGCATGCCCATAATGGTGAACCTTGCGGACAATGTACAAGTTGTATGCAAATCGATAGCGGGCGTTATGTCGACTTGCTGGAAATTGACGCAGCCTCCAATACGGGCATTGATAATATTCGTGAGGTATTAGAAAACGCCCAATATGCTCCTACGGTTGGCAAGTATAAAGTCTACATTATCGATGAAGTACATATGCTCTCAAAAAGTGCGTTCAATGCTATGTTGAAAACACTGGAAGAGCCGCCTGAACATGTAAAGTTTATTTTAGCTACAACAGATCCGCATAAGGTGCCGATTACAGTTTTGAGCCGTTGCTTACAGTTTGTTTTGCGCAATATGACAACCCAACAGGTTGCGGAGCATTTGGCTTATGTGTTGACGCAAGAGCAAATTCCATTTGAAGCTCCTGCTTTACAGCTGTTGGGGCGTGCAGCTATGGGCTCGATGCGTGATGCATTGAGTTTGTTGGATCAGGCAATCGCAATGGGATCCGGCAAAGTTACCGAACTAGATGTACGTCAAATGATAGGGGCGGTAGACAAACGCTACTTATATGAACTGCTTCAATATATTGTGAATCAAGATGGTGAAGCATTAGTAGCCAAGGCCCAAGAAATGGCAGCGCGGGCGATCGGTTTTGATAGTGCTTTAAGTGAATTAGCAATGTTGCTGCAACGTTTGGCTTTAGTAAAAACCGTACCTGAAGCGCTGGCAGAAGATCCTGAATATCAAATATTAAGCCGATTGGCGCATTATTTGGGTGCTGAACAAATTCAGCTTTATTACCAATGCGCCATTCACGGGAAGCAAGACTTAAGTCTTGCGCCTGATGAGTATGCCGGCTTTGTGATGACATTGCTGCGTATGTTGGCATTCACGCCGTTTGCGGCCAAAGATCATAATTCGGATGGAGTGATCGAAGGTACTCAGCTGCACTCGACAAAAGGGAGAGATGATACTGAAAAAAAGCTTTTGACCTTGCCTGAGCAGAGTACTTCAGCAGAAAGTCTATCAGGCGGATTGGTTGAAACTGAAACAAAAGCACCATCTGGAGAAAATGAAACTGTGGTGCAGGAAATATCTGTAGAGGCTCCGAAACCAACGGTCGATTTAATCCAGTCGCCAGCTATTACCGCTGAAAAAAAGGATACGAAACAGCTTAGCCAAAACGATATACCGCCTTGGGAAGAGTTACCGATAACAGAGCCATTGCCTACGGAATATCAGACATATGAAACATCGTTGGCACAGCACAATGGTAAATTGCAGCCGGAAAATAATGAATACGGTAATATACCGCCAGAGCGTTCCGAACCTGCTTATGCCGCAGATATTTTATATGCTGATGAATATTCTCATACGGAAACCGTGAGGCAGTCTAGGGAAGAGGCTTTCTTTGATCAGGAGGAAGAGGATTCTCATATAGCCTATAATGAAACAGCTGCTTCTGAAGCATTGATCAAATTAGTAGAAGATGATGAAGATGACAGCGTTGAAGATGAACCTTTGTTTGAGCCACTGCCGTCATTTGAACAAAAAAATTGGGCAGCTATAATCCGTCGTTTGTCCACCAAGCTTGGGGCCGCTCAGATGACTGCATACTATACCGCATGGGTGCGCTATGACGAAGAAAGGCAATTATTGATATTGTCGATGACGGATGAAGGCAGAGCTACCGGAAATAAAGAGCGTTTGGATAAAATTAGGAACGTATTAGCCGATGCATACGGAATGGTACTGCAATTGCAAACAGAGCCATGGCGCGATGAGCAAGGTTGGGAAACACCCGCGATGCGACGCAAACGCTTACAGATAGAAGGCCGCCAGCACGCTAAGACCTTGCTGGAGGCAGACGAAGCGGCGCAAAATATTCTGAATTTATTTTCTGCGCAGTGGCGCGAAGATACTTTAGTATTGGCAGGTCAGGATAGTTAATTTTTAATGTCGTTTGAATTTTAATTTCCAAAGTCAGTATAGCTAATCGAATAACACTATAGGAGTTTAATTTATGTTCGGAAAAGCCGGATTGGGCGGTTTGATGAAGCAAGCCCAACAAATGCAAGAAAATATGAAAAAAGCACAAGCGAAATTGGCAGAAACCGAAGTGAGTGCCGAAGCAGGTAATGGTTTGGTGAAAGTGACCATGACTTGTAACCATGTTTTGCGTAAGCTGGAAATCGATGAAAATTTGATTAAAGAAGCTGTAGACGACAAAGAAATGTTGGAAGACTTGATTTTGGCAGCGATCAATAATGCAGGTGAAAAAGCTGAAGAGACTACTAATAAAACGATGGGAGCGTTTACCCAAGGCTTACCGGCGGGTATGGGAGATTTCTTTAAATAAGTTGCGATTTTAATATGCAAGGCCGCCTGATAAGGAGCAGATCTTCTTTTCAGACGGCCTTTTTCTTTAGTATTTTATTTGGAAAAGCTCTGAGTTACTTTCAAAATGGAGAATTAGGTTAATAGGGTGTGTGCCAGATTGGCAGATTCATTAAAACCATATTATTAAGACGGCGGGAGAAGTTAAGGTAATCGGTAAAAAACAGGTTATTAACCGGATAGTAAGCCGCGCTATAGTACAGGTGTTGTGCCATTGTTTTAATAATTTATAGTATTTATATGATATTGTTGCAATTAGGTTGAAAAAAATACCGCTTGTTGCGCTACATATGGCTTGCGTGAACAAACCTGATTATAATAGCAACCATGAAAAAACATATCCCCCTCTTATTCGTATTGGCGGCACTTGGCGGCTGTAGTTCTATTTACCTGCCTACGTTGAAAGAAGTGCCTGTTCGCCCGACTAACGTGGAAGCGTCTGCCGGTGAATACCGCTTGGCAGCAAGCCATTGGTCGGATGTGTCTAAAATCCGTGATGAAGCCACACGCTTAAGTTATCAAGTCAGCCAGGGACAGCTCACAAAAGTTCAGGCTGCCCAATATCTGAATCGTTACCGTATTCAGTTGGTTGGTCGCAATGCAGTAGATGACAGTATGTATGAAGTGTATCTGCGTTCTGCGGTAGATAGTCAGCGCGGTGAAATCAGTACAGAACAATCTAAGCTTTATATTCAAAATGCGTTACGCGGTTGGCAGCAGCGTTGGCCCAATATGCGTAATAAACCGAAAAATCCAGCTTTTACAAACTTCCTAATGGAAGTAATGAATATGAAGCCGTTACAATAATCTGTTAAAATAGTGAAATAAGAAGCCGTCTGAATTTTCAGACGGCTTCTTATTTTTAGGTTTGGTTTTACTTTTATTTTTCGGCTTGGGAGACCAAGCTTTGAGTAGTTTGAATGAATTCCTGCCGTTTTTGCAAAGCTTTGCCCGAGTCAATGGCTGTGTGGGCGGCTGCTACACCCGCCTCCAATGATTCTACTGCATCAGCAGCATAAAGTGCTGCTGCGGCATTCAATATAACGATATCGCGGGCAGCTCCCGGTTTGCCTTTCAATACATTGTCCATCATCGTCAGTGATTCGGCGGCATTATTTACTTTGATTTGGTTTAGATTTTCATATACCGGAAGGCCGAATTGCGTTGGAGAAATATTGTATTCATGAACCATACCGTTTTTTAGCTCAGCAATATGGGTGGAGCCGGTGATGGTAATTTCATCCAGACCATCGCTACCGTGTACGACTAAAACATGCTTGGATCCCAGTTGTTGCAAAACGCGGGCCAAAATACCGACTAAGTCGATATGAAACACGCCGAGTAATTGGTTTGGTGCACCGGCTGGGTTGGTTAACGGGCCTAAGATATTGAAGATAGTACGTATTCCCAAGGCTTTGCGTACAGGGGCTACATAATGCATACTCCGGTGGTGATTGGGAGCAAACATGAAGCCCATACCCGTAGTATTGATACAGTGGGCAATATCTGTAGGAGCCAAGTTGAGTGAAGCTCCCATTTGCTCCATGATATCGGCGGCGCCGCATGATGAGGATACGGAACGGCCTCCGTGTTTGGCAACTTTTGCTCCTGCCGCCGCAGCCACAAACATAGCGGTAGTCGAGATATTAAATGTACGCGCACCGTCTCCTCCTGTACCGACTACATCAACCAAGCCCTGGGTGTTTTCCAAGGGAACCGGTGTGGCAAATTCGCGCATAACGGCTGCAGCCGCTGAAATTTCCGAAACGCTTTCTACTTTGATACGTAAGCCCGTTAGGATGGCGGCAATCAGTTCCGGAGCGACTTCACCGCTCATGATTTGCCGCATCAGGCTGGTCATTTCGTCGTGGAATAATTCGTTATTGCTAAGTAGGCGGTTTAGTGCTTGCTGAGGAGTAATCATAATATTTTCCAAAGTATTGATAAGTTTGCGGCTGAGGCAGAAATAGCGGTGATTGAAACTGGTGATAAAAATCAGAACATATCTTACCGCTTGAGTTTTTTAGTTTTTGTTTTGCATAGGTGCGTTAGTTTAGGCCGTCCGAGCGGTTTCAGACGGCCTATCTTTATGTGGTTGGTAAAGTTTTAAATTCATTTAGAAAATTATTTAGCATGTCATGTCCGTGTTCTGTGAGCAGTGCTTCCGGATGGAATTGTACGCCCTCCAACGGATATTCTTTGTGGCGGACACCCATAATTTCCTGATCCTCCGTCCATGCGGTGATTTCCAAGCATGCAGGCAGTGTATCGCGTTCAATTACCAAGCTGTGGTAGCGGGTACAGGTAACGGGGTTGGGTAGGTTTTGGAACATACCCTTATTATGATGGGATACTGGAGAAACTTTGCCGTGCATCAGGGTTTTAGCTCGGATGATGTTGCCGCCGAATGCTTCTCCTATAGCTTGATGGCCGAGGCAGATTCCCATAATCGGTAATTTGCCGGCAAAATGTTTGATAGCGGCTACTGAAATACCGGCTTCTTTCGGTGAGCAAGGGCCGGGGCCGATGACAAGGTAGTTCGGGTTGATGGCGGCAATTTCTTCAATTGTGATGTCATCGTTGCGGCGGACTTCGACTTTTTGCCCGAGCTCGGCAAAATATTGCACGATGTTATAAGTAAAACTGTCGTAGTTATCAATCATTAAAAGCATATTGGTTGCCTGCGGTATGATTTATCGGCGGGTATTATTGTGTGCTGTACGTTTGAAAGTACGATTATAGCGCGTTTAACGGACTATGTTCAGATTGCTCGGATCATTGATAAAACGCCACATGGCTTCTTCATTTTTGAACACGCCTTTGCGTATGATGTAAACCAGCTCTCTTTTAACTTGGGTATCTGCCGGGCGTCGTACAACCTGCATACCGTTGTTGTGTGCGGCCATTTCTAAAAACTTTGCGGCAAATTTGGGCTGATGCAGGCGCGCTGCTGCAAGGGGATGCCGTTCGATATAGTCGTTTAAGCCTTTGCTGCTGTCTTGGTAGGTTTGGCCTTTTTTATCGATGAATGCAACAGTAAATGGCATGCGTCGTAAGTAATCCATGGTGTGTCTTCGTCGGTATCGTGTTTTTGTATAGGTTAGCGTTAAATAGCGGTTTAGGGAAGGCGGGGGAGGACTTTGGCCGAAAGGGGCAGGTGGTCGGATAAGGCCTGCCAAATTTTGCCGTTGTGGATTTGTGCATCAAGGATGCTCAGGTTTCGCGTATAGATACGGTCCAAGCTTAACACAGGCATGCGGGCAGGAAAGGTTTTTGGCCGTTTACCATGAGCTACGACGAATACTTCGTCTAAATTGAGTGCGCTGCCAAAGGAAATACAGGATTTGTGCCGCCAGTCGTTAAAGTCACCCGCAATAACCAGCGGGCTCATGGGATCAATATGTTTGCTGACATAATCGAAAATCGCATGATACTGTTTGATGCGGTCGGGCTCACGCAGATTGAGATGTGCGCACAAGCATACGAGCGGGAGCGGCCAATCTTCGGGATGGATTTCGCAATGTAATAGACCGCGCTGCTCCATTTTATTGACGCTGATGTTGAAATTACGGCGCGTTGTTATCGGCATGTGGCTTAGAATGGCGTTGCCGTGGTGGCGTTTTTTGTAAGCGGCATTCTGTCCATAGCTGCTGTTGAAGGCTAGGCGGTCGCTGATGATGTCGTAATGGGGCTGTGAGGGGAAAGTATCGATTTTGAATTGTCGGTTGAGATTTTCGCCTTGTACTTCCTGTAAAAATAATATATCGGGGTGGAGGCCTTCTAGGGCATCTGCCATTAGTTCGATTTGTACTTTACGATTAAGCGCCGACATGCCTTTGTGCATATTGTATGTGGCGATAATCAGGGGAGAGGCTGACATGGAGGAACTCCGTGCTGGTGTTTATTGGCAGACACTTAAGATGTCTTTCGATACGGCTGGTTTAATACGGTTTGCAAATATAAGGGGAAAGAGCAGTAGCGGCGATTTTTTTATGCCAGAACGCTTTCAGACGGCTGTATAATTGTATTTATATTCGTTATTAAATATTTTAATAATAATGAAGTTATTTTTAATGGCCGTCTGAAAAATTCAGACGGCCTATCATGTGCTTAAATTTACCGGTTTTGCAACATCAGCACATCAGTGCTTCAATCTCTGCAATGGTTTTGGGTACTTCTGCAGTATAGTTTTCTGCGCCGTTTTCGGTCACCAAAATATTGTCTTCAATACGGATACCGATATTATGGAAATGGGGCGGGATATCGTCTGCCGCAGCAATATACAACCCGGGTTCGATAGTAGTGCACATGCCGGTTTGCAGCAGCAGGGGATTACCATCACGCCAACGGCCGCCGACATCATGTACATCCAGCCCGATCCAATGTCCTAGCCCGTGCATATAAAAGCGTTTGTAGGCTTGTGATTCGAGGTTCTCATCAAGGCTGCCTGAAAGTAATTTCAAATCTATCAATCCTTGGGTGAGAATATTGAGAGCGATATTGTGTATGTCTGCCCAATTTGCTTGCGGTTGTACGGCTGCAATAGCGGCTTGGTTGGCGGCAAGAACGATTTCGTAAACGTCTTTTTGGGCAGAGGTAAATTTACCATTTACCGGGAAGGTACGGGTAATGTCGCCCGCATACATTTCATATTCGGCACCTGCATCGATAAGCAGTAAATCTCCGTCTTGCAGAATATCTTTGTTTTCCACATAGTGCAGGCAGCATGCGTTTTTACCGCCGGCAACAATACTATTGTAAGCGGGAAAGCGTGCTCCGTTGCGCATAAAATCGTGCAACAGTTCGGCTTCGATTTGCATCTCGCTGATTCCGGGTCGGGTTTTCTGCATGGCACGGATGTGGGCTTGGGCACTGATGCTGCCCGCTTTTTTGAGTAGGGTGATCTCGTGCGGGTCTTTTATCAGGCGCATGGGGGTAAGTAGGGCCGCAAGATCACCGAGGTTGTCGGGGGCGCGGGTACATTCGCCGAGCATGCGTTGGCCGGCAGTTTGCTGCACATGATGCCAATGTTTCAGTAGGACGCGGTCATGTTCGGGATTTTCGCCCCACAAAGCGAATAGGCGGCGTTTGTTGAGAATGGCTTTTTCTATATGCCGGCTAAACTCTTTGATACTGTGGGCGGCATCAAAATGAAATTCTGCTTGTGCCGCATCCGGGCCGTAACGGAAACCATCCCAAATTTCACGTAAAGCATCTTTTTCCCGGCAATAGAGTGTGGACGTTCCGTTGGCGCCGTCTAATACGATGACTGCTTCCGGTTCGGGAAAGCCGCTGAGATAGTGGAAATAACTGTTTTGCCGATAGGGAAAGTGTGTATCGTTACTGCGGGTTTGTTCTGCGGCGGCAAATAAAACGGCAAGGCCGTCGTTGCCGATTTGTTGTAATAAGTGTTCGCGGCGTTGTAGGTAAATGGTCATGGCAGACTTTCTTATCTTAAGGCCGTCTGAAAGCAGACGGGGTGATGTTAGTGGGTTTTGTGATGATGGCTTGTGTATATGTTGCGGTGTGCGTTTTGTACTTTTTGCGCTAGCCATAAGGCAGTTGTCGCACCAGCAATATCAGCTATTGCATCCAGCCAATCACCTTGGCGCGTGTTGGTAAACAAGGCCTGCGCGGTTTCGGTGACGGCAGCTAAACATACGGCAGTAATAACCAAACTCCGTATCGGAATGTTGTACCTTTCGTTCAACCATATTTTGGATAGAAGCCAAAACTGAGCAAAAAATATAGCGAAATGGGCGATTTTATCAAAATGGGGAAATGGAGCCGTGCCGCCGGATGATTCTTGCAGTAGTTGGTAGAGCATGGCTGTCAGCCATAAGACTGAAAAAAGTAGCCAGCGGTTACGGGGGATGGTTGGAGTCAGCATTCTTCGTCCAACCAAGTTTGGCAGATTGTAGCCAAGCGGGAAAATTTTCCGCCGCGTGCAGCCAAGATGTCACGCCAGAGGCTCACTTCTTCGGCGCCGGGTGCTTCGTCTAAGCTGCATTCGTAAAGCCAAAAATCCAGGGTTTCAGCTACCGTTCCGGGGCTTTCGGTGCGGAATAAATCAAGTAATTCTTGCATAGTGTTGTGGTAGGGCAATATTGGAAATGAACCGGCTTATTTTAACGTAGTTTGCCTTCTGGTGTTAAGGATATGCCGGAAAGGCAAGGTAAATGATTTTCAGACGGCATTATTTTCTTGAAGTGGGTAGCTTAAGTATATAGAGGGTTTGTAACAGCTTACTTTTGCCGTGTATGCAATTGAAAAAACAGTACCACTTTGGTGATGTGCATATTTGAATAAAGGCCGTCTGAAAATAGTTTTCAGACGGCCTTCGATTTATATCAGGCAATTGGCAGCATTATTTTACTTTTGCCAAAGTTTCTTCAAATAAGGCGACTGTGCGGTCAATATTTTGTAACTTGTCTAATCCGAACAGCCCCAAGCGGAATGTTTGGAAATCACTGCGCTCGCCGCATTGTAGTGGTACGCCCGAGGCAATCTGCATACCTTCGGCGATGAAGGCTTTGCCGTTGTGGATATCGGCTTTGTCTGTATAGCTGACAACGACCCCGGGAGCTTCGAAGCCGGGAGCGGCTACACTGACAAATCCTTCGCGCGCCAGTAAGGCACGCATTTTCAGGCCGAGTTCGGTTTGTTTGGCTTTTAGAACATCGAAACCGATGGCTTCGGCTTCTTTCATAACATCGTGCAATACCATCAGCGCGTTGGTAGGCGGTGTAGCATGATAGGCATGGCCACCGTTTTCGAAAGCTTCCATAATTTGCAGCCATTTTTTCAAATCCAGGCTAAAGCTGTCGGATTCGGTTGCCTGTACTTTTTCATAAGCCGCTTGGTTTAGCATTACCAAACCGCAGCATGGAGCGCCGCTCCAGCCTTTCTGCGGAGCGGAAATTAATACATCAATTCCCAGTTGCTGCATATCCAGCCAGATACAGCCGGATGCAATACAGTCGATAACCAGCAGGCCGCCGACAGCGTGTACGGCATCTGCTAAAGCTTTGATATAGTTATCGGGCAGCATAATGCCTGATGCGGTTTCTACATGAGGCGCGAATACTACGGCCGGGCGGTATTCGGCTATTGCGGCGGTGACTTCCTCAATAGGCGCAGGAGAAAAAGGTGCTTGTGTTTCATCGGCCTGCCGAGCGGTGAAAACACGAGTTTCGGCTGCAATCGCACCTTTTTCAATAATTTGGCTCCAACGGAAGCTGAAAAAACCGTTTCGAATCACCAAACATTTTTCATTACGGGCCAGCTGGCGTGCAACGGCTTCCATACCGCTGGTGCCGCTGCCGGGAATGACGGCGGTATGTTGTGCGCCGTAAACTTTTTTCAGTGTGGCGGAAATATAGCGGAAAGCCGTTTGAAATTTTTGCGACATATGGTTTAAAGCGCGGTCGGTATAAACTACCGAATATTCAAGCAGGCCGTTTTCATCGATTTCCGGGCGTGGCAGAGTGGTCATCTGTTTCTCCATTTTTGTTGGTGTGTTTGCAGATATTAACATTGTTGGCGGTATGATAAAAGGCCGTCTGAAACGTGTTCAGACGGCCTTGGGAAAATCTGTCCTGTTATTGGAAAAGGCTGATGATTCCCATTACTGCCAAAGTGAATATGATGGTCAATGCACAACCGAGTTTGGCGATAACGCCGACGATAAAGCCGATAAATGTGCCCAAGCCGACTTTCCCTGCAGAGAGCAAGTCTTTTCGAGCCCAAAATTCACCAATGCCGGCCCCTACCAATGGCCCAAGCAGCAAGCCTGGCAGGGAAAAAAATGCACCTGCTATGCCACCGATCAAAGCACCCCAAACAGCAGTTTTGCTGGCACCGGTAAATTTGGCACCAAGCATACCTGCTACATAATCCATGACGGTTCCCACCGCGGCGACAATGCCGAGGAATATCAAAGTAGCGGTACCGATAATCTGATAGTCGCCTGCATAGGCTATCAGCCATGCGCCGGCAAACATCAGACCTAAACCGGGGATGGCGGGATAAATCGTGCCAAGTAAGCCGATAAGCAGTGCAATCAAGCCAAGAATAATGAGAATGCTGAACATAAATTTGCTTTCTGTATCAGTAAATGTAAATAAGGCGGTTTAGCGTTTTTCCTGCCGGCGGATGAGATATATGCCCAAAACAGCGAATAATATTGTCGGCAGCATGGCGGCAATAAAAGGCGGTACGCCGTAAAGTTGGCTGGTAAAACCGAACAGACGGCCTGCAAAGTGAAAGCCCAGTCCCAAGCATATGCCGAAAAACAGTTTCAGCCCCATGTTGCCGTGCCGTGTCGATTGGGGGGTAAATGCCAATGCTACCAAGGCCATCACCATGGCTGCCAGCGGATACATTAATTTACGCCACCAGGCGATTTCATAGGGGCGGGTTTGCTGTTGGTTGTCTTTCAGATGGCTGATGTAAGTTGTGAGTGCGGATACCGACATTTGTTCGGGTGAAATCAATAAAACATCAAGCAGATTGTTTTGCAGGGAAACGGGCCAATTTTGTTCGGGCTGTTTTTCCGCAAGAATCCGGTCGTTGCCAATGACGCTGCGGCGAACGTTTTTCAGCTGCCAGCTGCCGTTTCCCGGGCGGGCTGATTCGGCTTCCATGGCTTCAATCAGGCGGAACTGATCGTCGTGCCGCCAAATTTTAATACCCAATAAAGTATGGTCGGGCAGCATTTCGCGGACATTGATAATATTATTTTGTTCTTTAAGCCATAAACCTTGGCTGCCCGTGCTGATTTTTCCGTTTACGGCGCCGGCTTTCATATTTTCGGCATAGCGGTTGGCCGCGGGTGCCAGCCATTCGCCCAATACGGCTGTGGCCAGGGCAAAAATCAAACCAAATTGCAGCAAAATGGTAATCAGCTTGCGGGTGCTCATGCCACTGGCTTTCATAACGGTCAGTTCGCTGCCGGAAGCCAATTGGTTCAGCGCAATCAGGCCGCCTATTAATGCGGCTAAAGGCATTAGTTCATAGGCATGTGCCGGAACCTGCATAAAAATATATTGCATCATTTTCATGCCGGTATAGCTGCCTTTGCCTACATCTCCCGCTTCGCTGATGATGTCGAAAAAACTGTATAAGGCCAAAAGGGCCAGTAGGGCATAGAGTGCCGATATGGTAAGTTGGCGGATAAGGTAGCGGCTTAGAAGCATCATTGTGCATCGCCTTTCGTACTGTTTTTCAGAGCCTGCCAAAACGGCTGTGCAGGCATACTGCGCACATGCAGTAAAGCAAGTGCGGCCGCCAGCATCAGTATATGCAGCGGTAATAGCCCTATCCAGAAATTGAGTTTGCCGTCTTCAACGGCATTGCGCAGAAAAGTAAGGCCGTTTTGATAAATCAGATAAAAACCAATGGCAAACAGAATATTATAGGTGTGGCCGGTACGCGGGTTGAAATACGATAACGGAATGGCCAGTATGCTCAAAATCAATATGCTGATAGGCAGAGACAAGCGCCACATTAATTCCGCCTGATGTTCGGGATTGTTACTGCCGATAAGCTGGAGGGTCGGAATAGTACGGCGGTTGGAAACGGGGTCGATAATCTTCGGCGAGGTACTGATAATCAGGCTGAGTTTTTCAAATGAAACCTGATTGTAGTCGGCTTGGCCGGGGGTACCGCTGTAACGTATGCCTTGCGTGAGCTCTAAAGTACGCTTGTTGTCGTTTAAAGCAAATGAACCCTCTTTGGCGAATACAATGTTATCGCGGCCTTTGCTGTCAGTTTCACGCAGAAATAGGTTTTTCATTACCCCCGAATCAGTATCGAAGGTTTCGACGAAATACACCCGGCCGTTACTTTTACCCAAAGCACGGAATTCCCCGGCTTCTATCATTGAGAGCTCCTGTTTTTGTTTCAAAAGCTCGGCATATTCGCGGCTGCGCAGCTCTGCCCACGGTATGATAAACAGCTGCATCAGGGTAAGCAGTATGGCAAACGGCACGGCGAAACGCAAAACAGGATTAATCCACTGCTTTAGTGATAGGCCGCACGAGAGCCAAACCGACATTTCACTGTCGCGCCAGTAGCGGGTTAAAACCGTAAGGGTGCTGATGTAGGCGGTAAGTACCAGCAGAAGCGGTGTCATACCGACTACCCAAAAGCCGACCAGTGCGACAACCGCATCGATGGCAACCCGGCCGTCTGCGGCGCGTCCCAAAAGATTGATAGCTTGCGTGGAGACCAGTACGGCCAACAGCACCACGAAAATTCCGACTGCCGTAAATGACAGTTCTTTGATAAAGTTGCGTTGGTAAATCATATATTAATTAACGGCCGGGAAGATTTGATACGGCGATGGTGCAAGGTTCTGACCGTGTTCGGGTAAGATGCGCCGTATCAGTATCGTTTATGCAGGCTTTCAGGCGGCCTGTCGAATAGGGTACAATCAACCACAGCCGTTTTCCTGTTTCAGACGGCTTTTCCGTTTTGCGGAGCCTTTGTCTGAACATACCGTGGATTTGATTAGGAGATTAAGCGTGGAATTTAGCACAAAAGTTGAAAAATTGCAGCCGCAACAAACAGGCGCGTTGTTATATGTGTGCAGTGATGCTTGCCCGTGTGCCCAATCCGGCAGCAATGAAACCGCTAAAGCACTTTGTGCTTCTTTAGAAGAGGGACAGGTTTTTGCCGAGGCCAAATTGCCTGCGGGTGAAGGTTTTCAGTCGCTGGCAGTGGTGCGCTTGAAAGATGAAGAGCGGGCTACTTTGGATAAAGCCGCAGCCGAAGCTGCCGCGTGGGCGCAAAAGCAGCATGAGGTACATGTGGATGTGGGGGCATTTGATGAAGTGGAGGCTCCGCGCGTAGCCGAAGCTTTTGCGGTGGCATTAGGCATGGCGGTTTACCGTTTTGACCGTTATAAAAAAGAAGCCAAACCGGCAAAATTGGAAAAAACCGTGTTTTATCATGGTAGCGAAGATTTAAGCGGTGCAGTTGCCGTAGCGGAAGCTCAAGTTTACGGTATGCGTATTGCTAAAGACCTCGGAAATGCAGCACCGAACGAATGTACTCCCGAGTTTTTGGCTGCAACAGCAAAACAAGAAGCGGCCAAGCTGGGAGCGGGTGTAAAAATCCGTAAAAAAGACTTTATCAAAGAGCATATGGGTGCGTTTTGGGCGGTAGCGAAAGGCAGCCGTCAAAAACCTTATCTGATTGAACTGAGTTACCATGGTGCCGCTGATAAAGATGAAGCCCCTGTGGTTCTGGTGGGTAAGGGTATCACGTTTGACAGCGGCGGTATCTCGCTCAAGCCCGGCTTGAATATGGATGAGATGAAATTTGATATGTGCGGTGCGGCAAGCGTAATCGGTACATTTTGTGCCGCCGTCAAATTAAAGCTGCCGATTAACTTGGTGGCGGTTGTGCCCACTTGTGAAAATATGCCATCGGGCGGCGCCAACAAACCGGGCGATGTGGTTAAAACTATGAAGGGCCTAACGGTAGAGGTGTTGAATACAGATGCCGAAGGTCGTTTGATTTTGTGTGACGCACTCACTTATGTGGAGCGTTTCAAACCGCGTGCCGTGATTGATGTCGCTACCTTAACAGGGGCATGTATTGTGGCATTGGGTCATGATGTCAGCGGTTTGATGGGTAATAATCAGGAGTTGGTCGACAGTTTGTTGGCGGCCTCGTTGGAGGTGAATGATAAGGCTTGGCAGTTGCCGTTGTTTGACACCTATAAAGAGCAGTTGAAATCACCCTTTGCGGATCTGGCGAATATCGGCAGCCCCGGAGCGGGTACGATTACGGCAGCTACGTTCTTATCTTACTTTACCGAAGATTATCCGTGGGCTCATTTGGATATTGCCGGTACGGCCTGGAAATCAGGTAAGGAAAAAGGCGCAACCGGCCGCCCCGTACCTTTATTGCTGAATTACCTGCAAAACCTTGCATAATTTATTTTGATCATAACAGGCCGTCTGAAAATACAGATGGCTTGTTTACTTATGATTTATGTTTAAAAAGTAATGAAATATTCGGATTTTTATTATCGTTGAAATATTCTTTTTTATAACATGTGCGGTTAAAAATGCCGTCTGAAAAAGTTTCAGACGGCATTGGTATTTTTAAGATAGGGGCAAATGCTTAGTGGTGGTGTCCGTGTGGACCGTGTACATGACCGTGCTCAATTTCTTCGGCTGTCGCATCACGTACGCTGTCAACAGTTGCTTTAAAGCGGATTTTCATCCCTGCCAGCGGATGGTTGCCATCTACTACGGCTTTGCCATCGGCAATATCGGTTACACGGTAAACAAACACATCGCCGGTTTCGGGATCATCTGCCTCAAACATCATGCCGACTTCCACCTCTACGGGGAATACGCTTAAGTCTTCGATGCGAACCAATTCGGGATCCTGTTCGCCGAAGGCGTCATCGGGAGAAAGTACGACATCGACTACATCGCCGACATCTTTACCATGGAGTGCTTCTTCAACCAACGGGAAAATACCGTCGTAACCGCCGTGCAGATAGGCAATAGGTTGTTCGGTTTTATCAATGAGCTGGTCGTTGGCATCAAACATTTCATAGTGCAGGGTAACGGCTGAGTTTTTTGCAATAGCCATGAGGTATCCTCTCGGAGTAGGTGAATAACATACTAATTGTAGCATACGAAATCTATATAAAAGGTTTCTTTGCGGGTATGTAAAGCGGTGCCGGTGTCAAAAGAAATACCCATGAAAATTTTTGTATGTTGCTTTTTCGCAACTTTTGTAAAAAAGATAACAAAAGAAACAGAACCTTTGCAAAATTATCAATTCTTTTAAAAATTAATATAACTAATTGAAAAAATAGATTAAAAAAAGAGTTTGGGCAGTTGTTTCGAATAAAAGGGGTGATTTTATGTGAACTTATGCCGTCTGAAGGCACACTAAAAGAAACACAACCTACGGCAACCTCAATCAGCATGATTGCGTTGGCGTGGGGCGTGCGGCATAATTGCTGAAAATTCAGTCATGGATTTGTAATATGGCCGTGCAATACTGACCGGCCAAATTTTAGTTATCTTTAAAATTGATCAATAAAGAAGGTTAATGGAAATGAAAAAATCATTGTTTGCTGCTGCCCTGATGTCTTTGGTATTGGCTGCTTGTGGCGATAGCGCTACTAAAGCTACCGAAGCTGCTGCTTCTGCTGCTTCTGCCGCTACCGAGGCTGCTGCTTCTGCCGCTTCTGCTGCTACCGAAGCCGCTTCTGCTGCTACTGAAGCTGCTGCTTCTGCTGCTACTGAAGCCGCTTCTGCTGCTGATACAGCCGCTACTGCTGCTGCTTCTGCTGTTGAAGCTGCTGCTTCTGCTGCTACCGAAGCTGCTTCTGCTGCTACTAAATAATCTATCCGAATATAGATTGCAAAGCAGGATACTTCTAGTATCCTGCTTTTGTTTTGCCTGCTATATGTAAAAGGCGTGGGCAAAATATGTGAATGAGAGTGGTTTTAGGTAAGGTTTGAATCTGCTTATCCGGCTTTTATTATGATAGTAGACAAGTAAAATAGATATTTGTTGGTAAAAGTAGGGTTTCAGATATCGGATAAAGGTATTTAATAAACATATTGGCAAAATAGTAGATATCGTAACTTTTGGAGAAAAATAGAGAGAAAATTATGTTGAAAATCAATCAGTATTTCGACGGTAGAGTTGCCTCTATCGGACTGCAAACCGAAACCTTACCGGCAACGGTCGGAGTGATGGAGGCGGGAGAATATGAGTTCGGTACCGACGATTTTGAAACAATGACAGTAATCAGCGGTGCGTTAACAGTTAAATTGTCCGGTTCGGATGAATGGCAAATATTTTCCGCGGGGGAAAGTTTTACCGTTGATGCAAACAGCAAATTTCAGCTGAAAGTAGCGGTAGATACTGCTTATTTCTGTACTTACGGTAAATTGTAAATATCCTCCATAATATGGGTTTCAGACGGTAAAAATATGGTAAATGAATATAAACAAACATAATGCTTTAATATTCTTTTGATTACTTTTAATTGATGCCGTCTGAAAAATTTGATTTAGGGAAATGACAAATGTCGCTTAAGCAAAAGCTGCAACAAATTTTATCTCCTGTTGAATTGCCTGAAGATACGGAAGCTTGGTTAACCGATCAGCGCCGCCGTTATACGGGGCGGGCTGATGCGGTAGTACAGCCTGCCAGTGTAGAAGGTGTACAGGCACTGATGCGCTTTTGCTATGAAAACCGTATTCCGGTTACGCCACAAGGGGGCAATACCGGTTTGTGCGGGGCGGCAGTTCCGGATGGCGGGGTATTGTTGAATTTAAGCAAACTCAACCGAATCCGTCAGATTAATTTGTCCGACAATGCCATAACGGTAGATGCGGGTGCCGTGCTTCAGAGTGTTCAGCAGGCCGCCGCCGCCGCCGGACGTTTATTCCCTTTGAGCTTGGCTAGTGAGGGTTCTTGTCAAATCGGCGGTAACATTGCTTGTAATGCAGGTGGTTTGAATGTATTACGTTACGGCAGTATGCGTGATTTGGTGTTGGGATTGGAGGTGGTGCTGCCCGACGGTACGCTGATATCGCATTTACAGCCGTTGCACAAAAATACTACGGGTTATGACCTGCGCCATTTGTTTATCGGCAGCGAAGGAACGCTCGGCATTATTACGGGAGCGACTCTGAAATTGTTTGCACAGCCGCAAACTGTCGAAACTGCTTGGGTGGGCGTGGAAAATATTGATAGAGCCGTTGAATTGCTAACTTTGATTCAGGGGTGTTTTGCCGAACGCTTGTGTAGTTTTGAGTTGGTCAGCCGCTTTGCGCTATCTCTGTCTGCCGAATTTAGTCGAATCCGCTCGCCTGTAGATGCCGAGTGGCATATTTTGTTGGAATTAACCGATTCTATGCCGCGAGATGACTTGGGTAATTTGCTGGCTGAGTTTTTATATGAGCAAGGTTTTGAAAATGCCGCTTTGGCGAAGTCACAATCAGAGCGGGCCGATTGGTGGAAATTGCGTGAAAATATTTCAGCGTCGCAGCGTAACTTGGGTGCCAGTATCAAGCATGATATTGCCGTACCGATTGCACGCGTAGCCGAGTTTGTAAACGGTTGCGCTTCTGCCTTGGAAAAGGTGTTTACTGATATCCGCATTGTCGTATTCGGGCATTTGGGTGACGGCAGCCTGCATTACAATACTTTCCTGCCTGACGTATTAAGTAATGAAGTATATGCTTATGAAGATGCGGTAAATGCTATTGTGTATGAAAACGTATTGGCCTGCGAGGGAACCATTGCTGCCGAACACGGTATCGGTCAAGTAAAAAACCATTGGTTGCCGCGTGTTCGTACCGATGCGGAAATTGCTTTGATGCGTATGGTAAAGGCGGCATTGGATCCACATAACTTGCTTAATCCGGGCAAATTATTACCGCCGAAAATATAATCACTATTTTACTGCCGCAGATTGAAAATATATCCCGATTAGAATGGTGAACAGGGTATTCTTTTGAGATGTAAAAAGGCCGTCTGAAATTTTTCAGACGGCCTTTTTACGTTTGGAACCAAAGCAGATGGGTTGGTATACGGGGAAACTTTTGAAATATGTTAACGCGCGTAATTTATTTATTTTACGCTTGTAGAAAAGTGATTGCCAGCATTCGGAACGCTTGTTTTTTAGACTACATTTTGTTTCATGATGTAAGTCAATAAAGTAATTTTATTTCGTTTTTATGTATTAACCGTGCCATATTGTGGTGCTATGCTAAATACTCAGAAAATTATTTATCTTATTGGTTTGAATTGTTAAATAGGAGTTAAAGCATGAGTGCGACCACACAAACACGCTCTGCCGCTTGGACAGGTTTTAAATCGGGAAGCTGGGAGGCGGGCATTGATGTGCGCGACTTCATTCAGCAAAACTACACGCCTTACGAAGGCGGGGCGGAGTTTTTACAGCCGGCTACTGAAGCAACGAAAAAGTTGTGGCATGAAGTGATGGAATGTATCAAGGCCGAAAACCGTACCCATGCACCTTATAAAATCGATTCACAAATTGTGGCCGGTATCAACAGCCATGAAGCGGGTTATATTAATAAAGATTTGGAGGCTGTAGTCGGATTACAAACCGATGAACCGCTCAAACGTGCCATCATGCCTTACGGCGGTTTGAAAATGGTGATGGACTCTTGCCGTATTTATAACAGCCCTCTGAATCCGGAAGTGGAAAAAGCATTTACCGAATACCGTAAAACCCATAATCAGGGCGTATTTGACGTTTACACCCCCGATATCCGTCGCTGCCGTAAATCGGGCGTATTAACCGGTTTGCCTGATGCTTACGGACGCGGACGGATTATCGGTGATTACCGTCGTGTGGCTCTTTACGGTATCGACCGCTTGATGGCCGATAAAGCGGCTCAGTTTGATTCTTTGCAGGCAGATTTGGAAGCGGGCAATGATTTGGAAGAGGTAATCCGCCGCCGCGAAGAAATCAGTGAGCAATACCGTGCGTTCGGTCAGATGAAAGAGATGGCGGCACGCTATGGTTTTGATATTTCCGACCCTGCTCAAAATGCCCGTGAGGCGGTTCAGTGGACTTATTTTGCCTATCTGGCTGCCGTAAAATCACAAAACGGCGCAGCGATGTCGTTTGGGCGTGTTTCCTCGTTTTTGGATATTTATATAGAGCGTGATTTGCAAAACGGCACGTTGACCGAATTGCAGGCTCAAGAACTAATTGACCATTTGGTTATGAAACTGCGTATGGTACGCTTTTTGCGTACGCCAGAATATGACGAGCTGTTTTCAGGCGACCCGATTTGGGCCACTGAATCCATCGGCGGTATGGGATTGGATGGTCGGACATTGGTAACTAAAAACAGCTTCCGCTTCCTGCATACGCTTTACAACATGGGAGCGTCGCCCGAACCAAACATTACCGTATTGTGGTCGGAGCGGCTGCCTGAGCAGTTCAAGCGCTACTGTGCCAAGGTATCGATTGATACTTCGTCTATCCAATATGAAAACGATGATTTGATGCGTCCGGATTTCGATAGTGATGATTATGCGATTGCCTGCTGCGTTAGCCCGATGGTGGTGGGTAAACACATGCAGTTTTTCGGAGCGCGTGCCAATCTGGCCAAAACCATACTTTATGCGATTAACGGCGGCGTAGACGAAAAATCGAAAGAACAAGTCGGCCCCAAAGCCGAGCCGATTCTTGATGAAATACTGGATTATGATACCGTATTGAACCGTATGGATAATTTCATGGATTGGCTGGCTACCCAATATGTTACCGCCTTGAATATCATTCATTATATGCACGACAAATACGCTTACGAAGCTGCACTGATGGCGCTGCATGATCGTGATGTGAAGCGTACGATGGCATGCGGTATTGCCGGTTTGTCGGTAGCGGCGGATTCGCTTTCGGCGATTAAATACGCCAAAGTGCGCCCGATTCGTGATGAAAACAATATTGCCGTTGATTTTGAAATTGAGGGGGAATATCCGCAATTCGGCAATAATGATGATCGGGTTGATAGCATTGCTTGCGATTTGGTAGAGCGGTTTATGAAAAAAGTGGCCAGCCATAAAATGTATCGCAATGCTCTCCCCACTCAATCCGTGCTGACCATCACTTCCAACGTGGTATACGGTAAAAAAACCGGTAATACGCCCGATGGCCGCCGCGCCGGTGCGCCGTTTGGCCCGGGGGCAAATCCGATGCACGGACGTGATGTCAATGGTGCGGTGGCTTCGCTCAGCTCTGTAGCCAAACTGCCGTTTGAGTTTGCCAAAGATGGTATTTCCTATACCTTCTCGATTGTGCCGGGCGCATTGGGTAAAGACGGCGAATCCCGCGAGAAAAACTTGGCCGGTTTGATGGATGGTTATTTCCATCATGAAGAAGGTATTGAAGGCGGCCAGCATTTGAATGTGAACGTACTCAATCGTGAAATGCTGCTCGAAGCCATGAACGATCCGGAGCTGTATCCGCAGCTGACTATCCGTGTTTCGGGATATGCCGTGCGTTTTAACTCGCTCACAAAAGAGCAGCAACAAGACGTCATCACCCGTACCTTTACGGCCAGTATGTAAACCGCAGCTGCCATTATCTGAAGATAAAAGTGCCGGAGTATTTCCGGCACTTTTCATGCGGATGGCAAATAAATAGTCAGGGCAGTCAATATGTTTACTTTGGTTTTCAGACGGCCTGTAAGTATGATTTTTAAACATGTTCTGCTTTAGGGTATGCCAGGCCGTCTGAAGAAATAATCACAAATATTCGAAAAATGAAAAATATACCGATTATCCGCTCAAAAGGGGCGGTATCCCAAGCCAGAAGCCGCCATTACCAAGGCAAAGGCATCGTGCACTCTATCGAAAGTTGCGGAACGGTAGACGGACCGGGTTTGCGCTTTGTTTTATTTATGCAAGGTTGTCTGATGCGTTGCCTTTATTGTCACAACCGTGATACTTGGGACATGCATACCGATAAGGCTTTGGAATTAAGCGTAGAAGAGGTGATGAAGCAGGTACTCTCTTACCGCCATTATTTGAAAGCAACGGGCGGCGGTGTAACGGCAACGGGCGGCGAACCGTTGCTGCAATACGAATTTATCCGCGATTGGTTTAAAGCCTGCCGCGCTTATGATATCCACACCTGCTTGGATACCAACGGCTATGCTTTGCATTATGACAATATATTGGAAGAGCTGCTGGATAATACCGATTTGGTCATGCTCGACTTGAAACAGATAGATCCGGAAATCCACAAAACATTAGTCGGTATAGCCAATACCAAAACTTTGAATTTCACCCGTTATTTGGCGGAACGCAATCAAGCGGTAAGGGTACGTTTTGTGATTGTGCCGGGTTATACCGACGACGAAAGGTCGGCTCATCTGTTAGGTGAGTTCATCGGCGATATGGGTAATATCGATACGGTGGAATTGTTGCCGTATCACGAACTGGGCGCACATAAGTGGGCATTGTGCGGCGATACTTACAAGCTCGAAGGTATACACCCGCCTGCGCGGGAAACCGTATTGAGGATTAAAGAAATTTTAGAGGGTTACGGTAAAAAAATTATTTACTGAATGCCGTCTGAAATATCGGCCGGTGAGTTTTCAGACGGCCTGTAAATGAAAAATACCGTGGCAGGGTTATTTGTTAGGGTTACCTAAAAGCCATTATACTGAATGGCAGTCGGTATTTTAAAGATAGCAAACATCATAGTGAAATAACAAGCCGGTACAGCCGGTTAAGAGGAAAATCCATGCAGATAGAAAAAGTCAGCGCGCGGTTGAAAGATGTAGGCGGCATACCAGTTGCACGCCTGATACCGCAAAGTGGCCGTCGCACGATTGGCGCATGGTGTTTTTTAGACCATGCAGGTCCTGCCGTGTTCGATCCGGGTTCAGATGGTATGCAGGTTGGCGCTCATCCGCATACTAACCTGCAAACTTTTACTTGGATGATTCAGGGGGAAGTGTGGCATCAAGATAGTTTGGGATACAAGCAATTAATCCGCCCCGGCCAAGTTAATCTGATGACTGCCGGTACCGGTGATGCCCGAGGTATCAGTCATACCGAGCAAACTCCTGAGGATATAAAACACCTGCATGCCGTACAGCTTTGGATTGCGCTACCATTGAATCAAGAAATCGAACCTTCGTTTGAGTATTATTCCAAATTACCCGCATGGACGGAAAACGGGGCGGATTATACCTTAACCACAGGCAGTTACGGCGGCCATACCGCTCCTACGCGGCAATACAGCCCTCTGCTTGGATTGGATATACGCTTAAAAGCAGGTGGTGAAAATGTTGTAGCATTAAATTCCGGTTGGGAATACGGTGTTTTGGTCATCTCTGGCAGCTTGCAGGTTGCTGGGCAGGTATTTGTCGAAAATGAATTGGCCTTTATCGAGCTTAACGGCGCGTCAAGCCTTCTGCTGCATGCGGAAACTGATTGCCATGTGATGCTTTTGGGTGGTGAACCGTTGCCGCATCCTACGCTAATTTGGTGGAATTTTGTTGCCGACAACAGGGAATCTTTGTGCCTTGCAGTAGAAGATTGGAACCAAGGTCATTCGCGTTTCGGCCATATTGATTTAGCAGGTACGGGGTTAAAACGGCTGCCTGCGCCTTCCGTACCGGCTAAATTACGCTGAGCCTTTCCGATAAGCTAAGCGTGCTTATACAATGATATGCCTGCGTTTGGTAATAGGTGATGGTTTGTTGTTTGCTGCCGAAGGTATTAAAAATACTGCTGGATGGTTGAGCAATATTTTATGAGCTTTCGGGGCTGATAGATATTTTGATAACACGTTTGCCAGCTCTTCAAATAAGATTACCGGGTATATCGGCAAATACTTACTTTAGGCCTGTAGCTGGTTTCAGAAAAAACATGCCGTCTGAAAAAGCATTTCAGACGGCATATTTTTAGGTAAGTTTATTGGGTATTCGTATTTTATTTGGCGGTATTTTTATTGCCTTCGACAATCTTCAATCCTGCGGAAACCAATGAACCGATATCAGCTACATTAGCAGGCATAATCAGGGTATTGTTGGTTTTCGCCAGTTTGCTGAAGGCTTCTACATATTGTTCGGCTACCTTCAGGTTTACTGCCTCACTACCCCCTTCGGTTTGCAGTGCTTGCGCTACCGCGCGGATAGCGTCGGCATTGGCTTCGGCCACCAAACGCAAGGCTTGCGCCTCACCTTCGGCACGGTTGATTTGGGCTTCTTTTTCACCACGTGAAGCATTGATGGCAGCTTGCATCTCACCTTCGGACTGCTGGATTTCGGCTTCCCGTTGACCGCTGGCCAAATTGATTTGCTCAATCTTACGGCCTTCGGATTCGGCGATTCGGGCGCGTTTTTCGCGTTCGGCTGTGATCTGCGCCTGCATAGCGCGCAAGATTTCTTGGGGTGGAACTAAATCTTTGATTTCATATCGTAAAACTTTTACGCCCCACGATATGGCAGCTTCATCTAAAGCGGAAACAACGATACTGTTGATTTCGTCGCGTTCCTCAAAAGTTTTATCCAACTCCATACGGCCGATCACCGAACGCAGGGTGGTTTGAGCCAATTGCGTAATCGCCATAATGTAGTTGCTAGAGCCATACGAAGCCAGCTTGGGGTCGGTTACTTGAAAATAGATAATACCGTCAACGGTTAGTTGGGTGTTGTCACGGGTAATGCAGACTTGGCTGGGAACATCCAACGGAATTTCCTTCAACGTATGCTTGTAGGCAATGCGATCGATGAAAGGAATAAGGATATTCAAACCCGGCTTCAGTACTTTGTAAAAACGGCCTAAGCGTTCGACTACATAAGCTTCTTGTTGCGGTACAACGGTAAAGGCCTTGAAGCCGAAAATAATCACGGCCATCAAGATAAGAATGGGGAAGCTGATAAATTCCATGAGTTCTCCTGAAAATTAATGTGTTGGGTGAAGTTGGATTAAAAGAATATTACCGTTTTTACCTGTAATGGTGCCGGTTTGGGCTGCGGAGACAGTATGTTCGTTAACAGCCTCTGCCTGCCACTGAGTGCCCCGATAAAAAACTTCATAGCGGTTGGTATGCAAATGGCGCAGAATTCGTACGGTTTGGCCGACATCCAAATCACTGCGGGCGGTTTCGATTTCGGGAGAGCGACGCTTTCGGCGTATCCAGCCGCGGGCCCACCAAATACCGATACCCGATAAAATTGCTGCGGTTAGTACGCTGATAGATGTATTGGCAAATAAAAGTTCGGCCAAACCTGCTCCGAAAAGGGCAGCGCTGACAACTAACAAATAGATCGTTCCGACGAATAATTCAAAAATTAAAATCAGAGAGGCGGCAATAAACCACGTGAGCATGAGCATATCCTTCAGGCGGGGTATAACGGTTTCAGTCAGGGCATTGCAAATAACGTATAAACACCAATAGGCAGTTATTTTTATTTGTATGCAATATTGTGATTTTTTTTGATATTTACAAGATGATAACAGAAGATACCGGTGGAGGCGTCAATTTTCTGACAGTTTCCGGCCACTATTGCTTGAGGTGTGGCAAACAGGAACCTCAGAAAAATATGATTGAAAAAGGAACGGATAATTAGGGTTTTATAACAAAGGAGCCGTCTGAATAGTTTTCAGACGGCATGAACATTTAGCTGTATTACCTTGAAATATCAGGTATCTCGGAATCAATTCAATTTTCTGATTTTAAGGTACGCTGACGGCGTGTTTCGCTGAGCACCATGCCGGCAGATACGGATACATTCATACTTTCTACCGTACCGAACATCGGGATGGAAACCAGCATATCACAGTGTTCGCGAGTGAGGCGGCGCATACCTTCTCCTTCGTTTCCCATCACCCAAGCGGTGCTTGCGGGTAAATCGCAGTGAAATAAGTCTGCATCGCCACCCATATCGGTGCCAATAATCCAAATTCCGTACTCTTTTAGTTCACGTAAGGTACGAGCCAGATTGGTTACGGTAATATAAGGTACGGTTTCGGCGGCGCCGCAAGCTACTTTGCTAACCGTTGCGTTGAGTCCCGCACTCTTGTCTTTCGGTGCGATAACCGCATGTACGCCCATGGCATCTGCGGTGCGCAAGCACGCCCCCAGATTATGGGGATCAGTGATGCCGTCTAATACCAGCAGAAGGGGCGGTTCGCTGAGATTTTCCAATACGTCTTCCAAATGAACATGGTTTTTTGAGGCATCAATAAAGCCCGCCACACCTTGGTGGCGTGCTCCTTTGGTCAAGTTGTCGAGTCTGGCTTGATCTACAAAATGGATACGTACGTTTTCACCAGCCGCTTTTTCAAGAACTTCGCGTGTACGGGCATCGTTTTTGCCTTCTTGGATGTAGAGTTCGGTAATGCTTTTGGGATTTTGCCACAGGCGGGCGTTAACGGCATGAAAACCGTATATTAATCTTTGGTTGGACATATCGGATATTTGAGAATGATTTCAGACGGCATTATACAGCGTTATTGTAAGTAGGGCGTATTTATCCCTGTTTTCGCCGAAGTATTTGAAAGAAAAACCTCTGTAGGTAATACAGAGGTTCTTTATATATGCTGAGTTTAAGCAGTATCGCTTTATTTCAAACCATATGCATTCAGTATGGAAGTAATCTTTTCTTGTACGCGCTGCCGTTTTACTTGCTGCTCGATTTGCTGCTTGGCTTCGGCATACGGAGGAGCATTCGGGTTGCGTTCGTCTGCTGATACTTTTAATAAATAGTATTTCCCGTTAAACATAAGCGGATCACGGCTGACTTCTCCGCGGGTCATCTGTGCAACTGTTTGGCCGATTTCTGGTGCTAACTGTTGCGGCGAAACAAAGTCTTTGAAGTCTTGCTCCGGATTGGGATAACGTTGCATCAGCTGTTCGAAACTCAGACCTTTCAAAAGCAGCGCTTGCGCTTCACGGGCTTGTGCTTCGCTATCGAAATGAACTTGCTGGATTTGCACCATTCGGGTTTGTTCTTGGTAGGCACGATAGATATCTGCTTCGCTTACTTCGGTGCTTCGTTCCAAGTGTGCGATATATTGGTTGGCATAAAATTCAGCCTCTAGGTTTTTCAATTGATTTTGTATGTCGGCATCTTTATCCAAACCAATTTTAATGGCTTCGTTTTTTAGGATTTCAAAACTTTGCAGCTGCTTGATTACATTTTCACGGATAAGTTTGCCGTCTTGCTGTTGGGCTGCTTGGGGATTATTTTCAACCTGCTTCAAAACCTGATTGACCATACTGTCAATGCGTCCGCTGTCAATTTGGGGAGCTTGAGCGGCTAGGGCGACACCTGCAAGTACCAATGCCAATGCGCCGGATAGAGCGGAATGTTTTAATTTCATATTGATTTCCGTTGGTTATTATATGTTGTACTGAAAAGTATTCGGCCGCCTCTCATTTTCATGAGGGCGGCTTTTGTCGGTATTATTTGGCCGGCTTGACATCCGCTTTTCCGTAAAGGGCTTGTATGGCCTGATCAATACGGGCTGCCTGTAAATCACGTCCTAAAGATTCTTTTACCTCATCAAGGGAGGGGATTTTCGCGGCACGCTTGTCGTTTACGTAGAAAATAGCGTAAAGGCCGTCTTGGCTTTGCATAACATCGGTATAGCTGCCTTTGCGCAAATCTTTAACGGCATTGTAAACAACAGGTGCGCCTTGTTCCAAATCTTTCAAGTTGACATAACCCGAGCTGATGCCGCCGGTTTGTTTGGCTTGCGGGTCCGCACTGTATTGGCCGGCTACGGTTTTAAAGCTTTTTTTGTTTTTCAGTTCGCTAAGGGCTTTTTGGATAACAGTATTGTCACGGTTTATGATCTCGCCTAATTGTATTTCGGAAGAGCCTTTGTAAAAGTTGCTGAAATCATTATAGGCTGTTTTTACATCGGCTTCGGTAACCGGATTGCTGCGTACGATATGTGCAACGTAGGCTTGGCTAAGCAGATCATTTTCATAAGCTGCCCATTCTTGTTTGAAATTCGGCTTCTTGTCTGCCCCTTGTTCCTTCGCCGCAGCACGCGCTTGTTCGATAGCTTGTTTGTATTCGGTACTCTCGTGCAGCTTCAAGCGCTTGGCTTCTTGACCGATGATGATACCTGTAATTTGGCGACGGGTCAGGTTGTCGCGTAATTGGGGTGAATCTTGGATTTGGCCGTTGCTTTGGCTTTGCAGCATTTTTACTTGTGCATCGATATCTTTACTGTCGATTTTAGTACCGTTTACGGTTACCAAAGTTTGTGCAGCCAGGCTGCCGGAAAGGGCTGCCAATACCAACATAGAGGTGAGCTTGATTGTTTTCATCGTGTAATCTTTCGGAAAATGGATTATGAATTGAAATATTCTTCAGGTGTTAATGCTTTTATGCTTAAAGCATGAATCAGGCCGTCTGAAAAAAGGTCTTGCAGGGGCGCATTGACCATACGCTGCCGGTTGATGCGGGAAATGCTGGTAAATTCTTCGCTGACCACCAAAATCGAGTAATGCCCGCCGCCACGGTTACCCGCATGGCCGGCATGAAGATGGCTGTCGTCATGAAATTCGAATACCAACGGTTTTAAAACCTGAAGGCGATTTTCGATATTCGATTGCATAGTTTTCATCGGCTTTATTTAAACACTGCTTTGAAAGGTTTGATCAGGATTTCGTCATATACGCCGGCATCCACATAAGGGTCTTGCTCTGCCCAGCTTTGCGCATCATCTAAAGATGCAAAGCTTGCGATAATCAGGCTGCCTGACACGCGCTCGGGGTTATCCGGTAGAGGAGTCGGGCCGGCAGTAAGCAGGCGGCCTTCCGCTTTCAAAGCCTCTAGGCGTTGGAGATGTGCCGGGCGGGCGGCTGCGCGAGCCTCATGGGTATCATCGGCGTCCGTAGCCAGCAGCATATAATATTCCATAGTTATTTCTCCTGCGGTAAGTGGCGGCTGAGGTAGATACCTTGGCCGAAAAAGAAAACAAGCATTAGGGCGGTTGACCCGATAAATTTGTAATAAGCCCAAACTTCTTCGCTAAAGGTATAGGCAACGATCAAGTTTATTACACCCATTATAAATAAAAAGGTCAGCCAGGCGTAGGTAAGCTTCTGCCAGACACTATCGGATAAAGAGAGTTCTTTGCCCATTAATGCTTTGAGTCCGTTTTTACCCAGCAGATGGCTTGAGGCCAATGCCAACATGCCGAACCAAAATAGTAAAGTCGGTTTCCACATGATGAAGCGCGGGTTTTTGAATATGATGGTGGCGCCGCCGAATACGACAATAAGAATCAAGCTGACCCATTGCATGGTATCGAGCTTTTTATATTTCATCCAAGTGAAGGCCGCCTGTAAAACGCCTATGACAACGGCAACGGCTGTGGCCCAAATAATGTTTTTAGTAAGAATGTATGTCGTGAAAAAGAGGATGACGGCGATAAAATCGCTAAGTATTTTCATAACGGATAGCAGTGTGTGGTGTATAAAAGATTTCAGTATAAATGATTATCATACGGAAGATCGTAAGATTTTACATCATTGCCGACATATTTGTATGTTGCGAAATAATTAGTTTAACTTTAATTTTCAGTGGAAATTATTGTGAAACGGCGGTATTCCGTGGTTATAAAGCTGCAACGTACAAAATGTTTTTACATAAATTAGCACCGCCGCTTTGCAGAGAAACTGATTCGCATATATCATGTAGGCTGTGCTGAAATTATAGCAGCCGTAAGATATGCTGCAATCAACAGGGGATCTAAGTTTTGAAGAATAATACCAAGCTCAAGCTTATTGCCGCATCTGTGGCATTGATGACATCATTCGGTTCGTTTGCAGGATTGGGCGGTTTGAATGTCCAATCAAATTTGGGTGAGCCCTTCTCGGGTACGGTGACGGTAACCGGAGAAGAAGCACGCATCTTGCTCAACGGCGGAAAAGTGAACCTTTCAGACAACCGCTTGCGCAGTAGTGTGCGTAAATCGGGTGATAATGCTGTTGTCAGCATTCGTTCAAAATCAGCCGTACAAGATCCTGTATTGGTGTTTCAATTAGGAGTAGGAACACAATCACGCCAATATACGGCAATTATCGATCCTCCGGGTTATGCTTCGAATAACGGCGGTCGCTCGGTATCTCCGTTTGATCCTAAAGCCGCCCGAGACCGCGTTGCGGCTGTCGTCGGCGGAAGCAATATCTCGGACGGTAAAAAAACGGCACCGTCTCAAGCCGCTGCTCATTCCACAGATAAAAAGATTAAAACCGCAAAAAATACGGAACATACTCAGACCCGAACAGAGCCTCGCCGAGCTATGTCGGGAAATTATACTGTTCGTCAAGGCGAAACACTTACCGGAATTGCTGCCCGAGTGCGCCCGAACGGTATGACTACATACCAAACCGTTCAAGCTTTGGTTGCAGCTAACCCCAATTTATTTACAAACGGCAATGCCGATCAAATTTGGCCGGGTAATGTATTAAATATTCCTTCCGCCGCACAGTTACGCCGTTTGGCGCAGCAGCCCGCAGCTATGCCGTCTGAAACGCCGGCTGTAACTACAACGCCTGCAACAACCGCACAAGCAGCTTCTGAAGCCGCTACGGATATGGCTTCTGCCGCAGCAAGTATGCCTGTGGTTACTCAGGCTGATACAGCTGCTTCCGCGCCTGTATCTCCTGTATCTATGGCATCGGATATGCCTGCTTCTGATGTGGCTGTGGCCGCAGCTTCTTCTGAAACTGCTGTTTCGGAGCCTATGGCTTCTTCAGAGGCTAAACCTGCAGAAGCATCGGCAATGCCGGCAGTTGATGATACGGCTTCGGGTTCTTGGTGGCGTTGGCTATTATTGGCTGGCGCAGGTGCTTTGGCACTGTGGCTGGTGGGCAAATCTCTCGGCAATCGTAAAAAGGCAGTTGTTGCCACTCCGGATGCGGAGGATGGTACATTTGATGTTGAAGAGACAACTCCGGTCAAAGTCGCGGTAAAAGAAGAAAGAGCTTCGGCAGATGAGGGTATTCGTACTCATCAGCCTATTGTCCGTCCCAGCAATACGGCGCCCCTGACCCGTGCCGAAGCTGCTGCTACGTTGACTGCAGCTAAAGCAGCTTCCGGCAAGCAATCCAAGGCTAAAGCAGAGGATGAGCTAAGTGTAGAAGATGATTTTGAAGATGACATCTTCTTTACGGAAGTCACTGAAACCGAAGTACCTAAAGCGGATAATTTCCGTTTGGACTTAGGCAATATCGACAGTCAGCAAAGTGGTATTGTTTCGGGCGCGGTTACTTTGGATGAGGAAACTCAAAAACGCAAAAATGCCGATTGGGATCGAATTGAATCAACCGAAAGCGTATATGAACCTGAAGATAGCAGCTTCAATCATATTGCGGAGTTGACTGACGCCCCAAGCGACTTGGCCGAAAACGTATCATTTGCTGAAGAGTTTGCATCGGTAGAATCTGTGGCGGAAACCACTATGCCGGCTATGTCTGCAGTAGAACCTGTGGTAGAAGCCACTGTGCCGGCCATGCCTGTGGTAGAGCCTGTGGCAGAAACCACTGTGCAGGTCGCACCCGAAGCAGAACCTTTGGAGTGGACAGTCGACGAACCCGAAGTGCCGGAGTTCGTGGAGTCTGAGAAAAAGCATGAAACAGAAGAGCTGCCGGCACTTGAATTTGATGCGCCGATATCGGAACCTGTAGTAGAAGCAGCCGTACCGGTTGAAGAAGCTGTTGAGTGGCCGTCTAAGATGGCGACAGCCGAAGCTGTGGTTTCAGAGGGTGAGATTGCGGTTCAGGATGCCGATGATTGGTTGAAGGATATTCCGGCTGAATCTGCTGAGGATTCCACTATCGAGTGGGATGATAGTATCCATTTTGATGAGAGTTCGATTACTTCGACGGCTGCCAATGTTTCGGAGGAAGGTAACGGATTCTTATCTGAATCTGTAGGGATGACCGCTCCGTTAGAGGCCAAATACGAATTGGCTAAGATGTATATCGAAATTGGCGACCCCGATGCAGCACGAGATACGTTGATGGAGTTGATGGAAGAGTCTGACGGTAATATCCTCAGTAAAGCGGAGGTTTTGCTGAAAGAGTTGGGTAATTAAAACTCTCGTATGAGCAGCCCGGGCAATTAGGCCCGGGCTGTTTTGTTTCGGAAAAATGATTCGGTGATTGAGTAAGTATGAATTGCCAACTTTTTTATTTTACTCAAAATTCATTTTAGGGCGTAATTAGAGCATCGGAATGCTTGGATAATTTAAAGCGGTTTATTTTTCAATGAATATTCAAACGATATTTCATTCGCTCTAAACTGTAGTTTACATAAATAACGGTTTTGATATTCACTTAATATCGATATATTGTTTAGAAAATAAATCTGGCTTTCAGACGGCATTGAAAGGCGCTTATTGCTATAATAATTTATTTTTACAGAATCAAACGCGATGCCGTCTGAATTATTAAACCACACAGAATCCGCACTGCAGCGTTGGGCTTTAACTTTGTCATATGATGGCAGCCATTTTTACGGTTGGCAAAAGCAAGCTGAAGGCATTAATACCGTGCAGGCTGCATTAGAATATGCACTTGGCCGAATTGCCAATGAGCCTATTTCGACAATTGCCGCTGGTCGTACGGATACGGGAGTGCATGCTACTGCACAAGTGGTACATTTTGATACCTCTGCCATGAGGGGGGAGCAGGCTTGGATTCGCGGTGTGAATGCGCATTTGCCCGAAGGGGTTGCGGTGTGGAAGGCTCGGCAGGTTGATGCACGGTTTCATGCACGTTTTGATGCTTGCGGAAGGCGTTATCGTTATATATTGAACTCTTCGCCTGTTCGCCCGCCATTATTGGCGGGAAGGGTGGGGTGGACGCATTTGCCTTTGAACATGGCTCTAATGCAGCGTGCAGCAGATTTATTGGTAGGAGAGCATGATTTTTCCAGTTTTCGTGCGGCAGAATGCCAAGCCAAATCACCGGTGAAAACATTATATGACGTGGCTTTAAGGGGCACGGACAGGTTTATGACTCTTGATTTGCACGGCAATGCGTTTTTGCACCATATGGTTCGTAATATTGTCGGCGCATTAGTCTACGTTGGTTGCGGACGTCTAAGCGTAGAGGGTTTTGCTGAGTTGCTTGCCGAAAAAAGCCGCCTGAAAGCACCTCCTACCTTTATGCCGGACGGCCTTTATCTGACCGGAGTGGATTATCCAAAACAATGGGGCGTTGAAACACCGCCCTTGCCCGATTGGTTGTGGGGCGAAAAGTAACCGGAACAACACGGAAAAATTTATGAATCAGGTTCGTACTAAAATCTGTGGCATTACCAGCCCCGAAGATGCATATATGGTTGCGGAGGCGGGAGCCGATGCGATAGGGTTGGTATTCTATGAAAAAAGCAAACGCTTTGTAGATATTGAAACTGCTCAAACGGTAGTACGCGCATTACCGCCGTTTGTCAGTGTGGTGGCTTTATTTGTTAACGCAAGCCAAGTGCGGATTCAGGAGGTATTGGCGGCAGTACCGATAGATGTGCTTCAGTTCCACGGCGATGAAACTGCGGATTTTTGCCGTAGTTTCGGGCGGCCCTACCTGAAAGCGGTGCGTGTACGTAATACGCAGGATATTCTAGATGCCGCCCAGGCGTATCCTGATGCGCGCGGTATTTTGTTTGATGCCCATATTGAGGGTGAGTATGGCGGTACGGGTTTGAGTTTTGATTGGCAGTTGCTGCCCGAAAAAATTAACCATCATTGGATTTTATCGGGCGGCTTATCACCGGAGAATGTGGCTCAAGCCGTTAAGCTGGCCGGGGCGCGGGCAGTAGATGTTTCCAGTGGTGTGGAACTTGCACCAGGCATTAAATCCAAAGAGAAAGTAAGGGCGTTTATTGCCAATGCGCAACTATAGCGTATTAAAAATTAATGAGAATTTTTGTTATTGATTGGGATAGACAGCTAAAAGTTTTAGCGGTGGTCCGAATGTTTCAGACGGCCTTGGGGATGAACAAGGATATTTCCAGAAGGTAGCATGATTTTGAGGATACTATAATGAAAGATTATCAATTTCCTGATGAGCACGGCTTTTTTGGCGAACACGGCGGGGTGTATGTATCGGAAACCCTGATTCCGGCTTTGCAAGAATTGGCGGAAGCTTATAAAGATGCCAAAAACGATCCTGCTTTCTGGGAAGAATACCGTCATGATTTGAAACATTATGTAGGCCGCCCCAGCCCTGTCTATCATGCCAAGCGGTTGAGTGAAAAGTTGGGCGGAGCGCAAATCTGGTTGAAACGTGAAGATTTGAACCATACCGGTGCGCACAAGGTAAATAATACGATCGGGCAGGCTTTGCTGGCACGGCGCATGGGTAAAAAACGGGTGATCGCCGAAACTGGAGCCGGGCAGCACGGCGTCGCTTCGGCTACGGTTGCGGCCCGCTTCGGTATGGAGTGCCATGTTTATATGGGGGCGGATGATATCCAGCGCCAGGCTCCGAATGTGTACCGTATGAAGTTGTTGGGCGCAAATGTAGTCGGCGTGACCAGCGGTTCGCGCACATTGAAAGATGCCATGAACGAAGCCATGCGTGAATGGGTTGCCCGTGTGGATGATACTTTTTACATTATCGGTACGGCAGCGGGCCCGGCTCCTTATCCTGAAATGGTGCGTGATTTCCAATGTGTGATTGGCGAAGAGGCCAAAGAGCAAATGTTGGAGGCCATAGGCCGCCAGCCTGATGTAGCGGTTGCTTGTGTGGGAGGTGGTTCCAATGCAATCGGTTTGTTTTACCCTTATATCGCCGAAGAGAATGTCCGTTTGGTGGGTGTGGAAGCCGGCGGCTTGGGTTTGCAGACACAGAATCATGCGGCGCCGATTTCTTCAAAATCTCCTATCGGTGTATTGCACGGTTTTCGCAGCTATCTGATGCAGGATGAAAACGGCCAAGTATTGGGGACACACTCCGTATCGGCAGGCTTGGATTATCCCGGTATCGGCCCTGAACACAGTCATTTGGCTGATTTAGGACGTGTGGAATACTATGCGGCAGACGATAAAGCGGCTATGGATGCCTTCCACGATTTATGCCATTACGAAGGAATTATTCCTGCGTTGGAAAGCAGCCATGCGTTGGCATGGGCAATTGCCGAAGCACCGAAAATGTCGCCCGAGCAAGTGATTTTGGTTAATTTGTCCGGCCGCGGGGATAAAGATATCAACACCGTTGCCAAATTAGATGGTATTAATTTGTAAACTTTAGATTTTCAAGATAGCGGTTGAATATTTAGGCCGTCTGAAAACTTACCTTGGAGGTGCTGTTTTCAGACGGCCTTTGTTATGTGTGCCGTGTCCGTTTTCTAAAAGATAGAAGGTGACTATTTTTTTGATATTTTGAATTACTAATCCAAATAAAGACGGAGTTGTCAGGCTTAGGTATTTGAACGGCAGTTTTAAAGTACATTTTCCGGATATGGCTTACCTATCCGTTCAAAGCAACGGCTTACTGCTTTCGGATAAGGTAGATATTTTTTAATTATTGCAAAAAAACTGACTAGAAATCATGCCGTCCGAAAACTTTTCAGACGGCATGATTTCCTTTTGGAGGCAAATGTTTTACAGATTACGCATGCGTTCTACGCTTGGTGCGTAATAATAAGCACCGGATACAGCGGTAGTAACGTGTTCCAATAGTAGGTCGGTTTTGCCGTCGGTTTCTCCAAACATACTCAGTAATTGAGCTTCGATATTGTATAGCCGGCCGCAATAGGCGATAAACATCAGGCCGTGTTCGCCTGAGGCAGTGCCATAGGGCAGACTGCGGCGTACGATTTTCAAGCCTACTCCGTTTTCTTTCAGATTGGTTCGGGCAATGTGGGCACGCGGGTTGAGTTTTTCTCCTTCGAATTCTTCATTTTCAGCTTTGCTTCGGCCTACGCAGTCTTCTTGTAGGTTGAGGTCGAATGTATTCCATTTTTTTAAGTCGTGGCGGTATTTTTGCAGTAAGACATAACTGCCGCCGCCGCCGGGCTCTTCGGTAGCGATCGTGCCGACCCGGGTGATTTCTTCGTCGCCTTGAGGGTTTTCCGTGCCGTCGATAAAGCCTTCTAAACCGCGTTCTTCAATCCAGCGGAAACCATGTGTTTCATCCGCTACTTTGATACTGTCGCCGAAAATCTCCAAAAGCGACATGGCTAAAGAAAAGTTAACATCGGGGCGCAGAGATTGGATATGGAACATCACATCATGTTGGGTAGCCGGAGCCAAGCCATTACCGAGAGGGCGGAAAGGTTTGATTTCGCTGCCTTCGCCGGAGTGACCGAAGCTTTTCCATAAATCACTGCCAAAGGCAATGGTTAGGCCAAGGGCTGCTTCCGGATATTGGGTTTGCAGTTTTGCCAAAGCATCAAGAGCTTCGGGCGCGGCTTTTTTAAGATGTGCTTCTTGGGTGGGAACGACGTCGGCTTCAATAAAAATACCGGCTTTGCAGTGATCGGGTAGGATAGCGCTTTGAGGGGTAGACATACTGTTTCCTTATTATATGGGAATGGTTGTTATCGGTGATTATAACGTTTTTAACGGTATTGTTGAGGCCGTCTGAAAAATAGTGGTGCTTTAACGCTTTGCCGGATATTTGGCCAGTATCCGTTGCAGTGTGCGGCGGTGCATATTTAAGGCACGGGCAGTGGCTGAAATATTGCCGTCGTGCTGTTGCAGTACGAATTGGATATGCTCCCATTTTAACCTTTGCAGTGAGGGCATGGTGTCGGGTGGTGCGGTTTCCGTATGGGCATTGGTTTCACTTTGGTTATTAAAAGCTTGGAGAATGGTTTCGACGCCGGCAGGTTTGGGCAGGTATTGCCATGCGCCGAGTTTGACTGCCGAAACGGCGGTACTGATGCTGGCATAGCCAGTCAGTACGACGATTTTGGCATGGGGAAAGCGGTGGCGCAAAGCAGGTAATAGCTGCAACCCGCTGTTGTTGCCGAGATTCAAATCCAAAATAATGCCTTGAGGTTGCTCTGAATAGGCCGATAGAGAAACTTCGTTGGCAACATAATCAAGTATCAGCCCTTGGCTTTTAAAGCGGCGTTGGAGCAGTGAAGAGAATGTTTCATCGTCATCGATTAAAAGGAAATGTTGCATTTCAGACGGCCTTGTCGGAAGAGGTATATAAGTAAAGCGGGATGCGGATTTCAGCATAAACGCCCCCGGCCGGGTGGTTTTGCAGGCTGAGGCTGCCGCCCATGCGTGAAAAGGTTGCATGTGAAAGTAATACGCCCACACCTAATCCGGCAGGTTTGGTTGAGGTTTGGGCATCTAATCCGGCCGCCTGTAATTGGCCTGGGTTCAAACAGCCGTTGCGGTTGCGTATACCGATATGCCATTCGTTACCTTGGCGGTACGTATCAAGAGTGATTTCTCCTTCGCCGGCATCGGCAGCATTATTTAAGAGGTTGAGCAGTGCCGACCAGAATAAAGGATCCAGTTGTACGCAGATATCTTCTTCGGCAGGTTTTTGCCAACGATAAACGGCATCGGGGCGAAGGTTATGCCATTGTTGCAAATGTGTTTGTAGGGTTTGGTAAAGCATTTGGGGGACTGCCGCAGTATGGCCGGGCTGTTTGGGTTTGAGTTGCCAAAGCGTATCGCGGCTTTGGTGTAATAGTTTTTCCATCAGAGTAAGGTCTTCTTGTAACTCATGCGGCCAATCTTGCCGCTGCCGCCATTCTTCATGTAGTAGAAACAGACTGTTTAACGGTGTGGAAAGCCGATGGGCCAGATGGGCCGCCTCCATTCCCATGCTGAGGATTTGTTCGTTTTGCTGCTGGCAGGCATGTGCTTGGGCCAGAGCAGTGCTTTGCCGGTTGAGAACATGAACCAAGCGGGTAATGCCAGCGGTAATCAGAATGGCGGATAAAACAAAGGTTAACCACATACCGCCGATATGGATTTGAAACAGCTGTTCTGCAGAGCTTTCTAATGGAAACGGCTGGTGAAAGCGGAGCAAAAGCAGATAGGCTGCCGCAGAAAAGGCTGTGAGTGACCAAGTAAAGTGGGGCGGGCACAAAAGCGCTCCCAGGAGAAGAGGCGGCAGATAAAGGGAAACTAAAGGGTTGGCTACGCCGCCGCTGAAATAGAGTATCTCGCTTAAAACCAACATGTCGGCACATAACCCCCACTCCAGCAGCCTTTTGATTTGCCCGATACGGTAATAATAGGTCAATACGCCGTTTGCAACAGTGAGTGTCAGTATAGCGGCGTAAAGAGGGATAAAAGGCCAATTTTGCCCGGCTGCTTGGACCCAAAAGAGTATCAGCAGGCATAAGGCGGCCATGCCTATTCTTAACCATAAGGTCAAGCGAACGGCGGTAGGGTAGGCTTGTCGGGTAAAAGGTTGGGATGAGCTGTTCATCAGTTTCTTTTGCAAGTATTTCAGGCGGCGTATTTTACAGGGCGTGATGCGATGTTCTTGCCTAACTTTGCAATGTAGCCTAAAGCGGAGGAACAAACAATCTCCGTGCCGCCTGAAAAGTAGGGGACTGCGACAATTTGCCGCATTGCCAGACGAATATGGCTTAGTAAAAAGATCAGCTTCTGAAAACCTAAAGCTAGTAGGCCGTGCTTTCCCTTTCGGCACATCAAAACGGTGCGGTTATTCTACCAATGATAGGGTTTTAGGTTTTCAGATTCCAAGCAATATAACCGTACCTTCATAAAGCGGAATTATCTTGAAAACCCTCTTTTTCAAAAATAAAAAAGCCGCGTGGTTTTCGCGCGGCTTTTTGCAGTCAATAGAAATCAAGAGGCTGAATGTTCAGACGGCCTGAATGCGGGTTTGAGACGGATATACAGTGTACGTTTGACTTTAGCGATGATATCGCCTTTTTCATCGGTCAATATCATTTCGATTTCCGGCAGATACTTTTCACCGTTTGCGGTGTGGGTACGGATATCGTGCAGCAAATCATCACCAATCATACATTCGAGAAATATTTTGCTGCGCCCGGGTTTGATAAAGTCGATGTGGGCGGATTTATCCCAAATAAAATAACGTTCGCCTAAAAGCCCCATCAGCATCAGTGAATAAACAGGATCGGTCATTGAAAACAGGCTGCCACCGAATTGGCTGCCGTTGGCATTGCGCGTGCCGGGCCAGTTTTTCAATTCGGCGCGGCAGCGGCGGTAATCGGGGCTGATTTCGGTGATGCGTATGCCGCTAAAGAGAAAGGGCGGCCACAAGTTTAGAATGTGGCGTACACGGTTTGAATTTTTAAGTATCCAGTTTCTCATGGTATTTCTTTAATTAATTAGAGATTTTTACCCGTTGCCGCAAGTAAGGCCGCCGGGTTTGACAGGCAGAATATTTCAGACGGCCTTTTTCGTAAAATAGTATTTTGAATACAAGGGCGGCGCAAAGTTTAAAACATTGCGCCGCCTGATTTAAACATATTTCCGCTGTTTTGCGGATTTTGCCTTCGAGTGTAGGCTCGATTAATCGGTTTCCGTTTGGAAGAAAAGCGTTTGCCGGTGTAGCGGATTGCCGTCGGCATCGCTTAAGGCTGCTTGGGCGGCACCGTGTTTGATTACGGCAAGATTAATACTGCCTTCCGCCGTTAGCGCGCTATTGAGTATTATGCCGGCCTCTTCATCTGATTGGCGTACGGTAATACCCGCGGCTTCAGGAGTGGTTGAGGATAAAACCGCCAAACCGCGTTTCACTTGGCCGCGGTATTGGGCGCGCGCAATGATTTCTTGGCCGGGATAACAGCCTTTTTTGAAATGCACTCCGCCGATGGTGTGTTGGTTGAGCATTTGGGCAACGGCGGCTTCGCTGGTAGCCGCGCTAATCCACGGATAGCCGCTGCGGATTTCATGCGTATTCCAAGCGTTCTCGGCGGCGGCATCATATTCAGGAAGGGCGGATACGTTGCCGATACTGATGCGCCCTTGATGCGGTAGGGTAATATGCCAGATACCGTTTTCTTCTTCGGCAGAGAATGCCAAAGAGGGAGTTTGTGCGGGTAACGGGGCTGCGTTATCGTTGAGTTGCGCGGCTACTGCTTCATCCGGCAGTGCTTCGAATACTGCTTTGGCACGCAAAACGAACATTCTCAGCCGTTTGGTAACGGCTTCGGTTAGGTCGGCAGCCATGACCAGCAGAAAATCATTGCCGCGGTTTAATACCAGCATATTGGCGATTACGCGACCTTTGGGAGTATTGTAAGTAGCGTAACAGGCTTGGCCGGCAGCAAGGTTTTGGATATCGTTGGAAAGCTGGCCGTGTAAAAAAGCGGCGGCATCTTCGCCGTGAACGCGGACAACTCCGAAAAATGGCAATCGGGTTTGCATGGATATTCCTGACGGTGTGTTGTTGTTGCGGTCATTTTAACGCCGATTGGCAAGACGGCGCAAAGGCCGTCTGAAAGCACGAGAGAAAGGTTGCGGGCTTTTCCGTTATAATGAAGCTTTTCAGACGGCCCAAATCTGTTATGTTCAGTCCGCAAGATCTCGAATTCGACCGCCGCCATATTTGGCATCCTTATACTTCTATGATTAATCCTCTGCCCGTATATCCCGTTGTGCGTAGCGAGGGTGTGTATCTCGAGCTTGCCGATGGCCGACGGTTGGTGGACGGTATGTCTTCGTGGTGGTGCGCACAGCACGGTTACAATCATCCCGAATTGGTTTCGGCGGCAAAGCGGCAGCTAGATACTATGCCCCATGTGATGTTCGGCGGTATCACCCACGAACCGGCCATACGCTTGTGCAACAGTTTGCGGGGCTTTCTGCCACAATCTTTGGAATGTATTTTTTTGGCCGACTCCGGTTCTGTTGCGGTAGAAGTATCGTTAAAAATGGCACTGCAATATTGGCATGCCAAAGGCGACCCGCGCACTAAGTTTTTAACTGTGGAGCGCGGCTATCACGGCGATACCTTTGGCGCGATGAGTGTGTGTGATCCAAAAAACTCTATGCACAGCCTGTATAGTCGTTTTCTGCCCGAGCATATTTTTGTGGCTGCTCCGAAAAGCCGTTTTGACGGTGAATGGTTGGCAGATGATATAGAGGCGTTTCAGACGGCCTTGGAAACCCACCGGCATGAGATTGCCGCCGTGATTTTGGAACCGGTGGTACAGGGAGCCGGTGGCATGAGGATTTATCATCCCGAATATCTGCGGCAAGTACGTACCTTATGCGACCAATACGGAATATTGCTGATTTTGGATGAAATCGCTACCGGTTTCGGGCGCACGGGCAAAATGTTTGCCTGTGAACATGCGGATATTTCACCGGATATCATCTGTATCGGTAAAGCGCTTACGGGCGGCATGATGACTTTATCGGCTACGGCCGTTACCCGAAAAGTTGCAGAAACCGTTTGCAGCGGCGAAGCGGGCGTATTTATGCACGGACCGACCTTTATGGGCAACCCATTGGCTTGCGCCGTAGCCGAAGCCAATATGCGGATTTTGGCACGCAACGAATGGCAAGCGCAGGTGTCTGCTATAGAAGCGCATTTCAGAGATACTCTGATGCCTTTGCGCAATTTGGAAAACGTAGCCGATGTACGTGTTGTCGGCGCAATCGGCGTGGTCGAAACGCGCCGCCCTGTGGATATGGCGGCGATGCAGGCGTTTTTTGTGAAACAAGGCGTATGGATACGGCCTTTCGGCAGATTGGTTTACCTGATGCCGCCTTATATTGTCGATGCCGAACAATTGCGGCAGCTGACGGATGCGGTTGCCGTTGCCGTTGCCGTTGCGGATACTACATTGTTTGCGGTTTCATAAATATAGGCCGCTGATTTTTTTCAGACGGCCTTTACAGGCGTAAGGCTTTCAAATTAATAAGGATACAATCATGGACTTAACAGAAACCTGCTTGGATTCAGAATCTATTGTCGAAACTTCATTTCTCAAAATTAGCCGCGACAGCATTCGTTTACCCAACGGCAAGCAAAGCGAGCGTGTGGTTGTGCGCCATCCCGGGGCTGCTTGTGTATTGGCGGTAACGGCGGAAGATAAAGCGGTATTGGTGCGCCAATGGCGTTATGCCGTTGGCAAACCTTTGTTGGAACTGCCTGCAGGCAAATTGGATATTGCGGGTGAAGATCCTGCGGAATGCGCTTTGCGCGAATTGGCGGAAGAAACGCCTTATACTGCCGAGCGAGTGAAATTGCTGCATACGTTTTATACCGCGCCGGGGTTTTGCGATGAAAAAATGTATCTGTATCTGGCAGAGGGTGTGCGTGAGGGCAGCGAATTGGAAACGGATGAAGATGAGTTTACCGAAACCGTATTGATGAGCCGCGAGGAAGTGCGCGCTGCATTATTAAATGATGAGATTGCCGATGCTAAAACGCTGATTGGCTTGCAATACTGGCTTCTGAACGGCCAATGATTGAAAGCTTACTCGGAAATTAAAATATGCCGTCTGAAATTTTTTCAGACGGCATATTTGCCGGATGGGCAGGTAACGTAAACTTTAAAAGCTTTGATATCTTAATAAAAAACCGCAAGAGGCGATCCTGCGGTTTTTTTGATTGCTAAGGTTGCCAGCGGGCGATCAAGGCGCGTTCCTCTTCGGTCATCTGGGTCAGATTACCGATAGGCATGGTATGGTTACCAACACGCAATTTGATTTTGTCTGCGGCCGCCCGGATTTCCTCGGCGGTTTCCAGTTTCAAGCCTAAGGGCGGAGCGGCAAAGCCGTATTTTGTATTGGGCTTAGCCGCATGGCATGCGGTACAGCGTTGATGCGAGATCATCATAATCTGATCAATGGAAACTTCAGCCTGGGGAGTACCGTTATCCGAAACGGGAGCAGGCGGTGCGGATTTCGGTGCGGCCAACAGCGCTGCAAAGAGCAGGCAGACAATACCGAATGCCCAATAGCCGTATTGTTTTTTGCCTTGGTGCATCACTACAAAGAATTGGCGGATAGAAGCACCTGCAAAAATAAACAATACTGCAATCAACCACGACCAATCGGCGCCGTATGTGGCGGCATAGTGGTTGGAGAGCATTAGGAAAACTACGGGCAGGGTGAAGTACGTGTTATGTACCGAACGCTGTTTGCCGCGTTTGCCGTCGAGCGGGTTGGGGGCCTCACCGGCATTCATAGCGGCAACCATACGGCGTTGGCCGGGAATAATCCAGAAAAATACGTTGGCGCTCATACAGGTAGCCATCACCGCGCCGATAATCAGGAAAGCGGCTTTGCCTGCAAAAATATGCGTGGCCAAATAGGAAACCACTACCATCATCACTGCCACGGCTACACTCAACCAGCCGTCGCGCGTCATATTCGGGCTGATGAGTTTGCACAGTTTGTTGTAAACCATCCAACCGCCAAATAAGAACAGCAGTGCCATAAAGGTAGCTTCGCCGCCTGTCATTTTGGCTGCCCACTGCCAATCGGCGGAAGGATCAACCAAATTCATCGAGGGATTGCTCAGATAAAGGACGCAGAACAGCCCGAAACCGGTTAGCCAGGTTGTGTAGGACTTCCAAAACGACCAATGCAGATCATCGGGCAGTTTTTCAGGGCTGGTTTGGTATTTTTGGTTGTGATAAAAGCCGCCGCCGTGCACCGCCCACATTTCTCCGGCTACGCCTTTGTTACGGTCTGCTTCGGATTCGGGTTTTTTCAGGCTGTTGTCGAGCATCACGAAGTAAATCGATTCCCCAACCCAAGCAATGGCTGCAATTACGTGCAGCCAGCGAAAGAGCAGATTGGTGAAGTCAAGCAGGTATGCGCTCATGATTCGGCGTCCCTCTCTATATAGATAATGATCTCTCTAAATCGAACGGTTCTACGTTTGGCAGCAGGCAGAATCCCTGAAGGGAGCCGCCGTATTACCCAACATAAACGTGAAATAAATGAAAAGTATTTTCAGGCGGCCTGAATATTGCTTGAGGCCGTCTGAAAAAATGTATCAGCTGCCGCGGTAGGTGGAATAAGTCCAAGGTGTCATAACTAATGGAACATGATAGTTTTCATCGGCAGAGGCGATACCGAAGCGGATGGGGATTTCGTCTAAAAAACGGTTTTCGATATTTTGTACGCCGAGGCGGGCAAAGTAATCGCCTGCGGCAAAAACAAGCTCGTAGCGGCCGGGCAGCAATTCTTCGCCCTGCAAGAGTGGTTCGTCGCAACGGCCGTCGTGGTTGGTTTGTGCGGTTTTGATTAATTCGCTGCCTGCCGCCGAGATGCGGTAAAGGCGGATCTCCACGCCTTGGGCGGGTTTGCCGTGCATGGTATCGAGAACGTGCGTGGAAAGTTTACCCATATTATCACCTTTGTATTTGCTCTTTGGTGCACTTTATCCGAAATCGGCCGTTTCAGGTAAATTTATACGGACAGTACATCAATATTTTTTAAAAAATGTTAGGATATTGACAATTCTGCCTGTTGTTTTGCATAATTGTCAACAATTTATTATCGGTTTTCTGCCGGCTTTGCGCATAATAGTGTTTGGGGCAGGCTGTCTAATGAAATGGCGAAAGGTTGTGCGATGTTTGAAAATTACCCACGTGATTTAATCGGTTATGGCCGTAACGTGCCGTATGCGCAATGGCCGGGAGAGGCGAAAATCGCCCTTCAGTTTGTTTTGAACTACGAAGAGGGCGGTGAAAACTGTGTGTTGCACGGCGATCCCGCTTCAGAGCAGTTTTTATCGGAAATCATCGGCGCAGCAGCGTATCCCGCCCGTCATATGAGTATGGAATCGGTTTATGAATACGGTTCGCGTGCCGGAGTATGGCGTATTCTTAATGAATTTGAGAAACGTGGTTTTCCGCTGACGATCTTTGGTGTCGGAATGGCCTTGGAACGCCATCCCGAAGTCACTCAAGCATTTATAGACGGCGGCCATGAGTTGGCATGCCACGGCTATCGTTGGATTCACTATCAAAATAAATCCGAAGAAGAGGAGCGCGAGCATATGCAGAAATGCGTAGCGCTGTTTACTCGTTTGCTCGGACGTCATCCGGAAGGTTGGTATACCGGCCGCGACAGTCCGAATACCGCGCGCTTGGTGGCTGATGACGGGCAGTTCCTCTATCACTCGGATTATTACGGCGACGACTTGCCGTTTTGGCAGCTGGTTGAAAAAAGCGACGGAACGAAACACCCCCAGTTGGTCGTCCCCTATACGTTGGATAGCAATGATATGCGCTTTGCCAACGGGCATGGTTTTGTTAACGGCGATGATTTCTTCCATTATCTGAAAGATGCTTTTGATGTTTTATATGCCGAAGGCGAAACACGCCCGAAGATGCTGAGTATCGGCTTACATTGCCGCCTCATCGGCCGTCCGGGGCGGTTTATGGGATTGGTTAAATTTTTGGATTATATCCAGCAACATGATCGCGTATGGGTTGCTACCCGTGCCGATATCGCCCGGCATTGGGCGGAAAAGCATCCTTACCAAGGTTGAGGTTGCAGCTAATCCGGTAGCTTAAGTCAGTTAAAGGTACGAGCCTTTCAGACGGCCTTCTAATGATTCATTCAAGTAAGGAAAACCGATAATGAACGCTAAAATCCGTTTATCCGAATTAAACAGTATGCCTGCCGCCGATTTTGTTGCGGCTTTGGGCGGAATCTTTGAGCATTCCCCTTGGGTGGCCGAACAGGCTGCGGCGAGCCGTCCATTTCTAGATATCGAAGCTTTGCACAGTACAATGGTGCAGAAAATAGAAGCAGCGGGAGAAGAGGCTCAATTAAAGTTGATACGCGCTCATCCCGAGTTGGGAGGAAAACTTGCGGTACGCGGTGAATTAACTGCCGAATCAACGCAAGAGCAGGCCGGAGCAGGTCTGAACCAATGCTCGCCCGAAGAGTTTGAGGAGCTTACCGGATTGAATGCCCGTTATGGCGAAAAATTCGGCTTTCCGTTTATTTTGGCTGTGCGCGGCCATAACCGCCAAAGTATTATTGGCGAATTCCGCCGCAGAATTGAACTGAATGTACAGGAAGAGCAGCAGGAAAGCCTGCGCCAGATTTACCGTATCGGTTTGTTCCGCTTGCAGGATTTGATCGAAGAATAAGGCTGCCATATTAATTTGGTGCGGCTTTTTTATCACTGAAAATATAAAAGGCAAGGTTTTGTCTTCAATAGAGAAAGAGAGTTTTTATGTCGCAAACGTATTTGCCCGATGGTTACGTAGTTCAGGCCAAGGCGGTGGAGCTGCCTGATTTTGCTACCCGTTTCGTTAATTTGGCTTCGGCTGATTTCGGTGCCGAAGTTTTGAGCTGTTCGGACGAGTGGTTCGCCGCAGCCAACCGTATGTTGCAAACCGCGCCGCCGGTATTCGTAGTGGGTAAGTTTGACGATCACGGCAAGTGGATGGACGGTTGGGAAACTCGCCGTAAACGTTATGAAGGTTATGATCATGCGATCGTAAAACTCGGTTTGCCCGGTGTGATCAAAGGTGTGGATATCGATACCAGCCACTTTACGGGTAACTTCCCGCCTGCTGCTTCACTGGATGCTTGCCGCTGTACGGGCGTTCCCGATGAGTCAACCGAGTGGGTAACTTTGGTGGAAGCCGTTTCTTTGCAAGGTGATTCCCACCGCTTTGTAGAAGTGGATGATGAGCGCGAATGGACGCATATGCGCCTTAATACTTATCCGGATGGCGGTGTAGCCCGTTTGCGTGTATACGGCTTGCCGAAAGTAGACTGGGATGCGCTGCCTAAAGATGAAGTTTATGAAACTTCGGCAGTGGCAAACGGCGGCCGTATTGTTGCCGTGTCCAATGCTCATTACGGTGTACCGTTCCGCCTGAACATGCCCGGGCGCGGTATTAATATGGGCGACGGTTGGGAAACAGCCCGCCGCCGTGTGCCGGGTAACGAATGGTGTATTATCGAATTAGGCACCAAAACCTTGATTGAAAAAATCGAAGTAGATACCGCACATTTCAAGGGCAACTATCCGGATACCATCAGTATTCAAGCGGCAGATGTGACTTTTGGCACTGATGAATCTCTAGTAACCCAATCTATGTTTTGGCAGACTTTGTTGCCACAAATCAAAACCGAAATGGACAAGCAGCATTTCTATACCCAAGCGGATTTCAATGATTTGGGTGCTGTTACCCATATCAAATTGAATATCCACCCCGATGGTGGCGTTAGCCGCTTGCGTGTGTGGGGCAAACCTGTCCGCTAAATTTCCGTTAAATCATTGTCGCAGCCGCACAGGGATTTCCAAAATGCGGCTGTGGCATTTTGATATATTTTCAGACGGCTGGGATATTCTGCCAACTGTTTAAAAGGAAGCCTGTGAAAACCTTATCTGTTGAACCCTTAACTAAAGAAGCTTTTGCACCTTTCGGCGATGTGATTGAAATCGAGGGCAGTAGCTGGTTTCATATCAACAACGGGACTACCGAGCGTTACCACCGTTTGGGGGATGTTCAGATTGAAGGCAGCGATGGCAAACCGGTAATCAGTTTGGCGCGCGGAGATGCGTTTGATACGCCGATTGAAATCTGTATGCTGGAGCGCCATCCTCTGGGCTCGCAGGCATGGATTCCGTTTAACCGAACCCCTTTTGTGGTAGTGGTTGCGCCAAACGGTATTGATGACCGCCCGGATACTAGCCGGATGCGTGCGTTTTATGCAGAAGGTAATCAGGGTGTAAATTACCATCTGGGTACTTGGCACCATCCGCTAATGAGCTTTCGTACCCGTGGTGAATTTATTGTAGTTGACCGGGCTGGCAGTGTACCAAACTGTGACGAAGTGTTTTTTGAGGAACGCTGGTTGGTAGCAGGCTTACCGGATAAAAATTGATTTTTATGGTTTCGTTATTTAAAAGGCCGTCTGAAAATTCAGACGGCCTTTTTGGCGGTAGCCCTTATTTAATTGTTAACAGTATGCGTTGGTTTGTTGGCAATCAGAGATGCTTCTACCCAATAATAATTAAGTAAAACAAATATTTTTTGTGTTTTTAGTTGGTTTGTTTGCAAAATATTTTTATTTTTCTACAAATTCTGTTATAAATTTAACAACAAATAACATAATAATTGGAGTTTTGGAGTTTCTATGGCTGCGTCAGTTTCAGAATCAAGTAAAGTTCATCCGGTGGATGAACGCCTGCCTAACGGGAAATTATTCGCATTAGGCTTGCAGCATGTGCTGGTGATGTATGCCGGTGCTGTGGCTGTGCCATTAATCGTAGGGCGTGCATTGCAACTTACACCGCACGAAGTGGCGGTGTTGATTTCAGCCGACCTTTTTTGCTGCGGTATTGTTACCCTGATTCAGGCTGCCGGTGCTACCCGGTGGTTCGGTATTAAATTGCCGGTAATGATGGGGGTAACCTTTGCGGCGGTAGGGCCGATGGTCGCTATGGGTAACGCCAATCCGGGGCATATCGGTGCACAGTATATCTTCGGTTCGATTATCGGCGCCGGTATTTTGTCGATGCTGTTGGCGCCCTTAGTGAGCCGTATGTTGAAATTTTTCCCGCCGGTGGTTACGGGTACGATTATTACCGTTATTGGTATCAGCCTGATGCGTGTGGGCATCAACTGGATTTTTGGCAATCCGGTAGGCCCGACTGCACCGCAAATTGTTGATCCGGTTCATGCGGCTTGGTTGGATGCCGCTACCGGCGCCGTCGCCACACCTCTGCCGGAAGGTTTGAAGTTGGCGCCAACTTTGGATAACCCGCGTTATGCCACTTTGCAGGGTATGGGGGTTTCGGCTGCGGTCATGCTGGTGATTTTGTTTATCGTGAAATTTACCCGCGGATTCTTGTCTAATATCTCGGTATTGTTGGGTATCGTTATCGGCTGCTTGATTGCTACTACGTTGGGTTTGATGCACTTCGACAAAGTAGGTGAGGCGCCTTGGTTTGATTTTGTTACTCCTTTCCACTTCGGCATGCCTAAATTCGACCCGATCATGATTCTAACCATGACGCTGGTTATGATTGTGGTTATGATTGAATCTACCGGTATGTTTTTGGCTTTGGGTGAAATGACTGGACGGAAAATCGAGCGAGACGATCTGACTCGCGGTTTGCGTACTGATGGCCTGGGTACATTGATTGGCGGTATTTTCAATGCGTTTCCTTATACCAGCTTTTCACAAAACGTGGGCTTGGTAGCGGTTACCGGAGTACGCAGTCGCTATGTATGTATTGCCGGCGGTATCATTCTGCTGGTTTTGGGGCTGCTGCCGAAGATGAGTGCTTTGGTTGAATCCGTACCTACTGTAGTTTTGGGGGGAGCCGGTATTGTCATGTTTGGTATGGTGGCTGCTACCGGTATACGGATTTTGGCAAATGTAGATTATAAAAATAACCACTACAACAGTTTGATTGTGGCCGTTTCTATCGGCGTAGGCATGATTCCGCTGGTGGCTCCTAAGTATTCTCAGTGGATTCCGCATTCTATCCATCCGTTGATTGAATCAGGTATCGTATTGGCATCAATCTGCGCATTGGTGTTGAACGTATTCTTCAACGGTGCCAACGGTGATGAAAAAGCAGCTATTGCTGCGGCAAAAGAGGCAGATGCAGGTTGATTTCCCCATACATTACGTATGAATATTTTGGCAAACGGGCGAATATGGATATAGCCCGTTTTTTGTTGACCGGCGATAAAATTCACATAGCATTTTCTACCTGAGGAAATTTTGTTCGCTTCAGGTTTTCTTGTAACAGTATATTTTTATCCTGATTTAACCGCTATAAAAGCATGGCCGTCTGAAAAATAGAGTACACTATCAAATAGAAATAATTATTAAATAGGTTGATTATGTATCCAGGTGAGCGTTTTAATGCTTATAGTCATTTGGTGGGCGCCATATTGGCGGTGGCGGGTATGGTGTTGTTATTGGTTAAAGCGGCACAAACTCAAGAGATTTATAAAATTATCAGTTCGGCGGCTTATGGCGCATGCTTGATTGTGCTGTATGTGGGCTCGACTATTTATCACAGTATCAGCCATCCGGGCGCAAAAGGGGTATTGCAGAAGTTCGACCATTGTGCGATTTATTTGTTGATTGCAGGCAGTTATACGCCTTTTACTTTGGTAACGTTGCATGGAGTATGGGGGTGGTCTTTATTCGGTGTCTCCTGGGGATTGGCGTTATTTGGAATCGTTCAGGAATTGACCATTAGTAGAAAAAGTGAAAAGCGCCTGCTTTCGATGATTCTCTATGTGGTAATGGGGTGGTTGGTTGTGGTGGCGATTTATCCGTTGATTAAAACATTACCGGGAGCAGGGTTATTCTGGTTGGTATTGGGTGGATTACTTTATAGTGGTGGGATTTATTGGTTTATAAATGATACTAAAATCCGCCATGGGCACGGTATTTGGCATATGTTTGTGCTAGGCGGCAGCTTGGCACAGTTTATTTGTGTATACTTCTATGTGATCTAGCGCAAAAATGGAGCATGTGCTTTTCGGGAACTTTAGGGGATATCTGCTTCTATTTTGCCTTATGGCAGGTTTAAGCGGGGGTAGTATCCTTTATTTCGCTAAGGTAGCTGACAGCGGCTGTTTTAGTGTTTTTATTGAAATAAACAAAAATAAACATGCCGTCTGAAAAATTTCAGACGGCATGTTTATAACATTAGAATATTTAAGCGCGTTTGCGGAATTCACCGGTACGGGTGTCGATTTCTACTTTGTCGCCGTTTTCAATGTAAGACATTACTTGGATTTCGGTGCCGCCGACCAAACGTGCGGTTTTCATCACTTTACCTGAGGTATCACCTTTAACGGCAGGCTCGGTGTATTCTACTTCGCGAACGATAATGGTGGGCAATTCTACAGAAATCGGGTTACCTTCGTAGAAGGTTACTTCGCATACATCTTCCATGCCGTCTACGATAAATTTCAGATTGTCACCGATGTTTTCGGCTTCGATTTCGTATTGGTTGAATTCTTCATCCATAAATACATACATAGGATCGGCAAAGTAGCTGTAAGTACAGTTTTTGCGCGCCAAAATAACAACGTCGAATTTGTCATCGGCTTTGTAGATGGTTTCGGTGGCGGCACCGGTCAGCAGGTTTTTCAGCTTCATGCTGACTTTGGCAGAGCTGCGGCCGCCTTTGATGTATTCGGTTTTTTGAACCACCATCGGATCGTTGCCGACCATAAATACGTTACCAGAGCGTAATTCTTGTGCGGTTTTCATTATGTGTTTCCAGTCAATTAAAAAATTATGGCAAAAATAAACGCGTTATTTTAGCTTATCTTCTGCAAATTTGGCTAGTTTTTCGAAAGCACTCGGTTGCTTGAATAAGGTCTGCTGCCAGGCAGATGTTGCAACGTGCCATCGTGGCATCTGCCCGATCAGCTCTTGCCATGCTGCAAGGCGTTGGGTGTTGTTTAGCTGGCGCGCGCCGTTGAGTTCGTCTGACAACGCATTGTGGGCATGGATAATGTCGGTCGGATAATAGGCGTAAACACGCTGCCAAAAAGCGCTCAGTTTGTCGAGATGGATATTTTCCTGTTGGGGATAGATATGCCATAAAAAAGGCTTGCCGGAAAATTGTGCTCGTACGAAGCTGTCTTCCCCGCGTACGATCGCACTGTCTACCATGTGCAGTAAATGGTCGAAATCTTTTTGCGGAATAAAGGGGATTTTGACCAATGTTACAGAGGCCATCTGAAATGTATCGCCGTCGTATTGCAGAGCGTTTTGAGGTATGTGTTTGCTTTCTTTAAGGCTTTCAATGATTTGGTTGCCGGCCAGTAATAGGGTGACAGGGCTGGAAAGATATCTGAGCGTATCCAGCCATTTTGCCCACACTTCGCTTTTATAGCCGAACCAAAGCCATTCGGGTGTTTTTTTAACGGGCAAAAGGAGTTGGCGGCGCATATTGCCGGCTACCATGTATTTGGATTCGGCATAATTCTTTTCGCGCAATAGGCCACCGCTTTTTTCACTAAAGCCCATAAACCAGAAGTATTTTTGTCCGCCGTCGGTTTGTAGCGAAGAAAGGCCGTGTAAGCGTTCGTTACTTTCCTCCGCACTCAAATACTCCCAATTCAACCATAACGCATTATGTTTCCGGATAATTTGGCAAACCTCGGGTGGTAAATCACAAGCGAATGTTTCGATGGCTACAGTAGGCGGTGGGGTATTGGTAAGACCTTCGGCATGAATGGCCGGCTGCCATTTCTGGATACGGATATTTTCATATTGGCAAGGTAAAGAAGGCAAAGTAGGGCAGAGTGTGCGCAGGGCTGTTTCATCATCCAACCAAAGATAAACCTGCCAGCCAAGTTCGTGCGTCAGGCCTTGGGCGAGCCGCCAAGCAACGCCGATGTCGCCATAATTGTCGATTACGTTGCAAAACAGCCAGCATACGGGTTGGATGGAAGGTATTAGGGACATTTTAAAAGGGATACGGATAAAAATTGAGAAGGGTGAAGGTTTTACGCTCATCTACATTTTTGTCAAGTGCCGGGCGTGCAATAAAATTGCTTATCCACATTGGCAAATAATCCGGCCCGTTTACTAAGAAAAACTTTAATTTAATTGCTTGACAACTTTTTGAAATATATAACCATATGAAAATTATATAAAATTTGTTTTGGCTTAATTTTTGTGCAATATTGGTGCAATGCCTGATTTCTCGGGAAAAATCCCAAAATCCCACATGCTGTCCACAAAGTTATCCACAGCTTTTGTGTGTAAATCTGAAAAGCCTTGTTCTGCCTTGTTTTATGATTTTGGCATTGCAAAATTTAAAAAGATAGGTTTTCAGGAAAGAATGGTTTTCTACTCAGATGAACAGGCGGAGTATTTATTGGACATATTAAATAAAAGCTAATATTTCGCATGTAGATTACATACAGATTGTTGCTGGAATATTTAGCGTGTTTCAATTGAATGTTGATATCAGCATAAACCATTTAGTGGCTTTGTCTCAGTGTGAAAGCAAATTGAAAAATAGGCCGTCTGAAACTTCTTTTTTATTTGTTATCAGAGTATGGGAAAAATATCGTGTTTATAGTTGTGGCTAAGATAAAAATGCATGGTTGCAAGAGATGTTTCGAGTGGGGCGGCAGCGCAAGAAGTATGGTTTTGTGTTAGAATGGCGGATAGTTTTTTGTAAAGAATGTCAGATAAATCATGACCGACGCAACCGTACGAAACGACCATCATTTTGCCAAAGAAACCATCCCCATCAGTTTAGAAGACGAGATGCGCCGCAGCTATCTGGATTACGCGATGAGCGTAATCGTAGGCCGTGCGCTTCCTGATGTGCGTGACGGCTTGAAGCCGGTACACCGCCGCGTGCTTTTTGCCATGCACGAGCTGAAAAATAACTGGAACAGTGCTTATAAGAAGTCTGCCCGTATTGTGGGCGACGTTATCGGTAAATACCATCCGCATGGCGACATTGCGGTATACAATACCATTGTGCGTATGGCCCAGGATTTTTCATTGCGCTATATGTTGGTAGACGGCCAGGGAAACTTTGGTTCCGTTGACGGCGACGGTGCTGCGGCAATGCGTTATACCGAAATCCGCATGTCTAAGATTGCCCATGAAATGTTGGCGGATATCGAAGAAGAAACAGTAAATTTCGGGCCGAACTATGATGGAAGCGAAAGCGAACCGTTGGTTTTGCCGGCCAAATTTCCTTCTTTGCTGGTAAACGGATCGTCGGGCATTGCAGTCGGAATGGCGACCAATATCCCGCCGCATAATCTGACCGAAACCATTAATGCCTGTGTAGCCTTGCTGCATAATCCTGCGATGAGTATAGAGGAGCTTATCCAGCATATGCCTGCTCCCGATTTCCCGACAGGGGCAACTATTTACGGTTTGGGCGGTGTGAGGGAGGGTTATAAAACCGGCCGCGGTCGTGTCGTAATGCGCGGTAAAACCCATATCGAACAAATTGGTAAAAACGGCGAGCGCGAAGCCATTATCATCGATGAAATTCCTTATCAGGTTAATAAAGCCAAGCTGGTTGAAAAAATCGGTGAATTGGTTCGGGACAAAGTATTGGAAGGTATTTCCGATCTGCGTGACGAATCGGATAAATCCGGTATGCGCGTCGTTATCGAGCTGAAACGCAATGAAAATGCCGAAGTGGTGTTGAACCAGCTTTACAAACTGACCCAGTTGCAAGACAGTTTCGGCATCAATATGGTGGCGCTGGTTGACGGTCAACCGCGTTTGCTGAATTTGAAGCAGATCTTAAGCGAGTTTTTGCGCCACCGTCGTGAAGTGGTAACCCGCCGCACGCTTTTCCGCTTGAAAAAAGCGCGCCATGAAGGCCATATTGCCGAAGGTAAGGCGGTTGCTTTGTCTAATATCGACGAAATGATCGAGTTAATCAAAACTTCTGCTGATGCTTCGCAGGCTAAAGAGCGCTTATTGGCGCGTCCGTGGCGTTCGGCTTTGGTTGAAGATATGCTGAACCGTGCCGATTTAGATCTGAGTATGGCACGTCCGGAGGGATTGCCTGTTGATCTTGGTTTGCGAGGCGAGGGATATTTTTTAAGTGAGATTCAGGCGGATGCAATTTTGCGTATGAGCCTGCGTAACCTCACCGGCTTGGATCAAGACAGCATTATCGGTGATTATAAAAATATTATGGCTCAGATTATTGATTTTCTGGATATCTTAGCCAAGCCTGAGCGTATTACCGCCATCATTCATAATGAGCTGGAGGAGGTAAAAAGCCAGTTTGGTGATGAGCGGCGTAGTGAAATTAACCCGTTTGGCGGTGATATTGCCGATGAAGATTTGATTCCTCCGCGTGATATGGTGGTGACGCTAACGCATGGCGGTTACATTAAAACCCAACCGGTAAGCGATTATCAGGCACAGCGTCGCGGGGGTAGAGGTAAACAAGCTACTGCTACTAAAGACGAAGACTTCATTGAAAGCCTGTTTGTGGCAAATACCCATGACTATCTGATGTGCTTTACTAATTTTGGTAAATGTCATTGGATTAAGGTTTACAAGTTACCGGAAGGCGGGCGCAATAGCCGTGGCCGTCCGATTAATAATGTTATCCAATTGGATGATGGTGAAAAAGTCAGCGCAATCTTAGCGGTGCGCGACTTCCCTGAGACCGAGTACGTTTTCTTCGCAACTGCGCAAGGTATGGTGAAAAAAGTACAATTGAGCGCATTTAAAAATGTACGGGCCCAAGGCATCAAAGCCATTGCTTTGAAGGAAGGTGACAGCTTGGTCGGTGTGGCGCGTACCGGCGGCAGCGATGACATCATGCTGTTCTCAAATCTCGGTAAGGCCATTCGTTTTAACGAGTATTGGGAGGGTGGTTCAGACAGTGAAGAAGCTGAAGACGATATTGAAAGTGATATTGACGGTGAAGCCCAAGATAACGAGGAAGGTATTGAGAGTGCCGCTCCTCGAACCAACAAAGGTGTTCGCCCATCTGGTCGTGGCAGCGGTGGTTTGCGTGGTATGCGTTTGCCGGAAGACGGCCGTATCGTGAGCTTGATTACTTTTGCTCCCGAATGTGAAAAACAGCAAGAATTGCAAGTATTGACTGCTACGGCTAATGGTTACGGCAAGCGTACGCCGATTGCAGATTACAGCCGCAAAGGTAAGGGCGGACAAGGAAATATTGCAATTAATACGGGAGAACGTAACGGCGAATTGGTGGCGGCGACATTGGTGGCTCAAAGTGATGATCTGATGCTGATTACCAGTGGCGGTGTGTTGATCCGTACTAAAGTGGAAGAAATCCGTGAAACCGGCCGTGCCGCAGCAGGTGTGCGCTTGATTAATTTGGATGAGGGCGAAACGTTGGTGAGCTTGGAACGAGTGGCTGAACCGGAAGAAGCTGACGAAGAAGCCGCCAGCGCCGGTGAAGCTCTTGCTGTCGATACGGCGGATACCGTTGGGAATAACAGTGATCAAGAATAAATAATGCTTAATCTGAATTGTTGATAAAGGCCGTCTGAAATCATGATTATTTTCAGACGGCCTTTTTATTATATTTATATTGTTTTAAAAATTATTGTACGGATAATAAACCTTAAAAGATGATTTAATGTTTGACATTGATTATCATATTATTTTGAAAAATATAGTTTTGTTTTTGCTTTAGCTGCTAGTGTTTTGTGTCTGCAAAATAAATTTGCCGCTTGATGATTTAAATTGTAGGGATATGCGGTAGAGGCCGTCTGAAAATATAACAGTTATGTTTGATATCCAATTAAAAAAAGATCCGCTCGGTTCAGGCTGGATGATTATTGCAGCTTTAAGTTTTACCTTGATGAACTGGTGGGTAAAAGAGGCAGGTAACCGTTTCGCATTCGGCTCGGGAGAGTTGGTTTTTTGGCGTATGGGCTTTTCTGCTTTTGTGCTTGGTATTTTAGCCAAGGCACAAGGTAAAACATTTGCTACGCCGTATTGGCGCGCACATATGAGGCGCAGCGTGTCGGGTACGTTGGGTATGTTTTTTATTTTTTATGCAATAGTACATTTACCGTTGGCTACTGGAGTAACGTTGAGTTATACCTCATCGATATTCTTGGCATTGTTGTCGATGCTGGTATTGCGTGAAAAATTATCCAAATACAAGCAGGCTATGTTGGTATTGGGTTTTTTAGGAGTGATGGTGTTGTTGAAACCTTCCGTAGGCAGTGGTCAGGAATGGCCGGCTCTTATTGGCTTGCTGGGTGGATTGTTTGCCGGCTGGGCTTATATGGAGGTAAGAGAGTTATCGCTATTGGGTGAGCCGGGATGGAGGGTGGTTTTTTATCTGTCTTTGGTGGGTATGCTGATGGGGGCGGTATGGGCTAGTGTGACTGGTTGGCATAGGGTAAGTTGGCAGGCGGCGCCATATTTGATAGGTATTGGCGCTTCGGCATTGGTAGCCCAATTATGTTTGACAAGGGCTTATAAAGTAGGAGACAAGTTGACTGTGGCTGCGCTTTCTTATTTAACTGTTGTGTTTTCTACTTTTGTCGGTGTATGGATGCTGGGTGACGCAATCGGTTGGCAGGAAATATTCGGTATGGTGTTGATTGTGGCTAGCGGTTTGCTCAGTAGTGTAGATTACCGAAAATTTTTGCGTAAACGAAGTGGGTAAGCCTCCTGCTTAGAGTCGATTGAAATTTCGCTATATTAAAGTAGAATGGAGAATGACAGGCAGATGAGGTTTTCGGGTAATCATCTGAATACACGAAAAACTCTATACCCGTTAATAAATATTATTTTGTGAAGTAGAGGTGGGTGATGATTTCAATTAGAGAACAGTCATACGGTTTGAATGTGGCTTTATATAATGAATTTACCTTAGAAGATTTTCATGAATTTGAAAATGCGGCATTGAAATGTGCTGAACGAATCCACCGCCCGGATATGCTGATGGACCTTTCCATGCTGAAAGATTTTACAGTGGATATGGCTATCGAACAGTTGCGCTTCATGCGTGATCATGAAAATGACTTCGGGCGTATTGCCGTTGTTGTGGATGATGTATGGATTAAGTTAGGTACGCGCTTGTCGAGCTTGATTACCCAAAGTCATCCCAAGTATTTTGATGATGCTGCCGAAGCGCAAAAATGGTTAATGGAGGCACGCTCATAAAATATTTTCAGATGGCCTTTGATTGGTATTTTAATGATTTAGGTATGGCCATGCTTTGATGAGGCAAATGCCGTAAAATAAGCGAAAATAAAAAAAACGACTGCATTTTAGGCAGTCGTTTTTTATGCTACTTAGGCAAAAGGTTAGTGGGTGCCCACTTTAATTTTTTGCCACAGGTTTACGGTCAGTTTTTTCGCATCATCGCTCATTTGCGGCATAACGAAACCATCTTTCATATCTTGCTCGTTAGGGAAAATAGAGCGGGTGGCAACGAGAGCCGGATCCATTTTTTCGCGGGCAGGAAGGCTTGCAGGAGCGAAAGTTACAAAATTACCGTTTTTGGCAGCAATATCGGCATCTAATGTATAGTTAATATATTTATGCGCATTCGCTACGTTTTTTGCATCTGCGGGAATCAGCCAGGATTCAATCCAGAAGCCCATGCCTTTCGGCGTCAATACTTCAATGCCTACATTATTTTTTACTTCTTCCGAGCGTGCTTTTGCCATATTCAGGTCACCGCCGTTTCCTGCTGCCAAGCACACATCACCACGGGCCAATTCATCAATAACCGAAGGGCTGAAACGTTTGATATCCGGGCGAATGGCTTGCAATACCTCGGCTGCTGCTTTGATATCATCCGCATTGCTGCCTTTCGGATCTTTGCCGAGATAGTTCAGCACGATGGGGAACATCTCGCTAGGAGTATCCCATAAAGCGATGCCACAGCCTTTGAGTTTGCTGGTGTATTCCGGTTTGAAAAGCAGATCCCAGCCGTTTTCAGGCAATTGTCCGCCTAAAGCTTCTTTACCTTTGGCGGTAATAGCCAAAGTGTTTACGCCCGAGAAATAAGGAACGGCATATTCGTTGCCTGGGTCGGCAACCTGCATCATTTCCAAAAGCTTCGGATCGATATTTTTATAATTCGGAATCAGATCTTTATTAATTTTTTGGTAGGCACCTGCGCCAATTTGGCGGGGCAGGAAGGCGATACCTGGAACCACTAGGTCATAACCTGATTTTCCGGTCAGTATTTTGGCTTCAAGTGTTTCGTTGTTTTCATACAGATCGTAGGTTAGCTTCAAGTTATTGGCTTTTTTGAAGTCTTCTACGGTGCTTTCGTCAACATAGTTTGACCAGTTATAGATATTGAGGGTGTCTGTTTCGGGCAGGGCAGAGGTTGTAACGGCACTTGCATCCCCACCGCTTGCCGGAGTGGTCGGGGTGGTGGCAGTCTCGCTGTTGCCGCCGCAAGCTGCCAATGCCAGCAGGGTGAGCGCGCTCAATACGGATTTTTTCATAAAAACGGATTCCTGATGTTGGATATTTAATTTATTGATACGAAAGTGTGTATAACGAACGGAAAAACCGCAAGACCGGCCGGTTGGAGCTGGGTAGTGCGGTTTTCATTTGGTATTGTAACCGAATGAATTATAAAAATCAAAGTGATATGGAAAGAAGTGTTATGAAAAGGATTTGAACCGATGTGTCGGGTGTGCAGAGGTGTCGCATCCGCATACCATGGAGGCTGTAAATCTTAAAAACTTACTAAAATACTTGCGTTTGTATTGGCTATTATTTAAAATTACACGTTTACGAAATTTGATTTTTATATCAGGAGACAATCTATGGCCAATAGCGCACAAGCCCGTAAACGTGCCCGCCAAGCAATCAAAAACCGCGCCCACAACGCCAGCTTGCGTACCGCTTTCCGCACTGCGGTTAAAAAAGTATTGAAAGCCGTTGAATCAGGTGACAAAGCTGCTGCACAATCTGTATACCGCGAGTCTGTAAAAGTAATGGACCGTATTGCCGATAAAGGCGTTTTCCACAAAAACAAAGCGGCACGTCATAAAAGCCGTCTGTCTGCAAAAATTAAAGCTTTGGCTTAATTTCTGCCTGATAACGTTGCGGCGTAGATGCCCCGCGAACGGACAAGTTGCTTGTTCTTCGGGGGCATTGCTTTATTTTTAGATAGTGTTTTCGGTACGAACGCTACTTGTTGGAAATGAAATGCCGGCGCAGGCGTTGTGTGGTATTTAGAATCTGGGAATGTTAATGCGATATTGGGTGGTTTTGGGTGCAGGGTTGGCTTTGGGCGTTCCTTTTGCGGCAGCGGCGGAAGATGCGGCTTTGCAGTGTACGCTAGTGCGGGATAATGCCATGCGCTTGGCTTGTTTTGATGCTATTTATGCGGCTCAGTTTCCGCCAAAAGCATTGCCGGATACGACAGCTGCCGTCGAGTCTAAATCAGTGGATTTGGTTCGTACGGTGGATGCCAGCTTGGCTAACCAACAGGCAACGATTGTTTTTGATCGGCCTACGGCAGAAGATACTGAGCCTACGGAAGCTTTGCGTGAGGCGGCGGAAGCTTATACGCCTTTAAGCGTAATGTACGATTTGGACCAGAATGACCCGCGCGGTATTCTTTCGGTGCGTGAGCATAATCCGATGTATTTGATGCCTGTATGGTATAACAGCAGCCCCAACCGATATCCGGTAACCACTACGCGTGGAATTTCGGATGACGACGTCTCGCAACAGCAAAAGCGGCTTGAGTCAAAAATGCAGGTTTCCTTCAAAACCAAGTTGATGGAAGACTTATTCAAAACGCGTGCCGACCTTTGGTTCGGTTATACCCAAGTATCGAATTGGCAGGTATGGAACCAAGGAAAGGAATCTGCTCCGTTTAGAAACAATGATTATAGCCCCGAGGTATTCATTACCCAGCCGGTAAAGGCTGATTTGCCGGGAGGCGGTAAGTTGCGGATGGTTGGGTTGGGTTTCGTACATCAATCTAACGGCAAAAGCCGTCCGCTGTCACGGTCGTGGAATCGTATCTATGGTATGGCGGGTATGGAATGGGGTAAATTAACGGTGATGCCGCGCATATGGATGAGGGCATTTGATCAAAGTGGCGAGGAGGATGATAACGCTGATATTTCCAACTATATGGGATATGGTGATTTGAAACTACAATACCGTTTTAATGATATGCAAACGGTAGCCACTACTTTGCGATATAACCCTAAAAGCGGTTATGGCGGAGTGCAACTTGGTTACACATTTCCAATCAAAGGAAAGCTCAAAGGCTATATTCAAGGCCATCATGGCTATGGCGAAAGTTTGCTGGATTACAACCATAAACAAAACAGCATTGGTTTTGGCCTGATGTTAAATGATTGGGATGGTTTCTAAATAAAACTGAAACCCCAAACTATTTGGGAAAGCCGTCTGAAAACAGCAGACCAATCTGCAAGAGGCATTAAAATATTTTCATTCCCCTCAGGTTGAAGGCGTATAATGTCGGATTTGGCAAAAATACGCTTACGGATAAAATAGCATGGTAAAAAATTCAGCAGAAAGCGGCGGAATTTCCAAGGCCCTGAAAAAATACCTGATTACAGGTGTTTTGGTATGGCTGCCGATAGCCGTTACGGTATGGGTGATTACCTATATTGTTTCTGCATCTGATCAGCTAATTAATCTGTTGCCGCAACATTGGCAGCCTAAGCATTTTTTAGGGTTTAACATTCCCGGCTTGGGGGTGATTGTTGCGGTAGTCGTATTATTCGTAACCGGCTTGTTTGGTGCGAATGTGCTGGGGAAGCGTATCATCGCTGCCTGGGATGCTTTGCTTGGCCGGATTCCGGTAGTGAAATCAATTTATTCGAGTGTGAAAAAAGTATCCGAATCGTTGCTTTCGGATTCTCGCCAATCGTTTAAAACACCAGTATTGGTGCCTTTCCCGCAACCTAATATTTGGACTTTGGCGTTTGTATCGGGAAATATACCTACCGCTGTGCAACAGGCTTTGGGACATGGTGAGGAATATGTACCCGTATACGTGCCGACAACACCTAATCCGACCGGTGGTTATTACATTATGGTAAAGTGCACCGATATCCGTGAATTGGATATGAGTGTAGACGATGCGTTGAAGTATGTTATTTCCTTGGGAATGGTTTTGCCTGAGGCAAATATTCAGAATAACTCGGCTGCCTTGCCTGAAAACCTACCGTATGAATCCAAGAGTAATGTTTCAGACGGCCTCGAATAAGTATCGGCAAAATAGCCGTTAGCAAACAATTTCGAGAAATATTTATTTGAATTTAAATCCGATTGTCAAAGGGATTATATCTTTATGCGTACCAATTATTGTGGCTTGATTAACGAGCAGTATCTTGACCAAACCGTTACCGTTAAAGGCTGGGTGCACCGCCGGCGAGACCACGGGGGGGTAATTTTTATCGACTTACGCGATCGGGAAGGCATCGTTCAGGTAGTGGTAGATCCTGATACGCCTGAAGCTTTTGCACAGGCTGATTCTTCTCGTAACGAATTCGTATTGAGTATTACCGGTCGGGTGCGTAATCGTCCCGAAGGCACTTCTAATGATAAAATGGTTTCCGGCAAAATTGAAATTTTGGCTAAAGAAATCGAGGTTTTGAATACTGCTGCAACGCCACCTTTCCAAATCGATGATGAAAATATCAGCGAGAATGTACGCTTGCAAAACCGTGTTATCGACTTACGCCGCCCGGTAATGCAAAATAATTTGAAATTGCGCTATAAAGTTGCTATGGGTGTACGCCGCTATTTGGACGCGCAAGGTTTCATTGACATTGAAACTCCTATGTTGACGCGCTCCACTCCCGAGGGTGCGCGTGACTATCTTGTTCCCAGCCGGGTACATCCGGGCGAGTTTTTCGCATTGCCGCAATCTCCCCAACTTTTCAAGCAATTGTTGATGGTGGCCGGTTTTGATCGTTACTACCAAATCACCAAATGCTTCCGTGATGAAGATTTGCGTGCCGACCGCCAGCCCGAGTTTACCCAAATCGACTTGGAAACCTCGTTTTTGGGTGAAGATGAAATTATGGACATTACCGAAGGTATGGCCAAAAAAGTGTTTAAAGATGCTTTAGGTGTAGATCTTGGTAATTTCCCGCGCATGCCTTATAGCGAGGCTATGTATTATTACGGTTCGGATAAGCCCGATTTGCGTGTGGACCTTAAATTTACAGAGCTGACCGACTTGATGAAAACGGAGGAGTTCAAAGTCTTCCGTGCCGCAGCGGATATGAAAGGAGGCCGGGTAGTCGCCTTGCGTGTTCCTAACGGTGCGAAATTGAGCCGTAAAGATATTGACGAATATACCAAGTTTGTCGGTATCTATGGTGCTAAAGGCTTGGCGTATATCAAAGTAAACGATATCAGCAATCTTTCTAACGGAGAAGACAGCGGCTTGCAATCGCCGATCGTGAAGTTCTTGTCTGAAAACGCGTTGAAAGAAATCATTGCCCAAACGGGTGCCCAAAATGGCGACATCATCTTCTTTGGTGCGGATAAGGCTAAGGTTGTGAATGAAGCCATTGGTGCATTACGTATTAAAATCGGCCATGAGCATGGTGCGGAAAACGGCTATTTCACCAATAATGAATGGCGTCCGCTGTGGGTCGTTGACTTCCCGATGTTTGAATATGATGAAGAAAACAACCGTTATGCCGCAGTACATCATCCGTTTACTTCACCCAAGCCGGGACATGAAGATTTGATGGAAACCGACCCGGAGAATTGTTTGGCGCGTGCTTATGATATGGTATTGAACGGCTGGGAAATCGGTGGCGGTTCTATCCGTATCCATCGTGCGGATGTTCAGGCAAAAGTATTTGCCGCATTAAAAATCAGCCCGGAAGAGCAGCAAAATAAATTTGGCTTTCTCTTGGATAATTTGAAATTCGGCGCACCTCCGCACGGTGGTTTGGCTTTCGGCCTTGACCGGTTGGTAACTTTAATGGCCGGAGCAGAATCTATCCGCGATGTGATTGCTTTCCCGAAAACCCAACGCGCCCAAGATTTGTTGGTTGATGCTCCGAATAATGTAGATGAGAAGCAATTGCGCGAACTGGGCTTGCGTTTGCGCCAAAAAACTGCGGAAACTAAAGAAGCCTGATGGCGTTTTAGCAGTTTAGCAGTCGGGTATAAAGTAAGGTACGGTACGATATTGACGCATAAAGTTGTGCGATATCGTGCCGTATTTATTTTAGTTAGGATGGGAGTAAGAGCAATAAAAGGTAATATAAGAGTCGTTTTTAAGCCCAAAATTGCGGTTGGTAGGCTATATATTTTAAGTTTATAAAACTTTTGATTGGTTTGAATAAATATGCCGTCTGAAAATTTTCAGACGGCATATTTATCATTATAGAAATAAAGCGGTTATTGTTTTGGACTGAGTTGATCAACAAGGCCGCCGTCTGCAAAGTATTTTTTCATAATTTCGGGCCAGCTGCCGAATTTATCATTCGGGCGGAAAGTTTCTATATCGGGAAAATCTGCTTTGTGGGCGGCCAAAACTTCTTTATCACTTGGGCGTAGATAGAGCTTGGCTGCCAACTCTTGTGCCGGCTTGCTCCATAGATATTGCAGGTATTCATTAGCCGCATTACGGCTTCCTTTTTTATCCACCACACTATCGACTACCGCTACCGGGCTTTCGGAAAGAATCGTGTAGCTCGGATAAACAATATCAAACTGATTGGGTGCTAATACCCTGCTGACATGATTTGCCTCATTTTCAAAAGTAATCAGCACGTCACCGATATTTCGTTGGGTAAAGGTAGTGGTTGCAGCCCGACCGCCGTTTTCAAAAACGGGAGCATTGGCCAACAGTTTACGCGTAAATTCATTGGCTTTGCCTTCATCACCATTATTGGTTTTCAGGGCATAGCCGTATGCTCCTAAAAATGCATAGCGGCCGTTGCCGGTGGTTTTGGGATTGGCAATAACGATTTGAAGATTATCTTTGGTTAAGTCAGACCAATCGCGGATTTGTTTAGGGTTGCCTTTGCGTACCAAAAAAACGGTTGTGCTGGTAAAGGGTACCGATTGGTTTGGCAACCGGCCTGCCCAATCTTGAGCCACCAGACCTTTGTCTTGTAGTAATTCGATGTCTGAAGTCTGATTCATACTGACGACGTCAGCCTGTAATCCGTTGGCTACCGCCAAAGCTTGTTTGCTGGAACCGCCGTGTGATTGCTGGATATCAATACTGCTGCCGCTGTGTTTGGTTTCATACTCTTTTTTAAATAGAAGGTTGTAATCTTTGTAGAAATCTCGTGCTACATCGTAAGATACATTCAGCAGTTTGACCGATTGGCTTGATGCTGTGGCTCCATTGGTAGTTTGGGAGGAGGGTTCGTTAGCTGCCTCATTGGAGCTAGAGGGCGAGCAGGCACCAAGTGTTGCTACTATACCCAATAAGGTAGCAATCCTAAATGTACGGATAGCTGCAGACATTGTTGTTTCTCCTTGGAACGATAGGGATTTATGGATTGCTTTACTTTAATATAGGCCGTCTGAAAAGGGAAAGAACGGCTGGTTGTATCTAAATAGGGTTTGGTTATATAAAGATACAAGGCATTGTTAAGCCTGGTTGATTATGGTTATAGATGAAGTGTAGCCTGCCTCTCAAAACTACATTAAGCCTATGTATTTCACATAGAAATATGAGCCGGAAGAAATAGGGTTGTTGCTGGTTAAAATATGGCAAATAGGTTAAAATACGTTCATTTTGTAAAGTTTTGAAAGTTGCTATGAATCGGGCTGATACGGCGTGTTGTTTTTCTATAAAAATTACTCAGTTTCGTGCCGTTTGCCCTTATTTCTCGGATGATGAGGCATGGCGTTTATGGGGGCAAGAAGGGCGGATTAATCTTGATGTCGAGTATAAGCCGGCCCTTGCTTTCTTACCTGCAATGCAACGTCGCCGCCTCGGTATCGCAGCCCGTTTGGCTTTTGATGCGGCTTGGCCGCTGGTGGAACAATATTCCAATATTCCTTTGGTGTTTGTCTCTCACGATGGTGAGTTGAACCGCAGTTTCGAATTATGGCTGGCATTGTTGCGTGAAGGTACGGTTTCTCCTACCTCTTTCGGCTTGTCCGTACATAATGCCTTGCCAGGCCAATGGTCGATGCTGCGTGGTGATATGAGCGAAAATACCGCATTATCGGTATGTTGTGATGGCTTGGAAACAGCTTTGGCAGAAGCCTATGCACTGCTGGGTGAGGGGCATTCCCGAGTACTTGTTGTTGTGGCAGATGATCCGCTTAGGAAAGAATACCCGGTTGTGGCAACACGAGCCCCTTTTGCCTATGCGATGGCGATGATGGTGGAAGAAGGGAACGAATATGTTTTCAGTATGCTTCCGGCTGCGCCAAAGGCAAATAGCGATTTGCCCGTATATGAAGGTGCCTTGGATTGGTTGACATTCTTACATTCTGATGCCGAGGAGCATATACAGGATTACGGTATACGTCGTTGGTTGTGGCAGAAAAAATAATGAGGTATTTGGATTATAGCCGCCGTTTTTTGGCTACTTTGTTTGGATTCGTACTATTTGGAGTAGTGGGTGTTTTATTTAAATTGGTGCTGCTGCCATATACGTTGAATAGCACTCGTGGGCAGTTAAAACGTCAATTGCAAGCACGCAGGTTGGTAGGTGGTATTTGGCATTTTTTTGTACGTTACCTGCTTGTTTCCGGTGTGTTGAGCGTAAAGTTTAACGGCTTGGAAAAGCTAGGACGACCTGGGCAGCTGGTGTTGGCCAATCATCCTTCTTTATTGGATGTCGTCTTACTAATTAGCCACGAACCGCGTATGAACTGTATTGTTAAAAAGGATTTATTAAACCATCCGGCTATGAAGAGCCCGATTCTGGCAACCGGCTATATTCCGAACGATGAATCGATGGAAATGTTGGAAGAGGTTGATACGGTTTTAAAAGGCGGGCAATCTTTGTTGGTTTTCCCGGAGGGAACGCGTACCGGCTGGGATGGGCAGGTTAAATTAAATCGGGGAGCGGTATCGATCGGTTTGCGTAGCGCTGCAGTGATTACGCCGGTAGTCATAAAAATGACACCTCCTAATTTTAAAAAAGGCCAGCCATGGTATAAAATCCCATCCCGAAAAGTTCACTATGAGATTAATGTCGGTGAAGATATTGATCCGCAAAGCTGGCTTGCTGAAAAACCGTTACCGATTGCAGCCAGAAGGTTGAATGCTTATTTGCAAGATTATTTTATACGGGAAACAACATGAATTTGGAAAATCAGATCAAACAATTAATTATTGACAGTTTAGGGCTTGAGGACATAACTGTTTCCGATATTGAAACCGATATGCCTTTGTTTGGCGACGAAGGGTTGGGGTTGGATTCGGTGGATGCTCTGGAGCTTGGTTTGGCAGTTCAAAAAGCATTCGGTTTTCAAATGGACGGAGAAAACCAAAATTTGCGCGATCATTTTACTAGTGTAAAAACCTTGGCAGACTTCGTGCGTACCCAACAGGCACAATAATTGGGGATAAAAAATGACTGAACAAGAAATCCGAAAAATTCTAAGTGATGCTTTGGTAAATCTTTTCGAAATCGAGCCTGAGCGCATCAAGCCGGAAACTAATCTTTATGAAGATTTGGAAATAGACAGTATCGATGCCATCGATTTAATCGATCATATCAAGCGACAGACCGGGCATAAATTGTTGGCTGAAGATTTTCGTAGCGTACGTACGGTTGAAGATGTCGTACAGGCCGTGTTGCGTAAAGGTGCGGCAGAATAAGTGCGTACCGTTTGGCAGATAATATTGGCGCTGTTGAGCGTGGCCTATCCGCTGTTGTGGTATTGGGGGCGCGACAACGGCGCTTTTTATTGGCTTGCTGGGTTGATGTGCGGCTTGTGGCTTTTGAGGGCCTTTTTCAGCCGAGAAAGTAGCCAACGTACGGTAGCTGTAATTGTGGCTGTTTTTTTTGTCATAGTGTTGTGGCTGCGTTTGCCGCAAACCATGTATTGGTATCCGGTGGGCGTGAGTTTGTTGATGCTGGCTGTATTTGGCGGTAGCTTGTTTGCCAAGCAGAGTGTGATTGAGCGGTTGGCACGTTTGCAGAATCCGGATTTGCCGCCTGAGGGAGTGCGCTATACTCGCAAGGTAACACAAATATGGTGCGTGTTTTTTATATTAAATGCATTAGCCGCCGCTGTTTTGGTGTGGGCGGAACAGTATGAATGGTGGGCTTTTTATACCGGTATCATTTCCTACGTTTTAATGGGTATGCTGTTGGGCGGCGAATGGCTGTATAGGAAAATAGTGTTACGTTTGTAATGGCCGGATTATTGTGAATAACGGATATGTACTATGGGGAATATAAATCACATTTTGCAAAATATCCTTGCGTTTTGGAGCAGAAAAAATCTAAAAAAATATGTACATGGCGAATTCGAGCCAACGGAAGATGAGCTAGACAAGATCAGGCGGTTTTTAACAAGCGTGTATTTTTCCGATACAAGAAACAAGCATATGAAAAACGATTACCGCGGTTTTTTAATGCGCCAAATAGAGCAGAAAAAATTCCTTATTTAAAGGAACTCTCGGTAGAGGAATTGGATTTTTTGTTGGAAAAAGAAATTGATTTGAACGGTATTTTGGATGTGGTATTTGCTAAAGGCGGTTTGGTATGGGGGCGGCGATTAAGTGGAATGGGGCCGAGTATAGATATGAAGAAAAATTATTTTTTAAAAGAGAAAGGCTCAATAGATTTATTAAACAAGAATATTGGGGCTGGATAGCTTTTAGTCCTATTTTAATTTCCCTATTAACGATATATATGCTCGCCTTTGGGTTTGAATATAGAATTTATGATTTTTGGTTATTGCCAATTATTATATTGCTATTGGCATTACTTTTGTTGCCGTTAGTTACTTTGCCGGAAACAATGCACTTTGCATTAAAAAGGCTGAAAACGGAAAAGTATAAAAAGATTTTTGATGCAAGTTGTGATATCCGTTAATCAACATTATTGCGTCTTTGCTTTGCGCATAGGGTAACGGTAGTTTTGTTATGTATAGTTTATCTCAGATCTTTTCTGAAAATTTGTTTGGCGACGATTTGATTGCCGTTTCTCCGGATTGGAAACGTGCGGATTTTAACCGTACGGTTTTTTATCTTTCAGGCCGTCTGAAAGCCGCAGGTGTAAAAAGTGCCGCGTTGTGGTTTGATGATGCGGCATTATTCGCATGTGCCGTTTTATCGGTATGGTATGCAGGGGCGAGGGTAATCTTGCCGCCGAACCTTGCGTACGACAATACAAGATGGGCAGATAGCGAGGCGGAGGTATGGTTAACCGATGTTGTAGACCAATTGGCGGCGGTAGATATTTCAAAGCATTCTACTTTTGTGTTGCCGGATTGTTTTCACGCAATGGAGCCCGATAGTATTACGGCGATGCAAACCGATTTTTTAAATGAACAGGCAGAGGTTTATTTAAAAACTTCGGGCTCCAGCGGCAAAGCCCAAGTAGTAGTGAAAACATTGGCTCAGATACAAGCCGAAGCAAAAGTGTTGGCTCAGTTACCCTTATTTGCTGATAAGGGTGCTGTGGTTATGGGCAGCGTCAGCCCGCAGCATTTGTATGGCTTTACTTTCCGTTTTGCATTGCCGCTTAGTGCGGGTTTGCCCATTTCGCGCAAACAGAGCGTATATCCTGAAAATTTGCTGGCGGAAACGTCGGCATGCGTGCGTACTGTTTGGATTACCAGTCCGGCTTTGCTAAACCGCATGGGAGAGGAGCGGAATTGGGAGGCGGTTAGGCCGAAGTTGTCCGGTATTGTCTCTGCAGGCGGTGCATTACCCTATTCGACAGCAGAATTACTTGAGCGGCATCTTATGCTGCCGTTGGAAATTTACGGTAGCACCGAAACTGGCGTTATCGCTTCGCGTTATGGCTCTCAGTCATGGCAGCCTTTACCGGGAGTAGCGTTTGGCCAAAGTGCGGGGGAGGGTGCTTTGTGGGTGCAGTCACCGTGGAGTGACGGAAAGCAACAGACTGCCGATGTGGTTGAAAAACAAGAAGGCGGTTTTTTATTGCTGGGACGGAGTGACCGTATTATCAAGTTTGAAGACAAGCGCGTTTCATTGGCACAAATCGAACAAGATTTGCTGATGCATGAATGGGTAGCTGATGCTTATTGCGGCATACATCCGAAATACAAACGGCTGGCTGTTTGGGTGGCGTTGAGTGAAATGGGTATTGCGGCATTGCGTGAACATGGGCGGGCGGCAATAGTCAGCCATCTGAAACGGCATACTTCGGCGGCTCAGGATATGATTGCCGTGCCGCGTTATTGGCGGTTTGCTGATATATTGCCACGCAATACCCAAGCTAAAATTGCCGCCGCAGATTTTCAGACGGCTTTTACAGATAGCCAAACCGCCCCTGTGTGGCCGTCCGAAATGAAGCAGATTTCAGATAATGAATGGCTGCTCGAAAGTCGGGTACCGTTGGATTTGGTTTATTTCGGTGGCCATTTCGCTAATTTCCCATTGGTACCCGGTGTGGTGGAGTTGCAGTGGGTACGGGATGCAGCTGCACGTTTCGATTGGGGCCGACAGGCTGTTGTATGCGTAGAAAATTTGAAATACCAACAGTTTTTGCGGCCGTACGATTCGATAAAACTCTCATTGAAATATGATGGTGCGAAAAACAAGCTGACATTTAAGCTGGAAAACCAAGAAGCGGTTTGCGCATCAGGGCGCATTGTATTCGGCAGTTTTTCTCAGGAGGCCTTCTGAAATGAAAGTATTGGTGCTGATACCGCATTACAAACATCCCGATACGGTGGGTGATGTGGCGCTTGCGATGCGTGGTTTTGATTTGCCTGTGTTGATTGTAGACGATGGTTCGGGTGAGGAGAGCCGCCGCACTTTAGAAACATTGGCCGCCCAAGAGGGTATTGACGTCCTGTACCGTCCGCTTAACGGGGGGAAGGGAGCAGCGGTGAAGTGTGGGCTGAAATATGCCGAACAACAAGGCTTCAGCCATGTTTTGCAGGTGGATGCGGATGCACAACATCATTTTCCCGATACTGAAAAATTATTGGCCGCTGCCAGGGAGCAGCCTTCGACAGTGGTATGCGGTTGGCCGCAGTATGGTAGCGATGCGCCAAAAGCAAGACTATACGGTCGGAAAATCACCGACTTTTGGAATATGGTTAATACGGCATCTACCGATATTAAAGACGGAATGTGCGGCTTCCGGCTGTATCCCGTGGATCCGGTATTAGCCGTGATACGGCAGGAATGTGTCGGCGACCGTATGGATTTTGATACCGAAATTTTAGTACGCCTTCATTGGCGCGGCGTGAAAACTGTTTGGATAAAAACACCTGTAAGATATGCTTCAGACGGCATTTCCCACTTTGACGCATGGGCGGATAATGTGCGCATCAGCAAAATGCATGCCCGCTTGTTTTTTGAAATGCTGAGAAGGAGGTTAGGCGATATGTCGAACAAACGGAATAAGGCCGTCTGAAAACCATGAATCAGTCGAATCATTGGGCGCAGCAACAAGAACGGGGAAACCGACTGTTTCTCCGTATTACTACTTTGATGGTACGCTATCTGCCACCTTTTTTAATGAACCCGTGCATTTGGTTTGTCGTATTATATTTTTATCTGACCGCTCCAAAACCAAGACGCAACATTAGCCGGTATCAGTTACGGTTGAAAGAGTCGTTTCCCGATGCGCCGCTGCCTAAAAGATTTCCGGTTTTGAAGCAGTTTGTAGCTTTTGGCAGGGCAGTTTGTGATCGTTTTGCCGTTTGGCAGCGTAAATTACGTTACGAAGATTTGGTGTTGCACGACCCGGATAATATTTATGCTGATATGCACCAGACGGGACGGCGCGGGCAGATTTTCGTATGCTCGCATGTGGGCAATGTAGAAATCTGTCGGGCGTTAGTGTCGCACCATCAAGGGTTTAAACTCAATGTATTGGTACACAGTCGTCATGCACAGGCGTTTAATGATGCACTGGTAAGGGCGGGAGCCGACCGTATCCAATTAATACAGGTAACCGATTTGGATGCGGCTTTGATGATGGAGCTCAGCCGTAGATTGGATGAGGGTGAGTGGATTGCCATTGCCGCCGACCGTATCCCGGTACGCGGTGAAAAAACGGTAACCGTGGATTTTCTCGGGGCAAGCGCTGAAATGCCGCAAGGTGTATGGTTGCTGGCCAGCCTGCTGAAAACGAGATTAAACACTTTGTTTTGTGTTTGGCATAACGGTCGTTACCATTTGAAATTACATCGTTTTGCCGATGCGGCACAATGGACGCGCAGCAATCGTAGCGCGGCGGTGGCCGAAGCGGCCCAAAAGTTTGCAGACCGCCTGGCCTTGGAATGCGCGGAAAATCCTTTGCAATGGTTTAATTTTTACGATTTTTGGAAAGACGAAGATAATGGCTAAACATATTTATTGCCGGCACAGTATTGAAATTGAAGTGCCGTTTTTTGATGTAGATGCCATGCATATCGTATGGCACGGCCATTACGTGAAATACTTGGAAGTTGCCCGTTGCGCGTTTTTATCTTCTATCGGTTATGACTATAACGAAATGGGAAAAAACGGCTATAGCTGGCCGGTTGTACAATTGAATTTGAAATATGTGAAGCCTGCCCGTTTCGGCCAAAAAATCCGTGTGGACTTGGCCGTTGTGGAAATAGAGAGCTGTTTGCGAATTGACTATACCATAGTGGATTCGGAGAGCGGGCAGAAGCTGACCAAGGCATCGACTACGCAGGTGGCCGTTTCATTGGAAAACGGAGAAATGCAGTTTCAAACGCCTTCAAGCTGGCTGGAGGCGGTTAAGCGGCACCGGAGTTTTCAGACGGCCTGAAATAATAGTGAAAGGATTGCTCAAGATGAAAAGATGGATGATAGGCGTGGTATTGACTGTGTGCAGCCCGCTTTTATGGGCCTTTGACACTGCCGAATTGGCGCAAACACTGCAAAAACCGCAGAACGTGCAAGGCAGCTTTGTGCAGCAGCGTTATTTGAAATCATTGTCCAAACCGATGACGACCCAGGGCCGTTTCGTTTTACAGCCGCACCGCGGCTTGCTCTGGCAGATGCAAAAACCTTTTGAAAACCGCTTGCGCGTACGTTCGGACGGCATTATGCAGTGGAACGGTAAAAATTGGGTGGCAGCATCAGGCAGTAAAAGTGCACAGTCACAGCAGATTAAGTTGTTTTTGGATTTGCTGGGCGGTAATACGGCGGGCTTACAGCAGCAGTTTGATTTGCAACTTTCGGGAAATGAACGTCAGTGGACATTGCGCCTGATTCCGAAAACCGTTGTGATGAAACAGGTTTTTACCCGGATCGACATCAGTGGTGACAGCGTTGTACGTAAAATCGAACTGAATGAAAAACAGGGAGATCGCACCGTTATGACATTTAACGGTATCAATACCAATCAGGCATTGGATGCTTTTGCGCAAGCAGCGTTGCAATAAGTTTATCTCAATGCCGTATGAATATCTGTGCTGAAGAGGTTTGCTAGTATGCAGTAGCTTGCAGCCGATACTCTAATCAGTGCGGATTTGCCGATTCCCGCTTATTGAAGCAGATTAACCGATTATGATGAAAAAGCCGTCCCATATTCTTTATTGTATAGCGATGGCCGCTGCCGCCGTATTTTTAACCTATATGTTGGCGGCGCGTTCGTGGTTGCAAACCGATTTGAGCGCATTGCTGCCGCAGGAGCAGGCTCAAGACGTTTTACTGCAGGCAGCGGATCGGGTGAGCGAAGCCCAACTAAACGGGCAGGTTGTATTGTTGGTAGGCAGCAGTGACGCCGATAAAGCTTTTCAGACGGCCTCCGAACTGGCGCAATCGTGGCGCAGCAGCGGCATATTTGAGGCGGTAGACAGTGAAATCACACCGGATTTGGAGCAAGTGCGCAGTGATACAGCCAAATTAGGCTTGGCCGTATTGCCGCTTCATGTCCGCCGTTTGCTGTTTGACGATCCGAAAGCTTATTTTAAAGAGCGCGCACAAGATGCGGTTAATCCTTTCGCGGCTCCTTCACCTTTGCCTTTAGATGAGGATTGGCTAGGCTTTGGCCGCTTTACGATGACTCAGGCCGCGCCGCAGAGCCGTTTACAATGGCATGCGGCCAGCGGAATGCTGTTTACCGAAGGTGAAGACGGAAAAACTTGGGTATGGTTGCGAGGCCGCTTGCCGAAAAACAATGATATTGTTAATGCCAGTGCCGATTTGCCGAAGCTGTTGAAAGAGAGTCGGGCTTTGGCGGCAAAACAGCAGGCAGAGGTTTTAAGTGCCGGCGGCGCGGTTTTTGCGGCCACTGCAAAAAAGGATGCCGAAAGAGAAAGCCGTCTGATGAGCACGGCAGGTTTGGGGCTGACTTTGGCTTTGCTGCTTTGGGTGTTCCGTAGCGGCAGGGTGCTGGTTTTGGTCTTACCGCTTTTGGCTGGGATGTTGGCCGGGTTGGCCGCCGTATTAGCTGTGTTCGGACAAATTCATATTCTGACAATTGTTATCGGCACCAGCCTGATCGGTATGTTGGTCGATTTTCCCCTGCATTGGCTGACGCCCTCGGTTTTTTCCGCTAAAGGGCGTATTTGGCAGGCAGAGCGGGCAATGAAGCATGTGTTGCCGACTTTTGCCGTTAGTTTGGTTATTACGGTGGCGGGTTACGCGTTACTGTGGTTTACACCGTTGCCGATATTGCGCCAAACAGCTGTTTTTTCAGGCTTCGCTTTACTTGGCGCATTCGGAGCAACCGTGTGCTGGTTGCCGCTTTTGTTTGTGCGCTACCAAAATAAAAGCGTTCCTTTTGCAACATTGACGGATAAGCTCTACCCTTTGGCGGGCCGTCTGAAAAAACGTTTGCAAAAGCGCGGTTGGGTGATATTGGCAGGTATATTGCTGGCCATAGGTTTATGGCGCAGCGATTGGCACGACGATATCCGCCAATGGGTAGCCGTCCAGCCTGAAATGTTGGCAGAGGCGCAAGCCATCGGTCACTTGAGCGGTGCCGATTTCGGAGGGCAATATATAGTGGTGGAGGCGGCAGACGAAGACGGGCTATTGCTTCAAAGCGCGCGGGTAGAGGCGGCTTTGCAACCGTTGATAGCAGATAAAAAATTGGATGGCGTGCAATCGCTTAACCAATGGATACAAAATACCGCCGACCAGCAAACTTTGAGAACACACTTGAAAAATTTAGCTTTGACTCCGCGCGCTTGGGCTTCGATGCGTGAAATCGGCGTACCGCGCCAAACCATGAAAAGTGCGCTGGAGCAGGCGGCTTCGGCTCCAACCGTAACATTATCGCAAAGCTTGCAAACGCCTTTGGCCGAGGCTTGGCAGCCTTTGTATCTGGGAGAAGTTATACCGGGTCGTTGGGCTGCTGTAGTGAGGTTAAACGGCGTGCATGATGTTTCTGCGGTAAAAGCGGTGGTAACCGGAATCAGCGGAATACATTGGGCGGATAAGCGCGCACACCTCAACGAGTTGTTCCACCACACCCGAAATCAGGCCGCTTGGTTGAAGCTGGCTTCTTATGCTTTGGCATTGCTGGTGTTGTGGAAAATATTTGGGATATGGCGCGGCATGTTGGTTTTGGCCGTACCCCTGGCATCAGCTTTATGTACCGTTGCCGTATTGGGTTGGATCGGTTTGCCGGTCAGCCTGTTTGCGATGTTCGGTTTGCTGCTGGTATCGGCCATCGGCGTGGATTATGCTGTTTATGCAGGTGCCGTACATGAGACGGCGGAAGCTAGGTTGGGTGGAATGCTGCTAGCCGCACTCACTACCGGCATTTCATTTGTATTGTTGGCAACGAGCAGTACGCCCGCCGTTGCCGCATTCGGTATCAGCGTGGCGGTGGGCGTGGTATTTAATTTGCTGTTTGCTTCGTGGCTGTTGGATATGGAAAACAAGAAGTTTTAATCAACATCACCCGGAAGCATAAGATTATCTTTTAAAGTTAAATGATTGAAAGCCAAAAATGAATCATTCTGTTGATGTTGCGATTATCGGTGCAGGGCCGGCAGGCTCGGCGGCGGCGGCTTTGCTGCATAAAAAGGGTTTTAAAGTATGCGTGTTGGAAAAACAGCATTTTCCGCGCTTCGTGATTGGCGAAAGCTTGTTGCCGCACTGTATGGAAATCTTGGATGAAGCGGGCTTTACCGAGGCAGTGACGGCCGAACCTAGCTTTCAATTTAAAAATGGTGCCGCGTTTACTTGGGGCAACCGTTACACCTATTTTGACTTTACAGACAAATTTACCGCTGGGCCGGGTACTACGTTTCAAGTACGCCGTGCGCTGTTCGATAAAATTTTGATTGATGAAGCGGCCAAGCAGGGAGTGGAAGTCCGCTTCGGTCACGGTGTAACGGCTTTTGACAATAGCGGAAGCGAGGTATTGCTTCGGGTAGAAACCGATAAAGGGGAGAGCTACCCGCTGAATGCTAAATTTGTATTGGATGCGAGCGGTTACGGCCGTGTGCTGCCGCGCTTGTTGGATTTGGAAACGCCATCCGAACTGCCGCCGCGTATGGCACACTTTACCCATATTGATGACAACATTACCAGCACGAAATTCGACCGTAATAAAATTTTGATAACCACACATCCGGAACATCGGGATGTGTGGTTATGGACGATTCCGTTTGGAGACGGACGTTGCTCTATCGGCGTTGTCGGTACTCCCGAAAAGCTGACCGGCGATTCCGAAACCGTATTGAAAAAGTTTGCGCTCGAGTGTCCGATGTTGGCCGATGTGTTGGCCGATGCGGTGTGGGATAACGAATTTCCATTTCGCAGCATTCAGGGATATTCGGCAAACGTCAAAGCGTTACACGGTAAAAATTTTGCCTTGTTAGGTAATGCGGCCGAATTTTTGGATCCGGTATTTTCATCGGGCGTAACCATTGCGTTGCATTCGGCCAAATTAGCTGCGGATCTGTTGGAGAAGCAGTTGAAGGGCGGTTGTGCCGATTGGCAGGCCGAGTTTGCGGAGCCGCTGATGGTGGGGGTAAATGCATTCCGAACCTATGTAAACGGTTGGTATGACGGCCGTTTTCAGGATGTGATTTATGCTAAAAACCGCAATCCCGATATCAGCAGGATGCTCAGTTCGATTTTGGCGGGTTACGCTTGGGATGAAAACAATCCTTATGTGGAAAAATCAGAACGCCGGTTGAATGCATTGGCCGAACTTGTCGGCTGGGCTTCACAAGATTGATTAGGTTTGGTTTAAAGCAGCGGAAGAGACCGTCTGAAATGATGAAAATATTTTTTCTGTTAAGAAAAGCAGCCGTATCATCTGCGGTGTTGTGTTTGGCGGCTTGTGCTTTTTCAGGCGACATTCCCCGTTTGCAAAGCTGGCCGCAATGGAAAAGCAGCGAAACCCAATGGTTTCGGCTTGAGCTTTTGGATCCGGCGGGTAATGTGGCGCAAACCAGTCTGCTGGCGGTGCAGCCCGAAGCGGAAAATATCAGGTTTGTACAAACCGATGCATTGGGTGCGCCGGTATCGCGCCAGATATTAGACCGCCAAGGATGGGTAAACGAAGGCTTCGTTCCGCCGAATCGGGAGTCGCGCCGCTTATTCGGTGCGATGCTGCCGTTATTGATCCAATCGGATGACACCTTGTATCCGCAGCAGCAAATCCGCCGTGATGATGGGGAAACCTTATATCTCTCGGGTAACCGGGAATTATGGCGTATTCGGGTTTCAGACGGCCATACGGATATTCTTTTTCCTGATGGCAAACAATGGCGTGTCAGCCAGATTGAGCCTTAATTTTGTTGTGTGAATTTTTTAAGAAAAATAAAAATGCAACCTGTTTATCTCACTACCCCCGCCGTTACCAGCGCACTAGGCAGCGGTTTACAACACCATATAGATGTATTGCTACGACCTCCGCTATCATCTCCCCTGACATTGTCCGATCAATGGGTAGCCGGAAAAAATTATGCTTTTGGTGCGGTTAACGAAATGCTGAGGGCTTTTCCCGAAACACTTTCAGACGGCCATAAAAGCCGTAATAACCAATTGCTGTGGCATGCATTGTCACAAATCGAGGGTGATATCGAGGCGGCCAAACAACGCTTCGGTGCTAACCGTATTGCCGTCGTGATCGGTACATCCACTAGTGGCGTGGATGAAAACCTACCCATGTTTCGACATATTGCCGCAGGCGGTAGTTGGGAGGAGGTATCGTTCAACCAGCAGCAGCAAACCTTATCTGCCCCTGCTGATTTCACAGCCGCCGTGTATGGGCTGCAAAACCTTTGTTATAGCGTTTCCACCGCTTGCACATCGGGTGCGCGCGCTTTGATAAGCGCGGCTCGTCTCTTACGGGCGGGCTTATGTGATGCCGTTATATGCGGTGGTGTGGATACGTTGTCGCCTCTGACGATTAACGGTTTTGCTTCGTTGGAAGTACTTTCAGACGGCATAGCCAATCCGTTTTCACATAACCGCAACGGCATTAATATAGGTGAGGCCGCCGCTGCTTTTGTAATGACTCGTGAAGCGGATTTTGCCGAAAGCCTGCCTTTGTTAGGCTTCGGCAGCAGTAGCGACGCTTACCATATGTCTTCACCACGTCCCGACGGGTTAGGAGCAATCATGGCTTTCGAAGCCGCACTGAGAAGCGCGGATTTACCGCCTGAAGCAATCGGCTGGATTAATCTGCACGGTACGGGAACGGTACATAACGACAGCATGGAAAGCATCGCGGTAAATAAAGTGTTCGGAAGCCATACCGCTTGTACATCAACCAAACCGCTTACCGGTCATACGCTGGGAGCAGCCGGTGCATTAGAGGCGGCTTTCTTATGGGGCATGGTCAGTCGTCGCCACAACCCGCACGGCAGGCTGCCGCCGCAATTGTGGGACGGCATACAGGATACCGCCTTACCCGTAATCTCGCTGACGGATAACGAAAGGTTTTGGCCGTCTGAAACCCGTATCGGCGCAAGTTCGTCATTTGCCTTTGGCGGCAGCAATGCAGTAGTGGTGATTGGCGGTAGTGAAAATATAAATACCTAACCTTTATAATTGTATTTTGATATATAGCTTTAGGAGAGGTTAATGATTAAAGAAAAAGATATTTTTAAGAGTATTGATGATATACAAAAAGATATTCACGATTTAGAACAATGTCAGGCATTTGAAAGCAATAGATTTGTAGTTTTGAAGATAAGGGAAATTAGGGGAAAGATTTTTGCTTGCAGAAATGAAATTGAAAAATGGAATAATTTTAATAAAAAAGAGATTAAGCTGTATAAAAAAGAATTGGTAAGAAAATTTTATGCATTAAATGGATTTTGTTGTTTTTTATATTTTTTGTACTTAAGTGTAAAATTATTATAAAAGAAAATTATATTTTGAATAAGATTTCAAATCTTATTAAAGAAAATAATAATTTGAAGGATGATTTAAAAATTCAATATAAGAAAATGAAGGGTAAACTATCTAAACTTTCTAAAAGTTTAAATAATATTGAAGTGGCTGAAAAAACAGTTTCTGATAAGAAATATTATGAGAAATTATATTTTTTTCCACTATTTTTTTAGCCTCTATTTCAATTTTTTATCTTTTAGGTTTTATATTGCTTTGGGCATACTTGTATAATATTGGGTTAGGAGCTATTTTCATAGATATTGCTAGTGATATTTCTGGTGTTTGGATTTCGGTTGTATTTGGTCTATTTATTTTTTTTACTCAATTTATTTTTCCAATTTTTATTATTTATTCTAAATTAATTTTTGAGGACAAAAAAATATATACTGGTTTTTTTAAAATATTAAATTTTTTTGAGAATTCAATGATATGGATTCTTGTTGTTTTATTGTATATATTTACCTTTTTTGTTTCTGGTTTTGGTTTTGCTGTTATTTTTGATAAAGATGCAGCATTGGTCATGGCTGCTGTTTGGGTTGCTTGTATTATTTTTCTGCAATTATTATATTTTTTATTTGATAGGAAGAGTGAAAATTTAAAAATATTAATGCCAATATTAATATTTTTTTCATGGTACCTTGTATGCTATTTATTTTTTAATCTTTCTAATTTATTGGGGAGTGACCATAGGTTAAGGGTTAGTGCCCCCTTTGAGTTAATTCAATTTTCTAATGATGAACATTCTCTTTTTATGGTTAACAAAAGCTTTTTTGAAAGAACGGGAATGTCTGATGATGGCTTGAAATTTTTATTGATTAAGTTTTCTAATTTAAAAGATAATAGAAATATAAAAAATAATCAGGATAATTTATATTTATATGGGAGTTTAGTAGTTAATACAAAAAATATAAAAATTCTTTGCCCACCGGATGGTTTTGATGAAAAGAATAATCCTATAAGAATGGCAGGTTCAAAGGTTGGTACCGAATGTATTCGTTTTAATGCTAGTGATTTACAAAATATGGCAGGATTAATGCCAAACCAGTAATGTACTAAAAAGTTAGAGAATAAAAGATGCAGCAAAAATTAATTTGCCCTATCTACGAAGTCGCTCCTTTACTGCCGCATAGCGGCCATATGGTGCTTTTGGATGTCATTACCGAATACGGCGAGGATTATCTTTATGCCGAAGCTCGGGTTGGCGAAAAGCATATACTGCTGCAAAACGGTGTTTTGCCGCTGTTGGCAGGCATGGAAATCATGGCGCAAGGGATTGCGGCATTGGCGGGGTGTCATGCCCGCAATGCAGGCGAGCCGGTACGTTTGGGGTTTTTGTTGGGTACGCGCAAGCTGAATTTGTTTGCCGAGGGCGTACCTGTAGGTATGCGGTTGTCAATCCATGTGCGTGCTTCTACTCAGGATGCGGGCGGTTTCGGTGTGTTTGATTGCGAACTCCGCTGGACGGATGCACCGGAGGATGCCAAAGCGAATCTGCCTTCCGATGGCCTTTTGATACGGGCGGCATTGAATGTATTTAGCCCAAAAGATAATCAGGCTGTCTGAAACATATTGAAAATAAGGGAAACGTATGAGTGAAACGATTTTAATCACAGGCTCTAACCGAGGTATCGGTAAGGCAGTGGCATTAGCTTTGGCACAAGATGGTTATGATATTGTCGTACATTGTCGCAGCCGCCGAGAGGAGGCCGAAGCCGTTGCGGAACAAGTGCGTGCATTGGGGCGGCAAGCACGGGTATTGCAGTTTGATGTGTCCGACCGTGCCGCCTGTCGTGAGACGCTAACTGCCGATATCGAAGCAAACGGCGCATATTACGGTGTGGTGTTGAATGCAGGGCTGACCCGCGATAATGCTTTTCCTGCATTAGAAGACGACGACTGGGATCATGTACTGCGTACGAATTTAGACGGATTTTACAACGTGTTGCATCCGGTTTGCATGCCGATGATACGGCGGCGCAAGCCCGGGCGGATTGTGTGTATGGCTTCTGTATCAGGTCTTATAGGTAACCGCGGCCAAGTGAACTATAGCGCTTCGAAAGCGGGCTTGATCGGTGCGGCCAAAGCTTTGGCAATTGAGCTTGCCAAGCGCAAGATTACCGTCAACTGTGTTGCGCCGGGCTTGATTGATACCGATATTTTAGATGAAAACACGCCGGTAGACGAAATTTTAAAAATGATTCCGGCTCAGCGTATGGGTAGCCCCGAAGAGGTGGCACATGCCGTACGTTTTCTGATGGACGAAAAAGCGGCGTATATTACCAGACAAGTGATTGCGGTGAACGGAGGTTTGTGTTGAAACGGGTAGTGGTAACGGGAATAGGCGGTATTACCGCATTCGGGCGAGATTGGGCAAGTATCCGTAGGGCTTTCGAGCAAGGTAAAAATGCCGTTCGGGCGATGGATTGGCAGGAGCAGCAATATCCGGATTTAGAGGCGAGATTGGGGGCGCCTATTGAGGGGTACGCACCGCCTGCCCATTGGACTCGTAAGCAGTTGCGCAGTATGGGGCGGGTATCTTATTTATGTGTCGATGCGGCCGAACAGGCATTGGCCGACTCGGGCTTGCTGGGTAACAGCGAAATTTGTGATGGACGTATGGGGGTGGCGTGCGGCTCGTCTACCGGAAGTACCAAAGATATCCGCGATGTGGGCGAATTGCTGATAACGGGTACTTCGCAGAATTTCAGCGCCAACACTTATGTGCGGATGATGCCGCATACCACCGCGGCCAATATTGGTATATTTTTCGGGCTGACCGGGCGCATTATTCCGACATCGAGTGCCTGCTCTTCAGGCAGCCAGGGCATCGGCTATGCGTATGAGGCCATTAAATACGGCATGATTCCGATGATGCTGGCCGGCGGAGGAGAGGAGTTCTGCCCATCGGAAGTGTATGTGTTTGATTCGCTTTATGCTGCGAGCCGCCGCAATGCCGAGCCGGAAAAAACACCGCGCCCTTATGATGCGGGGCGGGACGGATTGGTCATTGGAGAAGGTGCGGGTATTTTTGTACTGGAAGAATTGGAGCACGCTTTAGCACGCGGCGCGAAGATTTATGCAGAGATTGTCGGCTACGGAGCCAACAGCGATGGCAGTCATGTTACCCGTCCCCAAAAAGAGACCATGCAGCGTTGTATGGAGTTGGCCTTGAAAGACGCCGCCATTGAAGCTGCCGCCATCGGTTATGTCAACGGCCACGGTACGGCAACAGAACAGGGCGATATTGCCGAAACGCTGGCGACCGAGGCCGTTTTCGGCAACCGTATTCCGATGAGTTCGCAAAAAAGTTATTTTGGGCATACTTTAGGGGCATGCGGTGCGTTGGAATCATGGTTTTCAATCGAGATGATGAATTGCGGTTGGTTTGCACCGACTATTAATTTGGATGAAATCGATCCCCGTTGCGGTAAAGTGGATTATATTCGCGGCACGGGTAGATATATCGAAACAGATTATGTGATGAATAATAATTTTGCTTTCGGCGGAGTTAATACTTCATTGATATTCAAACGCTGGCGCGGAATGTGAATGTAAAATGCCGTCTGAAAAACTATTCGGACGGCATTTTTGTTTTGGTGGCTTTTTAGCTGTGTTTCACAGCAACCAAATATCTTGTAAGCCTTTTGTTCCCAAATTACCGAAAATATGCCATTGGGGGGCAAGGTTCGGTTCGCCCCGCCATACACAGGCAAGAGCCCAATTGCCGCACAAGGCCGAAATGCCATGCCATGAATATCCGCCGAGATTTTTAATTTTCGGATTGCCGTCTGTCTGTATGTCTATGCCGACTTTGGCCATGTCGGCCGGAAAATCCAAAGCGGCGGCTTTGATAAGTGATTCTTTGAGTGTCCAGAACCGATAAAAATCAACAGCCAGCCAACCCCGTGCAGCCAACCATGTTTGCTCTTGTCCGCTGCATGAATAAGCGGCCAAGTTTGGAAAATCACGCGTGCATATATATTCGATATCTACGCCGATCGGCAGCTCTATGGCGGCATCGGCCAGCACAGCGGCACCTTTGCTGTGCGAAAGCGATAAGATGTTCAGGCGGCTTTCTTGTTTGAGAAAACGGCTGGTCTGCCAATCAGGGCGTTGCTTTAAAGCGGGATTTCGGCTCAGGCGCATTTGATCCGCTTCATCCAGATTTTGGCCTTGATATCGGAAAGCACAGTCCGGTCCGGCAAGTAGTATGTTGATAGTATGGCCGTATTTTGTATTCATTTGGCAAGAAATCCAGTACAATCTTTAAAACTTCGGTGCGCACGATTTTTCAAGTAGCTGCCGAACCGGTTAATCTTATGGAGAAAACGATGAAAAAAGCAACAGGATTATTATTGGGTGCCGTATTGGCTTCGTTGGCATTTACCGCCCAAGCCCGAGACACCCAGCTGAAGCTGTCGATTCAGGAGGCTATGAGTTCTCCTGAGGCGGAAAAGGTATTGGATCCTTCTATCAAGGTGTCTTTTGCTTCCGGCGGCGGTAAAATTGTGAAGCAGGGATTGGTGAGCAACAAAAAAACCAATGCGGTTGGCAAATCGGATGAGAAAGCTTGCCAATGGGCGTTTTTATCGGCTGTAAAACAGTTTCAAGATTCGGCTAAAGCAAGCGGTGCTTCGCGGGTGGTTAATTTAGTAAGTTACTACAAACGTAATACGTTTAGCAGTACTAAGGAATATGAATGCCATGTGGGTGCGGTGATTGCCGGTGTGGCTTTGAAAGGCGATTTGGCTAATTGATTGCTGCGCAATATTGAAAACGGTCTGACAGGTGCTTTCCCTGCAGGCCGTTTTTTATTATTTTGTGTTTTTATTGGTTTGAAATATTGATTTTCAGACGGCCTCGTGATTTATCACAACAAAAGGAAATCTTGTGAAAATTGTTATTGCTCCCGATTCGTTTAAGGAAAGTTTGAGCGCGCTGCAAGTGGCTGATGCGCTTGAAGCCGGATGGAAAACGGTGTTTCCCCATGCCGAATATGTGAAAGTTCCGATGGCAGACGGGGGCGAGGGAACGGTGCAGTCGTTGATTGAAGCTACGGCAGGCAGGATGATGCAGGCGGAAGTAACCGATCCGTTGGGCGGAAGAATACAAGCGGTATACGGTATCTCGGGGGATGGCAAAACGGCGGTTATCGAAATGGCCGCCGCTTCGGGTTTGCATTTGGTTCCGCCGGCACGAAGAAACCCGCTCTATACCACCAGCTATGGTACGGGTGAATTGATTTCAGCAGCTTTGGACCAAGGAGTCACAAATATTATTCTTGGCATAGGCGGCAGTGCGACAAATGATGGCGGCGCAGGGATGTTGCAGGCATTAGGCGTCAAATTATCCGATAAGCACGGCGTATCTTTGGGTTACGGCGGAGGCTGTCTTGCGGATTTGGAATATGTGGACTTAAGCGGTTTGGATACCCGCTTGGCAAATGTTTCGATACGGGTAGCGTGTGACGTGCGTAACCCTTTATGCGGTGAGCAAGGCGCTTCGGCGGTTTTCGGCCCGCAAAAAGGAGCGACGCCGGCTATGGTAGGATTGCTGGATGGTGCGCTTAGCCGTTTTGCCGATATTGTATTGCGTGATACGGGTATTAATATCCTTAACCACGAAGGGGCCGGCGCAGCGGGCGGTATGGGCGGAGGTGTATTGCTGTTGCCTGATGTAATGCTGCAATCTGGTGTGCAGATTGTGATGGACGCGGTGGGGTTGGAAGAAAAAATACGTGATGCCGATTTGGTGTTGACCGGAGAAGGGCGCATGGACAGTCAGAGTATCCGCGGCAAAACACCCGTGGGCGTGGCGCTTGCGGCAAAAAAATTGGGAAAACCTGTTATTGCGGTGGTAGGTAGCATAGGGCAGGGTTATGAGGTTGTATACGAATATGGTATCGATGCGGTTTTCCCGATTATCCGCACCCCGGGCGTTTTGGAAGAGGCCTTGCAAAACGGCTATGATAATTTGTTGTCGGCAGCGGAAAATATCGCCCGGCTTTATAACCTGCTTCGATAAAAGGATTTGGCCTTTTACATTTTCAGGCAGATGGCAATATTTCAGACGGCCTCGATCCGATGCCGTCTGAAAATTATCCGATAAATACAAACTTCGTTTTCATCAAAAGGAAATAATCAAGCATACGGATAAGTTTTATCGCTATAATCAGCGTTGGCAATACATTTTCCGTAATTTCTGATGTGCTTTTTAAGCAAGGATAACGATATGCAAAACTACCTTACCCCCAATTTTTCATTTGCGCCGATGGTTCCGGAAAAGGGTGCGGGTAGCCGTGTCTGGGACGGTGAAGGGCGCGAATATATCGATTTGGCAGGTGGAATTGCGGTAAATGCCTTAGGGCATTGCCATCCGGCGTTGATTGAAGCGCTGACCAAACAGGTGCAAAAGTTATGGCATATTTCCAATATCTATACGACCAAAGCGGCGCAGGATTTGGCGCACAAACTGGTAGAGCATACTTTTGCCGACAAAGTATTTTTCTGTAATTCGGGTGCGGAGGCAAATGAAGCGGCATTGAAACTGGCGCGCAAATATGCCCGCGACCATTACGGCGAAAGTAAAAATGAGATTGTCGCCTGTATAAACGGTTTTCACGGGCGTACCCTCTTTACCGTTTCAGTGGGCGGGCAACCCAAATACAGCCGCGATTTTGCCCCGCTGCCGCCTGCTATTACCCATATACCTTACAATGATGCCGCTGCATTGGAAGCGGCAGTCGGCCAGCAAACTTGCGCGGTGATTATCGAACCGGTTCAAGGCGAAAGCGGTGTTTTGCCGGCGGATAAGGCGTTTTTGGAAACAGCGCGGCGGGTTTGCGATACCCACGGCGCGTTGTTGGTTTTTGACGAGGTGCAAACCGGCATGGGTCGTACTGGAAAATTGTTTGCTTATGAACATTACGGCGTTGTGCCGGATATTCTTTCCAGCGCGAAGGCACTGGGCAGCGGTTTCCCGATCGGCGCGATGCTGACTACCGATAAAGTCGCCCCCAGCTTCGGCCCGGGTACGCACGGTTCCACTTTCGGCGGTAATCCGTTGGCGTGCGCAGTAGCGGGGCGTGCATTTGATATTATCCAGTCTCCCGAAACTTTGGCTCATGTGTGCCGGCAAGGCGAAAAGCTGCAAGCGGCTTTACGGGTATTGGGCGAGGAAACGGGCGTATTCCGGCAGGTGCGCGGTATGGGCTTGCTGGTTGGATGCGTGTTGGCGGAGCAGTATGCGGGCCGCGCCGCCGAAATCGTGCAGCATGCCTTGGCACACGGTTTGATGATATTGGTGGCTGGCGGCGATGTCGTGCGGATGGCGCCTAGCTTGCTGCTGAATGATGAAGATTTGGATGCGGCATTGCAACGTTTGCGTGCGGCATTAAAAAGCTGGCTGGAACAAGTTTAAGAAAATTTTTTACAATTTAAAACGAGGAGTTATAACATGGTAGTAATAGGATTATTCGGTAGCTCAGATAGCGGGAAAACTACTACACTAAATCAAGTGATAGAACAGCTAAAAAGTGTTGGGAAAGAGATTGATTATCAAAAAGGCAGCACCTCTAAAGATCAGCTTTGTTGTGTACGATATCAAGGTAAAAAAATTTGTATAGCAACAGGTGGTGATATTCTTGATATCTTAGAAGAAAATTGTGCTTTTTTTGATAAACATAAACCTGATATTGCTATCTCTGCAACTAGAACCAAAGGTGCTACGTGCGAAGTATTAAATCGTTATGCTGCCAAAAAAGGTTCTGAAGTTATATGGTTAGAAAAATTAACCTATACAATTTATGAAAGTAATGAAAAAGATAATGAGGAGAATGGCGAGCTTATCTACAGAGAGTTGAATAATATTGATACCTTTCGTATTTTAAAAGTTATTAATAGCAAAAATGTAAAAATAAAAAAATCATTTGAATTCCATTTAAGCTAAAAAATTAAATCCCAATTATAATTTATAATTGGGATTTAATTTTTTCTATAGCTATATAAAAATGAAAACTTAAACCTCCGCATAAAAGCAGATACTTAAATTTTCGTTCTGATAGGGTGTGTCAAATTTATGACAGAGCCCGGAAAATAAGGCTGTTTGTGACTGAATGTATAGATGCTGTAATATAGTATTGGCAATTGGTTATATATTATAGTTTAGGCTCGTAAACCAATTATGCCGTCTGAAAATATGAGTGTTTCAGACGGCATATTTTTATTTGAAGGTAAATTAGTTATAAATAAATGAAAAAACAATATTTCCTGCCGTAAATACCGCTTGCTATATTGCTTGCAGGCTAATTTTGACAGTAGGAGCAGGTGATGGGCATCAAATCTTTATGGCAGGTATTTTTGTTGGCTCCGGTATTGGCGGCTTGCAGTCCCGGAAGTGGTAAGGTAGGAGCTGAGGGCGCGGCTTCATCTGTATCGATATTGAATGCTTCTTACGATCCTACCCGTGAGCTTTATTTGGAATACAATCCGCTGTTTCAAAAATATTGGCGTGAAAAGACAGGCCAGGAAGTAACCGTACAACAGTCGAACGGTGGTTCGGGCAAACAGTCTTTAGCGGTGATGAACGGCTTGAAAGCAGATGTGGTTACATTGGCTTTAGCGCATGATATCGATGCGTTAAACAAAATCAAACCTTTGGTCAATCCCAAGTGGCAGCAGGCTTTCCCTGATAACAGTGCGCCTTATACATCGACCGTGGTATTTTTGGTGCGCAAGGGCAATCCGAAAAATATCCGCGATTGGGGTGATTTGGTAAAAGATGATGTTGCGGTGCTCACGCCTAATCCGAAAACATCAGGCGGGGCACGTTGGAACTTTTTGGCGGCATGGGCTTATGCCAAACACCAGCCGGGAGGTAGTGATGCCAAAGCCGAAGAGTTTGTCCGAAAGCTTTATCAACGTGTGCCGGTGATGGATGCGGGAGCGAGGGCTTCGACCATTTCCTTTACCCAGCGCGGCTTGGGCGATGTGCTTTTGGCTTGGGAAAATGAAGCGCATTTGGCAGTGCGGCAGTCGGGCGGAGCTTATGAAATCATCATTCCTTCATTATCGATTTTATGCGAACCTTCGGTTGCTGTGGTGGATGCAAATGTTGATGAAAAAGGTACGAGGGAAGTAGCAAGCGAATATTTGCGCCATTTGTACAGCGAAGAAGCCCAACGCATTATCGCCAAAAACTTTTACCGCCCGGTGAATAAAAAAGTACGAGCTGAGTTTGCCAATGCTTTCCCGGTCATCAGTTTGGTCAAGATTGATGAGGAGTTCGGCGGCTGGGAGAAAGCCCAACAGCGTTTTTTTGCTGACGGGGGTGTATTTGATCGTATCTATAAACATTGATTTTTGTGGCCGGAGTCGCTGTAATATTACAAAATGTTGTGGCGGTTGTTGCTGTGAAGTTTCATATTTTGTGGAGACGGTTAGGCCGCTATGTGCTTAAGCTGGCAAGCCGATTGCGTATGGTTATCAAGGCGGAAAATATCAAGATAACAAAGAGGCAAACGGTTGGAATCATAAAAAACAGGCCGTCTGAAATGTTCAGACGGCATTTGGTAAAAAAAGCCCGCATTATGTGCGGGCTTATATTTCATATTTCAGACGGTGGTAAAAATAGATTTTATCGTTGGCCTTTGGTGTTGTAACGTTTTTCCAGCCAAGCAAAAAACCAGCTTAAGCACATAGTCATCAGCAAATAAATCAGCGCGATGGTATAGAGCGGCTCTTCGTAAATTGAAAAGCGGCCCGAAATAGTACGCTGGATATAGGCCAGCTCTGCAACGGCAATGGCGGAAAGCAACGAACTGTCTTTCAACAAGGTAATGAATTCATTAGCCAAAGGCGGCAGCATGCGGCGGAATGCTTGGGGCAGAATCACATGGCGCATGGCTTGGGGATAGGTGAGACCGAGGGAGCGGGCCGCTTCGATTTGGCCTTTGTCGATAGATTGGATACCCGCACGGATAATTTCGGTAATATAAGCGCCGGCATTGGCGGTGAGTGCCAAAGTACCGGCAATCAGCGCGCCGTAGTTGCGGCGTAATTCTTGTGCCAAATCACCGCTGATAAGCCAGCCATCAGTAGGATTAATCAAAGCGACCGCCCAGATAAAGTACCAAATAAAAATTTGTACGAATAGGGGCGTACCACGGAACAAGGTGACATAAATCAGCGAGAAAGTGCGCAACAGCCAAGCTACGGCGCGCATCAGGGCGTTGCCTTTTTCAAAGCGGATGATTCGGCTTAAAGCACCGATCAAGCCCAATACTGTACCGCCTAAAGTGGCGGCTACGGTTAATCCGAGCGTGGTGAGCGCGCCGTAAAAGAACATCTCGCGATATTCGTAAATAATGTCAAAACGGAAATCCATATCGGCTTCTTTAATTCAGGTGGTTGGACGGATAAGGAAATAGGCAGTATATTTGCCGTAAAACTCGCCATTTTACAATAAAAAAACATGATTGGGCGTTTAAATTTACAGATAACTTCCCTAATTTCCACATACTGATCCGACAGGTACGGGGTGTTGTGCCTAATATGATTTGAAACACTGTTGACGGCTGCTGCGTTTTGCCGGCGGATGGTTTTTACATCAGGTGATAGCGTGTCTTCTGTTAAGGTTTATTAAAACGCCGATTGCGTTTACAATAGCGCGTTATCCAAACGTAAAAAAATTACTTCATGAACATTTGGTTCGGGCAAAACCAAGCCCCAAATTTTCCTCAGGGTGCGGCGGTAACCATCGGTAATTTTGATGGTGTGCACTTGGGGCATCTTCACATATTGCAAAGATTGAAAGCTGAAGCGAAAAGCCGCGGATTACCGGCTGTAGCCGTGGTTTTCGAGCCTCAGCCGCAAGAGTTTTTCGCACGCAAGCACGGGCGGGAGCAGCCCTACCGCTTAACGCCGCTGCGGAGCAAGTTGAGGCTTTTGCGTGAAACCGGCTGTCTGGATGCCGTATGGGTATTGCGTTTTAATCAAGCATTTGCCGATATTTCCGCACAAGAATTTATTGATCGCTTACTGCGCCGCGGATTGAATACCAAATATCTGCTGATCGGAGATGATTTCCGTTTCGGAGCCGGGCGGGAAGGCAGTTTCGAAACGCTGCAGCAGCAAGAAGGTATGGTAACCGAACGGACACCTTCGGTGTTGGTGGAAAATATCCGTGCAAGCAGTACGGCTGTGCGGCAAGCACTTTCGAGTGGTAATCTGGCTTATGCCGGGAAAATCCTCGGTCACGATTACACACTTTGCGGCCATGTGAAACACGGTGCCAAGTTGGGGCGTACTATTGGTTGTCCGACGGCAAACGTACAATTGGCGCAACATCATTACGCGCTCAGCGGTGTCTTTGTGGTAGAAGTGGAAGGTTTTTTTGGTAAACGTCGTGGTGTGGCCAGCTTTGGTTCCAATCCCACCGTCTCTTCTACGCTTAAGCAAAAGCTTGAAGTCCACATATTTGATTTTTCAGAGGATCTTTATGGAAAGCGGATACATGTCCGTTTTTTGCATAAATTACGTGACGAAGAGAAATTTGACAGTTTGGAAGACCTGAAAAAACAGATTTGGGATGATATGGATGTAGCCCGAAATTGGCGGGCAGAATAAAAATCATATGGCCGGGGCAGTCTAGATAAATTAAATTATTGCTGCCGATGAAGCGTAAAAACTTATAAAAACCATATAATTCCGATACAATATACCCTTTGAGAAATTTATTTTCAGACGGCCTTTTTATTCATTATGAATATTGGGGCCGTCTGAAGCTATACCAACGAAGTACGAGAAAAGAAAATGACCGATTACAGCAAAACCGTAAATCTGCTTGAAAGCCCGTTTCCGATGCGCGGCAACCTTGCCAAACGAGAAGGCGGCTGGCTGAAAAGCTGGTATGAACTCAAACGTTACCAAAAGCTGCGTGAAATCGCCAAAGGCCGTCCTAAATTTATCCTGCACGACGGCCCTCCTTATGCCAACGGCGATATCCATATTGGTCATGCTGCCAACAAAATCCTGAAAGACATTATTTTACGCAGCAAAACCCTGGCCGGTTTTGATGCTCCCTATGTACCCGGTTGGGATTGTCATGGCTTGCCTATAGAATTGATGGTTGAGAAATTGCACGGTAAAGATATTCCGCCCGCACGCTTTCGCGAGCTTTGCCGCGAATACGCCAAAGAGCAGATTGCCCGCCAGAAAAAAGACTTTATCCGCTTGGGTGTGATGGGTGATTGGGAAAATCCTTACCTCACCATGGATTTCAAAACCGAAGCCGATACTGTGCGCGCCTTGGGCGAAATCTATAAAGCCGGTTACCTCTACCGTGGCGAAAAACCGGTTCAATTTTGCTTGGACTGCGGCTCTTCTTTAGCGGAAGCCGAAGTGGAGTATAAAGACAAAATTTCGCCAGCTATCGATGTAGCTTATCCGTTTAAAGACAATACGGCTTTGGCCAAAGCATTCGGCTTGCCTGAAATCAGCGGTGAAGCTTATGCCGTTATCTGGACGACTACGCCGTGGACTCTGCCGGCCAGTCAAGCCGTTAGTGCGGGTGCCGAAGTGGTGTACCAACTTATCGATACGCCCAAAGGCAAGCTGGTGTTGGCTAAAGATTTGGCCGAAGAAACCCTGAAACGCTACGGCTTCGAGAATACAAGCGTTTTAGCCGAAACCAACGGTAGCAAGTTGGAAAGCCTGCATATGAGCCATCCGTTTTTAGAACGTGATATTCCGATGCTCAATGGCGATCACGTTACTACGGATGCCGGTACTGGTTTGGTACATACGGCTCCGGCTCACGGTTTGGAAGACTATTTTGTCTGTATTCAATACGGTATCGCGTTGGATAATCCGGTAAACAGCGAAGGCCGCTACCGCAGCGACGTACCGCGAGTGGCCGGTTTAAGCGTGTGGGAGGCAAATCCTGTCATTATCGAATGGTTAACCGAGAATAACCGGTTGCTGGCTTCGGCAAAAATCGAACATAGCTACGCACACTGTTGGCGCCACAAAACACCATTGATTTACCGAGCTACCGGCCAATGGTTTATCGGCATGGACAAAAACGGTACAGACGGCCAAACTTTACGCAATAAAGCTATGAAGGCGGTGGATGCCACCGAGTTTTTCCCTGCTTGGGGCCGTGCGCGTTTGGAAGCAATGATTGAAGGCCGTCCGGACTGGGTGGTTAGCCGCCAACGTTATTGGGGCACGCCGATGACTTTCTTCGTACACAAAGAAACCGGCGAGCTGCACCCGCGCAGTGCGGAACTGTTGGAAGAAGTTGCCAAGCGCATCGAAGAAAAAGGCATTGAAGCCTGGTTTGCCTTAGATGCTGCGGAATTGCTAGGTGCCGAGGCCGCAGATTATGAAAAACTCAGCGATACGCTTGACGTATGGTTTGATTCGGGCAGTACGCACTTTTCCGTATTGAAACAGCGTGAAGAATTGGCTTGGCCTGCCGATTTGTATTTGGAGGGCAGCGACCAGCACCGTGGTTGGTTTCAATCATCTATGCTGATCGGCTGTGCTGCCGTAGGCCGCGCCCCATACAAACAGTTGCTGACACACGGTTTTGTGGTGGATCAAAACGGCCGTAAGATGTCGAAATCACTCGGCAATGTGGTTGCTCCGCAAGAAGTGTATAACGAATTCGGTGCTGATATTTTACGTTTGTGGACGGCTTCTACGGATTACAGCGGCGAGTTGGCGATTTCTAAAGAGATTCTCAAGCGCGTTACCGAAAGCTACCGCCGCATCCGTAATACGTTGAGTTTTTTGTTTGCCAACTTGAGCGACTTCTCACCGATCGAACATGCCGTGCCGCAAGACCAAATGTTGGAAATTGACCGTTATGCCATGGTATTGGCACGTCAGTTGCAAGAGCGTTTGGCCGGTGATTATTATCCGCGTTATGCGTTCCATTATGCGGTGAAAGACATTGTCAGCTTCTGCTCGGAAGATTTGGGCGCTTTCTATCTCGATATCTTGAAAGACCGCCTCTATACCACCCAAGCGGACAGCCATGCCCGCCGTAGTGCGCAAACTGCGCTGTATCACATTACCCGTAGTTTGGTGTTGTTGATTTCACCGATTTTGTGCTTTACCGGCGAAGAAGCTTGGGATTTTATCGGCGGTGGCGAAGAAGACAGCGTTTTGTTCCACACTTGGCACGAATTCCCTTCAATGAACGAAAAGAGCGAAGCCGAATTATTGAAAAAATGGCAAACCGTCCGTAGTGTTCGGGAAGCTGTAACGGCTGCAATCGAACCGCTGCGTGCGGATAAGAGCATCGGTTCTTCATTGCAGGCTGAAGTACAGATTACTGCGCCGGAAGAAGTAGCCGGATACCTGAAAACTTTGGATGAAGAATTACGCTTTGTTTTATTGGTATCAAAAGCTACGGTTGTAAAAGGTGATGAATTGGCCGTTACCGCCCGTGTAAGCAGCGGTGAAAAATGTGAACGTTGCTGGCACTATACCGATGATATCGGTTCTGTAGCCGCTCATCCGACTATTTGTGGCCGCTGTGCCGACAATATTGAGGGTAAAGGTGAATCGCGCCATTACGCTTAATTAAGTGATGTATGGTTTAAAAGGCCGTCTGAAATATTTTCAGACGGCCTTTTCTATATTTGGTAGTTTAGATTAGAAAGATAAACCCATATGTTGAAAAAGTTGGGGATGGAGAAATTGAATGCTAATCCTATGAAAATTGTCATTATCTGATTGGGATAAGTCTGAACGAACAGATTTATTATTCTGCATTATGGAATTCGGCAGCTAGGGTTTTATTTACAACAGTCCTTCGATAGGCAGTATCGATAAAATCTTTACACCCAAACGCCGCCAAAATCCGGCTTCAGGCTCTTTATTAAGGGTTTGGCCACTTTCGGGATCATGCCATTGCAGTTTGCCGTATTGGTTTAAAGTAACTTTATAGGCATATTCAGGGGTGGTGTCGACCAAGGTACGTTGCATGGCCGATGCGATTTGCGGGCTTTCTAAGACGACACCCATTTCCGTATTCAAGCGCGCGGAGCGGGGGTCAAGATTGAGAGAGCCGATAAATACGCGTTGTTTGTCTACGATAAAGGTTTTGGCGTGCAAACTGGTTGCGGAGCTACCCGTTAGGCCGCGGTCGCGTGTGGAAGGTACGGCATGGTTGGGTTTAAGCTCATAGAGCGCTACGCCTGATTCGAGCAGGGGTTTACGGTAGCGGCTGTAGCCGGAATGCACTGCTGCAACATCGGTAGCTTGTAGCGAATTGGTTAACACGGTTACCGCTACATTGTTCCCGCGTAATTTTCGGATAGCCTCCATGCCTGCCTTGGTTGGCACAAAATACGGGGAAACCAAATAAATTTCATGCTGTGGAGACTTGAGCGAATTAGAAATTTTTTCGGCGATGGAGGGTTTGTTGCGGTCACGGTTCAAGCCTTTACCCGGATTATCGCTGATCAATTGGGCTTTGGTATATTGCCACGGCACGCGGTTTGATTCGATAGCGGTTTGTAGGGGCGAGTGTGCCAGATCCGCCCGATAACGCTGCATGATTTGGTTACCCTCATCACTTTGTTCGAGTTCACTTAGTCCTTGAGCGATATCAGCGTGAGGGATAATACGTTCGAGAGGGTAGGATGATTTACTCGCCCAATAACGGTCGAAATCGCGTGAAACATCAGTGACAACGCTGCCGGTGGCGAGAATGTCTAGATCCGCAAATACGGTATCGCCGGCAATATTGAAGTATTCGTCCCCTATATTACGGCCGCCGATGATGGTGGCTTTATTATCTGCCGTAAGGGATTTGTTGTGCATTCGGCGGTTGAGGCGGGGGAAATCGGTTAGGTAGCCGAGTGCCCGCAGCCGACGTGTGGTAAAGGGATTGAAAAGGCGGATTTCGATATTAGGATGTTGGTTTAAGGCTGCTAATAAGTTATCTAGCTTACCGGTATTGTTGTCATCCAATAGCAGGCGTATGCGGACGCCGCGCTCCGCTGCACGGTGCAACATATTGAACAGCAGCTTGCCCGAGATATCGTTCTGCCAGATATAGTATTGCAGATCAAGTGTGTATTGGGCGGAATTAATCAGGGTGGCCCGCGCAACAAAGGCATCATGGGCATCTTCGAGCAGATAAATGCCGGAGAGGTCGGATTCGGTGCCGGAGTGTTTTGGGTTTAATACGGTTTCGATAGCGGGGGCGGCCGGGATATCAAGATAATGGCTTTCACTGCGCCCTTCTAACGAAGGCAGGCTTTGGCAGCCGGTAAGGGCAATACCGCAAATCAAGTATGCCGTATAGAGCAATCCGGATTTACGATTAATATTTTCAGACGGCCTTTTTTGATTCGAGGCCGTCTGAAAAAATAGCGCTGATAAATATTCGGGTAAATAATATTTCAACACGATATGGCGGTTTTATTGGGCTTTTAACACTTGCGCCAATCGTTCGACAATGGCGGCTGCGGCTTCGTTTTTATCAGTTTCCGGCAGGGAGGTTTCATCGTGTTCATCAATAATGGTGATTTGATTGGTAGCTTTTCCCATAGCTTTGGAAACTTCGTTGGCAACGATCATCGGAATACTTTTTTTCAGGCGTTTTGCACGGGCATACGGCAAAACATTTTCGCTTTCGGCTGCAAATCCTACGCAGAAGGGAGCGTTGGGAAGAGCGGCTACCGACGCCAAAATATCGGGGTTCTCGGCCAACTCAATAACGGGAGGCAGGCCGCTGCCGTCTTTTTTTAATTTTTGGACACTGCTGTTTTTCACTTTGTAGTCGGCAACGGCTGAAACAGAAATGAAAACGTCTTGAGCAGATATACGGCTGTGTACGGCTTCATACATGGCTTGGGCACTAACGGCCTCTACGGTTTCGGCCATACCGGAAGGTAAGGCGGTTTGTAGTTGGCCATGAATCAGACTGACTTGCGCACCGGTGGCGCGACATGCGCGTGCTAGGGCGATTCCCATTTGGCCGCTGGAAATATTGGTGATGCCGCGCACGGGATCGATCGCCTCGAAAGTTGCACCGGTAGTGATCAGGATTTTTTTACCCGCCAATATTTTGGGAGTCCAGAGATCGGGAATCAAATCTGCCAGATCCGCCGCTTCGGGCATCCGGCCGATACCGGTTTCGCCGCAAGCCTGTTCGCCTTCAGTCGGTTGGAAAATGGTGATACCGTCTGCTTGCAGTTGGCGGATATTGCGTTGGTTAGCGGGGTTGAACCACATTTCCACATTCATTGCAGGGGCGACAGCCAGCGGGCATTTGCGTGCGGCGGCAAGATTGGTAAGCAGGTTGTCGGCAATGCCGTTGGCGATTTTAGCCAAGGTGTTGGCACTGGCCGGAGCGATGAGGAATACATCGGCATTTCGGGTTAGGTTGATGTGTGCCATACCGTTACCGCCCGATTCTCCTGAATGGGTATCGGCCAAAACAGGATTGCCGCTTAGGGCTTGAAAGGTTAGCGGCGTAACAAATTCTGTTGCCGCTTGGCTCATGGCTACGGTAACTTCGTGTCCTTGCTTTTTCAGCAAGCGTACCAATTCGCAGGATTTGTAGGCGGCAATGCCGCCGGAAATACCGAGTAAAATATGTTTTTTCATATTGGGTAATGGAATGAACTGCAACCGAATGCCGCTTTCTATGTTGGTATGGAGTGCGTGTTTGGTTAAGGTTGCATGCCGTTTGTATTTGTTTTCAGACGGCTTCAAATATAACAGAAATTACCGCTTTTGGCGGTTTATTCTGCTTAAACGGCAGATAGGGGAAATTAAGTGTATTTTGTAAGGGGCGAGAGAAACGAAAAATATGCCGTCTGAAAATATTTCAGACGGCTTTTTGTCCCAACTGCAAATCAGGCAGGGCAAACGGCATTTGCAGTTTTTTCGCTATACGGGGTTTTACCCCATTCTATATCACCTGATTTATTCTCAGGCAAGTTCAGGGTAAGCATTCTGGTACGGCAATTTACCCATACGGGCAAAGTATGGGCACTCATGCGGCGTTCGAAAAAATAAAGATTGGTTTGTATTACCGGAATTTGCTTATCAATAATTTCAGTTTTAGCACTATCCAGCGCAATGAACTTCAGCACTTGAGGGCGGATATACGACCACGGCTTGTAAAATGCAGTTTCAGGTACTTCTGCGACCACTTGTACGGTTTCCGGTAGAAGAGCGCGGGTATGGGCAAACCAGGTGTATTCGCTGTGCACTTGAAAAGCCAGCATACCCAAGCCGGCAGCGGCGGGGACGGACCACTTAGGCAGCCGTTTGAATACCAGTTTCAGCAGCATTACCAGCCCGGCAGCGCCAAGTGCGGCAGATAATGTGGCAATAAATTCCCAAATCATGCGTTTCCCTTTTGTGGTTTGAAATTTTCATTAATTGGCGTTTTTCGATACGCCTGTGATCGTGTTAAGGCAGATACCCAAAATAAAAAAGAGGCATTCTAAAGGTTTGGTTACGGTGCATCACTTTTATCTTGAACAACTGTTTTTCGAGGTAAATAGTTTGGGCTTCCTTGATTGGGAAGCCCAAACATGGGATTAGTGGTCGATGGCTTGGCCAGCGCCGCGCGGATAGCGTACGCTTTCTACCAAGTCTTGAACCTCTTGCGGCGGTTCTTTACCCATCATGGATACCACAAATGCCACAGCGAAGTTAATCAATGCCCCTACTGCGCCAAACGACAGTGGTGAAATTCCGAACAGCCAATTGGCTTCTACATTTTCAAAGGTATTGGTGCCTGGAATAAAGAACCAGCCCAGATACAGGAAAATGTAAACGCTGGTGGAAATCAAACCTGCCAACATACCGGCGGTTGCACCTTTGTCGTTGATGCGTTTTGAGAAAATACCCATCATCAATGCAGGGAAAATTGATGCGGCTGCAATACCGAAGGCAAGTGCGACTACTTGTGCGGCAAAGCCCGGCGGGTTGATACCCAACCAAGTGGCAACCACAATCGCAATCGTCATTGATACGCGGGCAGCCAATAGTTCGCCTTTTTCGCTGATGTCGGGTTTGAGGGTTTTCTTGATTAAGTCGTGGGAAATAGCCGAAGAGATGGCCAATAGCAAACCGGCGGCGGTAGAAAGTGCAGCTGCCAAACCACCGGCGGCAATCAGGCCGATAACCCAACCCGGAAGATTGGCAATTTCGGGATTGGCCAGTACCAAGATATCGTTGTTTACGGTCAACTCGTTGCCTTGCCAGCCGCGTTCTTTTGCCACGGCAGAGAAAGCTTCGGATTTATCGTTGTAATACTGGATTTTGCCGTCGCCGTTTTTATCCTCAAATTTAAGCAGGCCGGTGTGTTCCCAAGTTTCCATCCAACCCGGGCGTGCGGTGTAATCGATTGGTGCTGACTGCGTACCTTGCGGGTAAATGGTATCTACCAAGTTGATACGTGCCATAGAACCGACTGCCGGAGCAGTAGTATAGAGCAGGGCGATAAATACCAATGCCCAACCTGCCGAAGAGCGTGCATCGGATACTTTAGGTACGGTGAAGAAACGAATGATTACATGCGGCAAACCTGCAGTACCGATCATTAGCGACAAAGTAAACAGGAACATATTTAATTTGTTTGGAATGTCTGCAGTGTAAGAGGTAAAGCCCAAGTCGGTGACGACTGCATCCAGTTTTTGCAGAAGCGGCATGCCTGAAGCCGACTCATTGCTGAATAATCCCAAAGGAGGAATCGGATTGCCGGTCAGTTGCAGGGAAATAAATACGGCAGGGATGGTATACGCGATAATCAATACGACATACTGGGCCACTTGGGTGTAGGTAATCCCTTTCATACCGCCTAATACCGTATAAAACAGTACCACTACTGCCGCGATAATCAGTCCTGTCGTGCTGTCTACTTCTAAAAAGCGTGAGAAAGCCACGCCGGCGCCTGTCATTTGACCGATTACATAAGTGGTTGAAGCCATAATCAAACAGGCTACAGCTACTAAGCGCGCAGTACGGCTGTAAAAACGGTCTCCGATAAAGTCCGGTACGGTAAATTTACCGAATTTACGCAGGTAGGGAGCCAACAGCAATGCCAGCAGTACGTAGCCGCCTGTCCAGCCCATCAGATAGGCTGACGCCGCATAACCGTTCATAGCCAGCAGGCCCGCCATTGAAATGAATGAAGCAGCACTCATCCAGTCGGCAGCGGTTGCCATACCGTTCAATACGGGATGAACCCCGCCGCCCGCTACATAAAATTCTTTGGTAGAACCTGCCCGCGCCCAAATAGCGATACCGAAGTAAAGTGCGAAAGAGGCCCCCACGAAAATAAGATTGATGACAAATTGACTCATGGTTTATTCCTCGCTAACGCCGAATTCTTCATCTAGTTTGTTCATACGCCAAGAGTAGAAGAAAATGATTCCGATGAAGGCCAAAATTGACCCTTGTTGGGCAAACCAGAATCCCAAATCTGTCCCGCCGATTTGAATGCCGGAGAGAAGAGGACGTAATACGATACCAAATCCGTAAGAGCACAAAGCCCAGATTATCAGGCAAATGACGATAATCCGGAGATTTGCTTTCCAGTAACCGGATGCGTCATGTTGGTGTGTCGACATGATTTATCTCCTTTGTAATTGTAATGTAGTATTTATGTTTTCAGACGGCCTTCTGTTTACCGAAATGAAGCAAAAAACGGTAAATTGTAGGGATAAGCCTGTTTTATCAGTGATCCTCAGCTTTCTTGATATTGAGAACACTAAATTCAGAATAACATAATTTTTTTACTTTGCAATGAAATGTAAAGCTTGAAAGTGAAATTTTGCTCTAGAAAATGTATCAATCTAATTCTTAAAAATCATGATGATAAAGTTTGAATAATTTTTCATATCGCATAAATCAGAATTTCAGATGGCCTGCTTAAGGTATTATTGTGAAAAAACGTTAATATGTTGGCGTGTCATATTACAGGTTGCAAATTGCGATACATAAATCATTTGGAAAGGGTATTAGGTAAGATGATTTATTAAAAAAATTAAATAAACCATATGCTTAAAAATTTTAAGAAAGATGAGGAGAGTGTGTGCCACATAAAAAAAGCTATAGTTGGTGGGAAAGCTGTACTTAGGTTATCAATATATGCAGAAGTTGGCTGTTGATAGTATGGTTGTAGAAGTGTTTTTGGCGGAATAAAAAAAGATTTGAATTGTTAAGGTATAAATACAGTGTTTGAAAAAATGAAAAAATTTTTCATTTGTTGATGGGTAAGGTTGGAAATATCACGAATATTTTATTGTTTCGGGATTGGCTAGGCAGGGTTTAGCAGCACATTACCGCCATTGTGCCAAAGTAATCAAGAGAGGCCGTCTGAAATTTTCAGACGGCCTCTCTCTTGATGGTTAATCATAAACATGAGCTTGATTTGTGTTTAATAACATTATTGCTTAATCCGTATTTAGATAAAGGATAAAGAATGTATCAAGAATATATAAGTTATTTGGTAGGAGTGATAAATATTTAAGGCTGCCTATGTTGAATTTAGGCAGCCTTACAAGGATCAGGATAATAAATATGGGTGATTTTACTGAATCTGCTTCGGCATTTTATAAGGAATCAGGCTGCTTCGTGAAAGTAGTAACAGACAGCCCAGTAGCATCATACCCAAGGCAACCAGCGGAGAATATGAAAGTAAATAATGACTTTTTATATAAACGGCAATACCGATATAAACCAAGAGCGGGCTTGCTACGATAGATTGTTTGTTGATACCGTCCATGATGAGAACAATAATGCCGGCTAAAGCCAAAGCCATCGCAACCAAAGTAGTGGTAGCAGGTAGGATACCGGTAGTTTTTAAAAACCAAAGAGCGCCGGCAATGATTAGAAACAAGGGAAAAAATAAAGATGGCTGAGGCATTATTGTGATCCGAGGGCAAGATTTCAGACGGCTTTATTATTATCAGGCAAAAGCCACCTGAAAAGAAAAAATGCCGGGTATTGCGCGTTTTTACTTTTGCTTACGACAAATGTGGCAGATTAGCGCACATTTTTCATTAACCGCTGTTTCTCGCGTTTCCAATCAGCCTCTTTCATGCTCTGACGTTTGTCATGTTGTTTTTTACCTTTGGCCAAGCCAATATCCATTTTGATATTGCCGCGGTGGTAATGCATATTTAATGGCACAATGGTGTAACCCGCGCGCTCGGTTTTACCTATTAATTTATTGATTTCAGATTGGTTAAGTAGGAGTTTCCGTTGGCGTACCGGGTCGGGTTTAACGTGGGTAGAGGCGGTGGGCAGCGCGGTAATATGGCAACCGACCAGATAAAATGCCCCACGTTTCCAATGGATATAACTTTCTTTTAGTTGTACCCGTCCTGCGCGTATGGCTTTAACTTCCCAGCCTTCCAACACAAGGCCGGCTTGGATTTGTTCTTCGATGAAATAATCGTGGAAGGCTTTTTTGTTATTAGCGATGCTCATTTTTGATGACTTATCAATATTTCAGACGGCTATTTTAGCAGAAATAGCCGTCTGAAACAGAAGAGAATGCGGATAGGGGTGAATAGATAAAATCTGTTAGTCCGAATAGGCCTTAAAAAGTTTTGATGCACGCAAAACGCGGGGTAACAAGGCCTTCGTGGGTGATATTTTCGGCGAACATGGCCAAAGGGCGTATCCAAAGTCCGTATTCGCCGTAAAGCGCACGATAAACCACCATGATTTCTTCGTTTTCGGAATGTCGGGCTGTGCCGATCACTTCATATAATTGACCTTTGTAGTGGCGGTAGATGCCGGGACGGATGCTGTGATTCATAGATAAATAGGTTGCTTGGAACGGAGGAAGGTCGGACGGTAACTATCTGCCGAGCAGGCAGTTGGGAAGAGGTAATGCTGTAGTATTGGTTAATTAATAAAACGAAATAGCCGTCTGAAAATGTAAAATGGCAGGTTGGAAAACCCGCCATGATGCTTGCAATCGGCAGAACCGACTCAATATATATTAAGCAGCTTGAATGTTAGCAGCTTGTTTGCCTTTAGGGCCGGTGGTTACGTCGAAAGATACGCGTTGGCCTTCTTTCAGGGTTTTGAAACCATCCATATTGATTGCAGAGAAATGAGCGAACAAATCTTCGCCGCCTTCGTCCGGAGTGATAAAACCAAAACCTTTAGCGTCGTTAAACCATTTAACAATACCGGTTGCCATTGAACTTCCCTATACTAAAAAAATTAACAAAATACAGCAAAATGCGGCAAGGCTGACCAACGTAAAAGTTTCGAGTTTCTCCCAAACTATAAACTATTATGCTTTGTACTGCATGCCTTGTTTCTGCGTACTTCACGTTTTACCTTTGTTAATGGGGATAGTCAAGTAATGTTTGGGAAAAAGCTCGAATTTTATTAAAATGGCAAAAAATACAACATAAACCACTTTAAATTTGTTGGAAAAGATTTCATATATGGGACAAATACGTACGTCCGGTCAAGGCACGCCCCAAGTCAAAGATGCCGATGCCAAGCTCACGCCGCCGAAGAAATACGGGGTTTTTTTAGTGAACGATGATTACACCCCGATGGATTTCGTGGTGAAAATTTTGACAGAGGTTTTTCTATTGGCCGAGAATCGGGCGGTTGCCATTATGTTGATGGTACATCATGAAGGCAAAGGCCTTTGCGGCGTTTACACCCGTGATATTGCGGAAACCAAAAAACAGCAGGTAATGCAGCGTGCGCGTCGTGAGGAATACCCCCTAATGTGCACGGTAGAGGAGGTTTGAATGATTTCAGCGGAGTTAGAACGAATTTTGCAGCATGTTTATGCAGATGCGCGTGCCCGGAAGTATGAATTGATCGGGTTGGAGCATTTGCTGTTGGTATTGCTGGAGCAAAGCGAAGATGTTGGCGGCCTGCTGCGCCAATGCGGGGTAAATTGCGAGCTGCTCTCTGAGCAATTAATCAGCAGTATGGTTGAAAATACACCGGTGCTGCCCGAAGGCTTGATAGAAACGACCGAAACTCAGCCTACAATCGGTTTCCAACGTGTTTTACAACGTGCGCTTGTGCATGCGCAAGCGGCCGATAAGCGTGAGGTTTATCCCCTGGATATCCTAGTGGCGTTGATGAGTGAGAACGATAGTCCGGCTGTGTATTTTTTGAATCTGCAGTCGGTAAACCGTTACGATATTTTGAGTGCGATTGCACATGGTCCTAGTGAAGGTCCCGCGTATCGTGGCGGGGATAGCGCACATTCGGATGACGACAAAGAGCAGAATCAAGCCGATGCACTTTCAAACTATACCTTGAACTTAAATGCCGAAGCCTTGGCAGGAAGAATAGATCCCTTAATCGGCCGTAAGCATGAAATGGAACGGTTGGTACAGGTATTGTGTCGTCGCCGTAAAAACAATCCCTTATTGGTTGGTGAGGCCGGTGTGGGGAAAACAGCTTTGGCCGAAGGCTTGGCCTATCAGATTGTGCACGGACAAGTGCCGGAGACGCTTAAAGGCGCCGTTGTGTTTGCGTTGGATATGGGCGCTTTGTTGGCGGGAACAAAATACCGGGGTGATTTCGAATCGCGCATTAAAGCCGTATTGAAGGCTTTGGCGTCGATAGAGCATGCGGTTTTGTTTGTTGATGAAATTCATACTATTATCGGGGCGGGCAGCGTATCGGGCGGTACGATGGATGCTTCCAATTTATTGAAGCCGGCATTGGCTAAAGGCCAATTGCGCTGTATCGGAGCAACCACTTATGATGAATACCGCACTATTTTCGACAAAGACCATGCGCTAAGCCGCCGTTTTCAAAAAATCGATATTGCCGAACCGACTGTACCTGAAACGGTGCAGATTTTGCGCGGGTTGAAGCCGATGTTTGAAGATTTTCACCAAGTGCGCTATACCCAATCTGCCTTAGAAGCCGCCGCAGAATTGTCGGCCCGCTATATCAACGAGCGTTTTTTGCCGGATAAGGCGATTGATGTCATGGACGAAGCAGGGGCGGCACAACGCATTTTGCCCAAATCTAAGCAGAAAAAAGTAATCGGTAAGACACAGATTGAAGCCGTGATTGCCAAAGTGGCACGTGTTCCCGAAAAGACTGTTTCTCATGATGACAAGCAGGTTTTACAGTTTCTTGCCCGTGATTTGAAAAACATGGTATTCGGGCAGGATGCCGCAATCGATGCTTTGGCTTCGGCGGTTAAAATGTCCCGTTCCGGTTTGGGATTGCCTGATAAGCCGATCGGTAGTTTTTTATTCTCGGGTCCTACGGGGGTGGGTAAAACCGAAGTGGCGAAGCAGTTGGCTTTTTCGTTGGGCGTACCTTTGCAACGCTTTGATATGTCGGAATATATGGAACGCCATGCAGTGTCGCGTTTGATCGGTTCGCCTCCCGGTTATGTCGGATTCGAGCAGGGCGGTTTGTTGACGGAAGCCGTTAATAAGCAACCCTATTGCGTATTGCTGTTGGACGAAATTGAAAAAGCGCATCCTGATATTTTCAATGTGCTTTTGCAGGTAATGGATCACGGAAAGTTAACCGATAACAACGGCAAGAGTGCTGATTTCCGCAATGTGGTATTGATTATGACCACCAATGCGGGGGCAGAGGGGCTCAGTAAACCTACCGTTGGTTTTACCGGCAAGCGTGAGCGTGGTGATGAAATGCAGGCAATCAATAAGCTCTTTACGCCTGAATTCCGCAACCGCTTGGATGCGGTGATTCCGTTTGCACCGCTTACCGAGCCTGTGATTGCCAAAGTGGTGGATAAATTTCTGCTTCAGCTTGAACAACAGTTGTTGGAACGAAAAGTGGAGGCGGAGTTTACCCCGGCATTGCGTGCATATCTGGCAGAAAAAGGTTTTGATCCGCAAATGGGCGCAAGACCGATGAACCGCTTGATTCAGGAGAAAATCCGCAAAACGTTGGCAGATGAATTGCTGTTCGGCCGTTTGACTGAAGGCGGTTATGTGAGTATTGATTGGAATGCCAAAAAAGAAGAAGTGGTGCTGAAGTTTAAAAAGCCTGCCCGTAAAAAAGCCGAAACCGCCGCAGTGTGAAATGATTGCTGGCTTCGCTTGGTAGGAAAATAAGGCCGTCTGAAATATGGGTCTTTCGGATACTGAGTAATTTGTAAGTGATGCTTGTCAATTATATGTTTTTATTAAAACAACGCCGTTTGAAATATTTTCAGACGGCGTTTTGTTTATACCGGAAGGTATATCGGGTTTAGCGGCGGCGTACCAGCTGCCATGCGCGGGTAAGATAGGTTACGCTGGCAAAGCCGCTCCAAACATGAACCATACGCGTGAAAGGGAAGATGGCGAAGAAAGTCATCCCCATAAAGATATGCGCTTTAAATAGGAAATTGGCATCAGCGATGTAGTCGGCAGCCGCTCCGCGGAAAGTAACGATATGCTGGGCCCATTTCATCAGTAAGACCATTTCATGACCGTCGGTATGCTGCATGCTCACAAAAATCGTGCACAAACCAAGCAAAAGAGTGACTAAAATCCAGATTAATACCAGTTTGTCGCGCCAGTTTGAGTTGGCGGCCAAACGGTCGCATTTGAAGCGGCGGTTGATTAGGATAATCAAGCCTGCTAATGCGGTAAGGCCGAAGATACCGCCCATCAGCATGGCGAAAATTTGTTTGGCACCATGGCTGACACCGATAAAATCCCAAAACCATAAGGGCGTGAGCAGGCCGAACAGGTGGCCGAAAAAAACTGCCAAAATACCGACATGGAACAAAATATTGCCTAAGCGAAGCTGCCCTGCATAGAGTAATTGGCTGGAATCGCTTTTCCAAGTGTATTGTTCGCGGTCGAAACGGATAAGACTGCCCAGAAAGAAAATAGCCAGACAGATATAAGGGTAGATGCCGAATAAGAATTGGTTCAGCGTATTCATGATACTGCTCCTTTGACTGCGGCGGTATACGCAGATTTGGGGTAAAACTGTATGGTGTCGGTGGCGGGTTTCAGTAATGGTTCCTGTCCGCTGATATCGGGGCCGAAGGTTTCCATGGCTTCGTCCATGTCGCGTACGGGCGGTTCGATAAGCGGTTGTGGCGCTACCGGGCTGAGTGCACTTAAGGCCTGCAATAGCACGGCGTAAGGAGAACCCGAAGCCTCGAGCTTTTTGCCGATATGGGCAATAACGTGCACGGCGTCACCCAGTAGTTTTTGTGCTTTATCGGCTTCGATATGAGCGAAGAATTCCAATAAAACGGGAAGGTAGTCGGGTAGTTCGTTGCTCTCGAGCGTGAAACCGCCGTTGCGGTATTCTTCCAGTAAATCCACCATAGCCGATCCGCGGCCGCGGTCTTCTCCGTAAACATGTTCGAAGATATACAGCGCATGATTACGGTTTTGGTCAAATGTGCGCACATAGTTTTGTTGCAGTTCAATCAACGTATTGTTACGCAGGTAATCCAGAAAATTTTGTAGCTGGGGCTGTGCTGCCAGTGCAGGCGTTTCCGACAAGGCCGTCTGAAACTCGGGTAAGGCGTCGATGAGTTCGGCTTCGGGATAGCACAACAGCGCCGAAAACCATTGGTATTCGCGGTTGAGCATCAGCGTACTCCTTTATCGCGGTTGTTTTTTAGAAACTCGCGGTGGTCGTGGAATACAATCGGCGTACCTTTTCGTTTGCCGAACAGGCTTTCTTCTGTGGAGCCACCCGAGCAGCCGTTGCCGAAGGTAAAGCCGCAGCTTGCTTTGTCGTCAAAACTGTTTTCAACCAATTCTTTGTGGGAAGAAGGTACGACAAAGCGGTCTTCGTAATTGGCAATCGCCATAATCTGATACATATCCTCTACCATTGCGGGCGTAAGGCCTGTACCCGACAAGGTTTCTTCCAAGGTTTCGCCGTGAACGGTTTGGCCACGTTTGTAACGGCGCATGGCGATCATGCGTTCTAATGCTTCTTTAATCGGCTCTACTTTGCCGGCGGTCAGCAGGTTGGCGAGATAGCGCAAGGGAATGCGCATTTCGTCCACGCTCGGAATGATGCCGTTTTCACCGACTAAACCGTTTTCAATAGCAGATTGAATGGGTGAGAGCGGCGGGATGTACCAAACCATGGGGAGTGTGCGGTATTCAGGGTGCAGCGGGAAGGCGACTTTCCATTCCATCGCCATTTTGTACACGGGTGATTTTTTAGCGGCATCCAGCCAGCTTTGGCTGATACCTTGTTTTAGGGCCTCGCGTTGTACTTCCGGATCATGCGGGTTTAGGAACACGCCCAGTTGCTGTTCGTATAGGTCTTGAGGATTTTCTACGGAAGCGGCTTGCTCGATTTTATCGGCGTCATACAGCAGGACGCCCAGATAGCGGATACGGCCTACGCAGGTTTCTGAACACACGGTGGGTTGGCCGCTTTCGATACGCGGATAGCAGAAAGTACATTTTTCGGCTTTGCCCGAAGTCCAGTTGTAGTAGATTTTTTTATACGGGCAGCCGGATACGCACATCCGCCAGCCGCGGCATTTGTCTTGGTCGATGAGTACGATACCGTCGTCTTCGCGTTTGTAGATGCTGCCTGAAGGGCAAGAGGCGATACAGGTAGGGTTGAGGCAGTGTTCGCACAGGCGCGGAAGGTACATCATGAAGGTTTGTTCGAACGCGGCATACATTTCTTTTTGTATGCCTTCGAACAATACGTCGCGACCGCGTTTTTCAAATTCGCCCGCCAAATCATCTTCCCAGTTCGGGCCCCATTCGATTTTGTCCATCTTTTTACCGGTTAGTACCGAAACCGGGCGGGCGGTAGGCGGTGTAGTCATTTCCGGTGCGTTTTGCAGATGTTCGTAATCAAAGGTAAATGGCTCGTAGTAGTCGTCTATCTGCGGCATGTTGGGGTTGGCAAAGATGTTGGCGAGGATTTTCAGTTTTCCGCCTTGTTTGGGTACCAGTTTGCCGTCGGGCTTGCGCACCCAGCCGCCGTTCCATTTTTCTTGGTCTTCCCAGTTTTTCGGAAAGCCGATGCCGGGTTTGGTTTCGACGTTGTTGAACCACGCGTATTCGACACCGTCGCGCGATGTCCATACGTTTTTGCAGGTAACTGAGCAAGTATGGCAGCCGATACATTTGTCGAGGTTCAGAACCATGCCGACTTGTGCTCTGATTTTCATGGTGCGTTCCTTATGTATTTTGTTCTCAAACGGATTTTATTTGTTTGGTATAAAAAACGTTTGAAAGGAGAAATGGATTTTTATGGCTAGGATATTAAAGGAGCGGGTGCGATAAACATATGCGTCAAAAGCGCAGCGGCTAAGGGCAAAGTGAGGGGGAGGCGTAGGCGAATAGCTTAGTAAAAAATAATTCTTTAGGAGGAGGGGAGCGTTATACGATAGGCTGAGGAATAAAACTGCCGAGACAAAAAGGGCGGCCTGGCCAATAGCACCCTTATATTCGGCTTCTGGACCATGCCGATGACAGATTGTTTAGTTGCTTAAAAAAATAAAATTTTATTTTTAAATAATATTTTTCAGACGGCCTATTTAATTCGGCCTAAAAAGTATTTATTTGATTTCACTTTTCGCAGGTATTAAACTTTGGCGTTTAAATATTAATGCGGTTGGGGGATTTCGTTTGATGCGTTGGCTTTATTATAAAAATATTCTTAAAAACTGCTTGATTTTTTGGTGTGCGGTTTTTGCTTTGTTTATGCTTGAACGAGCTGCTTTTTTATGGTGGTTTGTTTCAGATGGCATCAGAAAACAATATAGCGGTGATTTGCCGGCGTTATTTTTAAAGGGCGGTTTGTTTGATATCAAAATCGCTTCTATTTTAACTATATTGCCTTTTCTACTTGGTTTGTTCAGTTTGATACATACCAAGACTTTGCAGCTTTATTCTAAAGTGCAACCGGTTTTGCTCGCCATTTTATTCGCCTTGGTGTTCGGGTTTGTAGTTGGAAATTGGTTTTATTTCGGCGTGTATGGCAATCAGTTTGATGTGTTTGTTTTCGGATTGTTTGATGAAGATACAAAAGCGGTATTGCATACGATATGGTCGGATTATCCGGTGATTTCGGGTGGTTTGGCCGTAGTAGCGGCGGGATATTTGTTTGGTAAACTGATAACGCGCATCCGCTTTGTCAAGAATGACGATATTCCTTTGGGTAAAGCAGGATGGTTGGTTTTGATTTTATTGCCAATTCTCTTATTGGCAGCGGGTTCGAGGGGATCACTAGGGAAATTTCCTTTGCGCAAATCAGCCGCACAGGTTTCTGCTACTCCCGAAATCAATAAATTAGTACCTAATGCTTTGGTATCTTTGGATTGGGCGGTTAAAGAATATCGCAACAGCAGCCATTTTGAGGCAGTGTCGGATGAAGAAGGCATAGAAATTATCAGCCGGCTACTCAACCGGCCGGCTTCCGCCGATTTGAAGCAGTTTGACAGCATCACGTCTAAAAATCCCGCAGTTGAGCGGCATAAACCGAATGTCGTATTTGCGGTTATGGAAAGCATGGGAACGCATCTGCTTGGTTTTGATAAAGAAAACCGTGATTTATTGGGTTCGCTCAGGCCGCATTGGAAAGAGGATTGGGTTTATTTGAAATTCGTTTCGGAGGGGGACGGCACCAGCGACAGTTTGCACCGTTTTTTTGTGCGAAGCCCGAGATTGGATTTGAGCCAATCAACTGCCAAAAACAAAAACTTCCCGACCAATATGTTCAAGCCGTACTTGGATGCGGGTTATAAAGTCGTATATATCACGGCGGGTAACGGAGGTTGGCGTGATTTCGATCAGTTTTTGCGCCATTTGGGCGTAACGGAATTTGTAGACGAAAATACTTTGAAAAAAAGATACCCTGAAGCCAAGTCGGACACTTGGGGCGTACCGGATGAATTTATGTTCCGTTATGCTGCAGACGAACTCAAGCAGGCTCGGGTAACAGGCAAACCGGTATTTATTATGATGCTTTCCGTTACCAACCATCCGCCTTATCTTTTGCCGGAGGGGCAGCCGAGAATGAATTTCACGTTGGATGAAACCGAGCGCAAACGTTTGGCAGGGCTGGAAAAAAGCGGTGAATTAAATGAAATATTGAATACGTTCCGCTATAGTAACGATCAATTGGGGCGGTTTGTTTCCGTCGTAAAAAAAGAAGCACCCGATACGATTGTTGCCGCCACGGGCGATCATAATATGCGTGCCGTCGGTTATGCCGAAGCTGCGGAAGCCGCTTTGGGGCATGCGGTGCCGTTCTATCTGTATGTACCTCAGGCTTACAGAAATGAGGCGGTTTACCACCCAGAGCGTGCAGGATCGCACAAAGATATATTGCCTACGCTTTATGAGTTGAGCCTCTCTCAAGTACATTATTATCAAACCGGCTGCAACTTAACGGCTAAAGAACCTGCTTCTCCGTGGTGCGGTTATGGTTACAATACGGAAGTTATTCTTACTAACGAAGGTTTCTATCATCAGGGTAGTCAGGAATTCCGTTTGTGGAATGGGCAGGGAGCTTTATCTGCCGATACGCAAGCTGTACAGCCCGGGGCGGAGAGTATGGCGCAAATTAACAAAGCCCGATCTTATACCCCTTTCTTGAATTGGCAGATTAACCGTATCGTGACAACTGAGTAGTCTGGTATTGGAGAGGTTTTCATAAACAAGTAACCTAAAAAGAATACTTTTGGAAAGAACGGCTTGAGGTACCTACGCCAAAAGAGAATAAAGATCAAGAGTAAGATTTTCAGGTTGCCTGAAAGGTTGAAATGTGGGGTCAACATGATTGAGCAATGTGTTGTGGTGAGTGCATGTTTGTTGGGAGAAAATTGTAAATACAATGGCAAAAATAATTTAAATGATAAAGTGATGTTGTTTTTGTTGGATAAAAAAGTTTTACCTATTTGTCCTGAACAATTAGCTGGTTTGCCTACGCCACGCCCAAGTGCTGAAATGGTTAATGCGCGGGTTACTGAGCAATCAGGTAAAGATGTACATGATGTTTATCAAGCTGGTGTAGATAAGGCGATGGCTATTTTGGCACAAGAACAAGTGGAAGCAGTGGTATTGCAGTCGCGCAGTCCAACGTGTGGTGCCAATCAAATATACGATGGAACATTTACGGGTAAATTGATTTCAGGCAGCGGCTTATTTGCGCAGGAGTTGAAAAAACAGAACTACTCCGTTATAGATGTTGCTGATTTGTAGCCGGTTAAATTAAGAAATACATCGTTGTCTGCTCTCTTATTTGCTGTTTGTACACGGTAGTTGCTGCCGCCTTATATTATTTTCTATTTATAAGTTTCTTCATACTATAGGGCAAATATAAAAAGGCCGTCTGAAAATATATTTTCAGACGGCCTTTTTATATGCTTTTTATTTTTTAACTATGATTTATAAAAATTGTAATTATATTTTGGTTTTGAAAAATAGGGTTTGGAGCATAAAAGAATAAGCTAAAACGGGGTGTTTAACGGGATGTTTTGAGATAGGAAACTTAAAAAAGTTTGTATTGTTTTTGCTTGAGATAATCATTCATAGGCTTAGGGATGCCATAGTTTTGTAAATGGCTAGGATTTACCCAGATGCCGTCTGAAAGTTCGGAAGGTAAAGCTGCATCGGTTGTCGGGGCTTTGAAAGGGGTGATCAGCAGCAGGCGGTGAGTAAGGCGGTGGGTGATGGCGGCCTGCTCTTCCAATTCATCAGCGGATATGCCGCATTGTTCGGCAAATCGGTATAAGCTGTGTAAGTCTTCAAAACATGGCACACAATAAAGCCCGCCCCAAATGCCGCTGCTAGGGCGCTTTTGCAGAAAAAGAGAGCGGTCTGCCTGTTCGAGTATCAGCCAGTAAAGCGGCAGGTTTTTGACTGTGGTTGTGTTTTTTTTGCGCGGTAGCTCGTGTGTACGGTTTTGTGCTTTTGCCTGGCAGATATCAGCCATCGGGCATTGGTGGCATAAGGGGGTGCTGCGTTTGCAGCAGGTTGCGCCCAAATCCATCAGGCCTTGTGTATAGGCAGGCATATCATCGGCTTTTTCGGGTAGCAGGTTTTCTGCTAAAGCCCACAGGCTGTTTTCGAATTTTTTGTCTGTGGGGTCACCGTCTAATGCGAACACCCTGCAAAGTACGCGTTTGACATTGCCGTCAAGGATGGTTTCCCGCTGTCGGAATGAGAAAGCGGAAATGGCAGCGGCAGTACTGCGGCCAACCCCGCATAGTTGCTGTAATTCAAGTCTTGTTTGGGGGAACGTACCGCCAAAGTCTTGTATAACTTGCCGAGCGGCTTTGTGTAGGTTGCGGGCACGGCTGTAATAGCCCAAACCTTGCCACAGGCTTAATACTTCATCTTGAGGAGCATGGGCGAGTGTTTGTATGTTGGGAAACCGTTCGATAAAGCGGGGGTAGTAATCCAATACGGTGCTAACTTGGGTTTGTTGCAGCATGATTTCGGAAAGCCATACGCGGTACGGATCAGTTACCTGCCAAGGTAGATTGTTGCGACCGTGGCTGCGTTGCCAGCGGATAAGGCGGGTTGAAAAATCGACGGTAGGACTCATGCGGCAGTTATCGGTTGAAAAATTAAATTCTATATTTTACCCGAATTAGACATGCTTTCGCATGGCTTGCTGTGTAATGATTTTGTTGTTTGATATGGGTAAATAATTCCTTTAATAAAAGCCGCACATTCAGGAGATATGCTTACAATGTAGATAAAGATTTTATTCGTTATATTTTTATCAAGAAAGGAAGTTTTCAATGAAAGCAATGGTTTATCATGCAGCTAATGATATTCGTTTGGAAGACAAACCGAAACCTCAGATTTTAGAGGCAACCGATGCGATTGTACGGATTGTAAAAACGACGATTTGCGGTACCGATTTGGGTATTTGGAAAGGTAAAAATCCTGAAGTTGCCGATGGCCGTATTCTCGGGCATGAAGGCGTGGGCATTGTGGAAGAAGTTGGCTCGGGCGTGCGTAATATCAAGGTTGGGGATAAAGTGATTATTTCTTGTGTCAGCAAGTGCTGTACTTGCGACAACTGTAAAAAACAGCTTTATTCCCAATGCCGTAACGGCGGCTGGATTCTCGGCTACATGATTGATGGTACGCAGGCCGAGTATGTGCGTACGCCTTATGCCGATAACAGCCTGATTCCGCTGCCTGAAGGTGTGAATGACGAAGTGGCTTTGTTGTTGAGCGATGTACTGCCCACAGCGCATGAAATCGGTGTGCAATATGGTGATGTAAAACCCGGTGATGCGGTATTTATCGCGGGTGCAGGTCCCGTAGGTATGTCGGCTTTATTGACGGCCCAGTTTTACAGTCCTTCCGTGATTATCGTATGTGATATGGATGAAAACCGTTTGAAACTGGCGAAAGAACTGGGTGCGACGCACACGATAAATCCGGTTTCCGGAAATGTTGCGGCCCGGGTAGCCGAAATTGTGGGTAAAGACGGTGTGGATTGTGCGATTGAGGCAGTTGGTTTGCCGGCGACGTGGTCTTTGTGTCAAGACGTGGTCAAACCCGGTGGGCATATCGCTGTGGTAGGTGTATACGGACAATCGGTTGATTTTAATCTGGAGCGTTTATGGATTAAGAATCTAACCATTACCACAGGTTTGGTGAATGCCAATACGACTGAAATGCTGCTAAAAGCCATTTCTACCAGCTCTGTTGATCTGACCAAAATGCTGACGCATCGTTTTAAACTGAGCGAGCTGGATAAGGCTTATGAAGTGTTTAAGCATGCGGCTGAAAACGGTGCAATGAAAGTAGTGTTGGTTAACGAATAATGGTACGGTAAAGCTGTTTTAAAACTATATATATTAGTTGCCCAACAGGATATCTTTTTGGGTATCCTGTTTTTATATTTAAGAAAAAGTTTTTATAAAGATTAATGCCGTCTGAAAATTTTTCAGACGGCATTAATACGGTAACATTGAGATTTTTAATCCAATTATATCAAAGCAGTTTTATTCTTCACCGAGTAATTGCTCACGGGTCAGCAGGAATACAAAACCGTCGCCGCCGCTGGTTTCCAGCCAAGTAAACGGTAATTCCGGGTATGCTGCTTCCAATACTTCGCGGTTATGGCCGATTTCTACCAACAATACGCCCTTTGGATTGAGGTATTTGGCAGCTTGCAAAATAATTTGGCGGGTTGCATCCAAACCGTCTTCACCGCTACCAAGGGCAAGCTCAGGCTCATGCAAATATTCTTCAGGCAGGGCTTCTACTGATTCGGCATCTACATAGGGCGGATTGGAAACGATCAAGTCGTAAGTTTCTTCGATACCTTCGAATAAGTCGGTATGAATCAGATTGATGCGTTCTTTCAATCCATATTCTTCGACATTAATAGCGGCAACTTCAAGGGCATCCAAGCTCAAATCTACGGCATCGATTTCGGCAGCCGGATAGTGGTGTGCCATCTGAATGGCCAAGCAACCGCTGCCTGTGCATAAATCTAATGCGCGGTGTACCAATTCGGGATATTCGATCCAAGGCGATAGTGCATCGCCGAGCAATTCGTAAATAAACGAGCGAGGTACGATAACGCGCTCATCTACATAAAAATCAAAATCACCTTGCCAAGCCTGATGCGTCAGATAGGCGACCGGAAGGCGTTCGGTTACGCGGCGTTCGATTAAATCCAGCACCTCGGCTTTTTCAGATGCAAGCAATTTTGCATCCAAATAAGGCTCGAGCGTATCAAGAGGCAGGTTAAGGGTGTGTAATATCAGATACGCGGCTTCGTCATGGGCATTGTCACTGCCGTGTCCGAAAAACAATCCGGCTTCGTTGAAACGGCTGACGGCAAAACGCAGGATATCGCGCACGGTGGAAAGTTCTTTTGCGGCTTGGGCAAACATATTGGTGTTCCAAGTATTAAATTAAGTTGCAGATTATAACACTTCCGTAGAACGGATAATTATGGAAAGATGCCGTCTGAAAATTTCAGACGGCATTCAAGAGAAAATTACTTTGGTTATGCAGCCAAATCAGGGAATAGTGCTTTTAGGCCTGATACGATGATTTCTACCGATACGGCGGCCAAAAGCATACCCATCACCCGGTTAAGAATAGTTAATCCCGTATCGCCCAGAAATTTACTGATGCGGGCCGCTGCCATAAGCGTTATATAGCATATCAGGCTGATAATCAGGCCGGCGGCTAAAATGGAAAGCGTATCCTGATAGCCTCGTGCCGTAGAGGTATAAATGATCACACTGGAAATCCCGCCGGGGCCGATCATCATCGGAATAGCCAGGGGTACGACGGCGATGGTGCCGGGCTTCTGGCGCCGTGCATGGGCCAGTTCTTCTGAATTTGTATCGAGTGTGGGTTTGGCCGGATTATCATTGCCGCTCATCATGGAAATGGCAATCAAAAAAACCAAAATACCTCCGCCTACTTGGAACGAACCAACGCTGATACCAAGCAGTTTCAGTAACATATTGCCGCTTAGCGTAAACAGGCAAATTACAACGAATACGCTGAAAGTGGCGATTTGGGCGACTTTACGCCGCTCGCGGGTACTGTGGTAACGGGTGAGGTCTAGGAAAATTGATAAAGCTCCGAAAGGATTAATCAATACCATGAATGCCAAAATGATTTTGGAAATTTCCATGCCCATTAGGGCGGCTCCTTAAGTATTAGTCGGATACAGAATATTTGTAGATTTTCGAAAAGACAATGTGTGGTTGTGGTTTAACGGCGCTGGTTGGATATACCCATTAATAAAGCCAAAATCACCATAATCGACAAGGTGGCGGTGCCTCCGTAGCTGACCAACGGCAACGGTACACCTACCACCGGTAAAATGCCGCTCACCATACCCATATTGACAAATGCGTAGCAGAAGAAAGTCATTGTGAGTGCGCCTGCCAGAGTGCGGCTATAGAGTGTCGGCGCTTGTCCGGCAATGTATAAGCCGCGCCCGAGGATTACCAAATAAATGATTAGCAGCAAAATATTGCCGATAAAGCCGAACTCTTCGCCATAAACGGCAAAAATAAAGTCGGTAGTAGATTCCGGGATATAGTCCAAATGTGTTTGCGTGCCATTTAGCCAGCCTTTGCCCCAGATTCCCCCCGAACCGATGGCGATCATAGATTGAATAATGTGATAACCGGCTCCGAGTGGGTCTTTGGTCGGGTCTAGGAGTGTCATCACACGGGTTTTCTGATAAGGGTGCATTCCATAATTCCAAATCAGAGGCAGTGCTGCGGCAAAGCTGATAATGGCAGCAAAAATTACCTTCCAAGGTAAACCGGCAAAGAAGATAACAAACAGTCCGGAAGCCATAATCAAGGTTGCCGTTCCCAAGTCTGGCTGTTTCAAAATCAGTGCCCCGGGAATGATAACGATGGCAATCGCACCGATATAATGATACCAGCGCAGTGATAATTCATATTTTTGCAAATACCAAGCTACCATCATCGGCAGGGCGATTTTCATGATTTCAGACGGCTGGATTCGACCAATACCTATATTGAGCCAACGGGTGGAACCGTTTACCGTGATGCCGAAAAAGTGCACGCCCAAGAGTAAGATAACGCCTGCAATATAAGCCGGAGGAGCGAAGTTTGCCAAAATCTGAGGACGAATACGGGCGATGGTCCAGAGCAAAGCAAAACCGAGTACGGTATGCAAGGTTTTATTTTCCAGTTGGCCGATTTCTTGGCCGTCTGCAGAATACAATAAAAACAAGCTCATGATGTAGATGATCAACATGGCGTAAAACAGCCAAGCATCCATCGGTTGCCAGATCATGTGCTTGATTTTTTGAAAAAGGGTTTCACTGGTCACTGAGAAACTCCCGAAATATTTTCGTGTGCGGCTTCAAATGCCTTTTGAAAAGGCGATGAAATATTTTTTTTCGGCGGCTCATCGACTGTTAATAAAGGGTTTTCGACAGTTTGTTTGCCACTCGTAGCAGGGGGCAGATTGTTATCTTTGCCGCCTTTTAGTTTCAACAGATAAAAGTCGGAAAGCTGCCGTGCAAGAGGGGCGGCACTTGCACCCCAACCGCCGTTTTCCAAAATAACAGCCACGGCGATTTTAGGGTTTTCTACCGGAGCGAAAGAAATGAACCAAGCATGGTCGCGGTGTTGTTCGGCCAAAGCAGCGGCATTATAGGTTTGCCCTTGCTTGATTTGTACGACTTGAGCCGTACCGGTTTTTCCGCCCATGCTGTATTGCAGTCCGCTGCCGATGCTCCATGCAGTACCGCCGGGACGTAATACCTTGACCATACTTTGTTTGACATACTCGAAATTGCTTCGGCTAAAAGGAATAGAGCGCGTAGGCTTGGGGTCTATCAGCGTAATTTGGCGGCGTTCGTGATCCAGCAGCTCTTTGACCATGTGCGGGCGGTAAACCACACCGTTATTGGCTAAGGAGGCTGTCGCATGGGCCATTTGCAGAGGAGTGTAAGTGTTATAACCTTGGCCGATACTGATAGACACCATTTCGGAGGCTTTCCATTCACGGGCTGCGGGGTTTTTCGATTTGGCAAAGCGTTGTGCTTTCCACTCTCGAGTAGGTAGGACACCGCGGTATTCATTGGGCAAATCGATACCGGTTTGTTCACCGAGGCCAAATTCAGCCAGGTAGGGGGCGGTTTTATCAATCCCCATTTCATAGCCTAAGCGGTAGAAAAAAGTATCCGAAGATACCTGAATGGCTTTGCTGAGATTTGCCGAGCCGTGTCCGCTGCGTACCGAATCACGGAATAGGTGGCGTGAGCCGGGTATGCTCCATGCGCCGGGAGCCGGAATAACTGTATTTTGGGTAATTTTTCCACTTTCAAGCAAAGCCATACCCATAAACGGTTTGAAGGTTGAGCCCGGAGGATAAAGGCCTTGTGTTACCCGATTAATTAAAGGGCGCTGCCAATCTTCATTCAGACTTTTCCATGTTTCCGTATCAATGCCGTCAATAAACAGATTGGGGTCGAACGAGGGTTTGGATATAAAAGCCAGTACCCCGCCGGTTTGCGGATCAATCGCCACCATCGCACCGCGGCGGCCATTCATTAAACGATCCGCTTCTTGTTGGAGACGGATATCCATAGCCAAACGCAGTGTCTGTCCTGTTTTTGCCGGCACGGTTTTTAAGATACGCACTACATTACCGTAAGCATCTTTTTCTACTTCTTGGTAGCCGGGAAATCCATGCAGTTGGCGTTCGTAATAGCTTTCCAACCCTGATTTGCCAATGTGGGTGCTACCGCGATATAAAGCGGTAAGAGACTCCTCATCCAGCTTTTTTTGATCTCTATCACTGATGCGGCCGATATAACCGAGAAAATGCGCCGTTAGCTGGCCGTAAGGATATTCACGAAAAGTTCGGGCGTTGATTTCTACCCCTTTAAAGCGATAAAGCTGTGCCGCCAAACGCCCGGCTTCATCAGGAGTGAGTTTAAGTTTGAGAGGGATTTTTTCGTAGGAGCGGAATTCCGCACGAAATTTCCGAAAGCGGCGTAAGTCTGCTTCGCTAATATCTACATAGCTGCGCAAGGCTTCGATAGTATCGTCGATTTTGCCTTCCAAATTGCTGGGAACCAACTCAAGCGAATAAGCCGGGTAGTTATGGGCTAAAACCACACCGTTGATATCAACGACTTCGCCGCGTATAGGTGGGGTCGGGATTAATGAAATTCGGTTAGTGGTAGCTCGGGCTGCAAATTCATCATGCTTGATGATTTGCAGATAAACAAAGCGTGCGGTAAGGATAGCGAAACATACGATAATCAGGCCAAGTGCTACCAGCAAGCGTAGAATGTAATCACGCTTGCTGATATTTTGATCCTGATTGGAAAGCGGATATTGGCGTGGCGTTTTCATTAGCGTAAACGTCGCGAATTCAAAATAGTGAGCATTATCTTACTCAACAGGGGCCATAACAGAGCACCGACGAAAGGAGCAATAAAGCTCAACCAGTCGTTATAGCGGTGATCGTACATAAGCCTTACCAGCATAAGAATAATCTGGTTGCCTAAGAGCGCAACCAATACCGCGAGTGCTTGAAAGCCGGAACTATATAATATGATCTGTCTTTGCTGCTGCTGGATTAAAAATGTAATCAGCATATATGACAATGCATGTTGCCCTAATGGTGCGGCGGTGCCTATGTCCACTAGTAAACCGATGATAAAAGCTATGCCTATACCGACTGATTGTGGGCGGTTAATCACCCAATAGAGCAGCATCATGGCGCTGAATTCTGGCAGCCAAAAAAAGGTATCTGCGTGAAAGGGCATGAAATCCAGCAGCATTACAATAGCGAAGCTTGCAGAAATCAGGCGCTTAGAAACGCGGTTGTGGAAATCGTCGAAGTTTGTCATTGTACTGCAGGCTGAGAAGGGGGCGTGCCTGTTTGCGCTTCGGGCATCAGGCGGTCGGTTTTTTGCGGTAGGGTCAATACATATTTACTGCTGCGGAAGGCGGCCATCGGTGCTAAGGTAACACGGTAATAGGGGGTGCCGGATGCTCGTGTCAGGTCTTCTACTTTGGCCACTGGGATTCCCGGTGGATAGACGGAGTCTAACCCGGAGGTGAGTAGAATATCGCCCGGGCGGAGATCCGCATCAACTGGAAAATAACGCAAACTGATAGCGCCACCTGTACCGTATACCAAGCTGCGCACACCGGTACGGGAAACCATTACAGGGATCACGGTTTGGCTGTTGGTAATCAAGGTCAGCTCAGCACTGAGCGCTTGTGCTTGGGTGATTTGCCCGATCAAGCCGTTTTGATCAATGACAGCATCGCCGTTATGCAGGCCGGCCCGGGTGCCTTTATTAATGATGAGCTTGTCTGAAAGCGGATCCTTGCCGTTGGAAATAACTTCGGCAGCCGTAACGGTTTGGATGCCGTTGGCTTGTAGTGCGGCCAGTTTTTTTAATTCATTGAGCTCCAAACGTAAGGTTTCGGTCTGATGGGCAATCAGTTTCAGACGGCTGTTTTCTTCTTGCAGTTTTTTCTGTTCGGAAATCAGTGAGGTTTGCGTATTAACAAAGCTGCTGGTGTAGTCGTATAGCCGAACAGGCTGGTTAGCCAGCCATTGCAAAGGATAGAGCAGGGTAGCTGCATAGCCTTTGATTTGTTGAACTGCCGCATAACGGGTATCCAGCATCATAAGAACGATGCTGGTTATCGACAGAAGAATCAATTTGCTGGCGGGGCGTATGCCTTTGCGGGCAAAATCTAAAGACTGTTCGGCCATGATACGCGCAAAGCAGGTTACGGGTTAACAACGAATACGGAATTTAGTTTGCCGATCATATCAAGAGCTTTACCCGAACCGCGTGCCACACAGGTAAGCGGATCTTCTGCAATCATTACCGGCAGACCTGTTTCTTCGGCCAGCAGACGGTCTAAGCCTTTGAGCAAGGCACCGCCACCGGTAAGTACCAAGCCCCGCTCGGCAATATCGGCACCCAGTTCGGGCGGGGTTTGTTCCAATGCGTTTTTAACAGATTGTACGATTTGGTTGAGCGGCTCGGTAAGTGCTTCCAATACTTCATTGGAACTGATAGTGAAGGAACGCGGAATACCTTCGGCCAAGTTGCGGCCTTTGACTTCGATTTCGCGTACTTCCATGCCTGGGAAGGCGGAGCCGATGGTTTTTTTGATTTCTTCGGCGGTTGCTTCGCCAATCAACATGCCGTAATTACGGCGTACATAATTGATGATGCTGTCGTCAAATGCATCGCCGCCCACGCGGATCGAGTGGGAGTAAACCACACCTGACAATGAAATTACACCTACTTCGGTAGTGCCGCCACCGATATCTACCACCATAGATCCGGTAGCTTCTTCAATCGGCAAACCCGCGCCGATTGCAGCTGCCATAGGTTCTTCAATCAGGTTGACGGTAGACGCGCCGGCTGCCAAAGCAGAGTCGCGAATGGCTTTACGTTCTACTTGGGTAGAACCGCACGGTACGCAAATAACGATACGGGGCGTTGCGGCAAAGCGGCTGTTATTTACTTTTTTGATAAATTGTTTGAGCATTTTTTCAGTTACGTTGAAATCGGCAATCACTCCGTCTTTCATAGGGCGGATAGCCTGAATGCTGCCCGGCGTTCTGCCCAGCATTTTTTTAGCTTCCGTTCCTACTGCCAAAATCACGCTTTTACCATGTGCGACATCGTTTTGCATGGCCACCACCGAAGGTTCGTCCAAAACAATACCTTTGCCTTTGATATAAATAAGGGTATTGGCTGTGCCCAAGTCGATGGCGAGGTCGTTGGAAAAATAGCGGGTTAAGAAGCGAAACATGAAAAAATCCTACCTAATGAGAAAATAATCAATAAAAATAGAAAAAAGGATATGGGCACGGCGTTTCAGGCGGCTATCGGTATGATAAAGCGCTGAAATCGCCATGCCGCGGTATTGGTTTTCAGTTATAATCTTCCAAATTTATTGGAAGTAACGTGCAATGATACCCTAGATTGAGGGTTTTGCTAATCAAATTTAAGGATTTTTTATGGCTTTGACCTTATCCGACGTGGAAAAAATTGCCAAACTGTCGCGTTTGAGTTTGACAGACGAAGAAAAACAACAAAGTTTGAAAGAGTTAAACGACGTTTTCGCATTGGTTGAGAAAATGCAGAGCGTTGACACAGAAGGCGTTGAACCTATGGCTCATCCGCATGAAGTAGCTTTGCGTCTGCGTAATGATGCCGTTATTGAAACCGATTGTGCAGCCGCATATCAGGAGGTAGCTCCTGAGGTGCGGAACCGATTATATATCGTGCCGCAAGTAATTGAAGAATAAATTAGAAACATGATTTCAGACGGCCTTCTTAATAAATAATCAGTATGCCGTCTGAAAAAGATTTAATCTGATTTGAATGAATACCGTCTGAACGCAACGGAAAACATTATGACATCATACACTTTGAAACAGGCCGCTGATATGCTGGCGGCCAAGAAAATTTCCGCTACCGAATTGGCTCAGGAATATCTAACTGCTATTGAAGCACGTAATCCCGTTATTAACGGTTATACTGCTTTGAATCCGGAGATGACATTGGCCGAAGCCAAGGCCGCCGATGCACGCATTGCAGCAGGTGATGCCACTGTGCTGACGGGTGTGCCGGTTGCATATAAAGATATTTTTTGTCAGCAAGGGTGGCGTAGTGCCTGCTCTTCCAAGATGCTGGATAACTTCGTCTCCCCTTATACTGCAACCGTAGTTCAAAATCTACTGGATGCAGGCATGGTAACGCTTGGCCGGGTAAATATGGATGAATTTGCCATGGGTTCGACCACGGAAACATCATTTCACGGCATTACTAAAAATCCTTGGAATCTCGAGCATGTTCCGGGTGGTTCTTCAGGCGGTTCGGCCGCTGTGGTGGCGGCCCGATTGGCTCCTGCCGCTTTGGGTAGCGACACCGGCGGTTCTATCCGCCAACCTGCGTCCCATTGCGGTATTACCGGTTTGAAGCCTACCTATGGCGTGGTTTCCCGTTTCGGTATGGTGGCTTACGCTTCCAGTTTCGATCAAGCCGGCCCTATGGCGCAAACGGCCGAAGATTGTGCGTTGCTATTGAACGCAATGGCCAGTTTTGACGAGCGCGACTCCACTAGCTTGGAGCGTGAAAAAGAAGATTATGCCCGTGATTTGAACAAGCCATTGAAAGGCTTAAAAGTCGGTTTGCCCAAAGAGTATTTCGGAGCCAACAACAGTGCCGACGTGCAGACGGCCTTGCAAAACATTATCGATTTGCTTCAAGCCCAAGGTGCGGAAATGGTAGAGGTTAGCCTGCCGCAAACCGAGCTATCCATTCCTGCTTATTACGTTTTGGCATCGGCAGAAGCCAGTACCAATCTGTCGCGTTACGACGGCGTACGCTATGGACACCGTGCCGCCCAGTTCGGCGATTTGGAAGAAATGTATAGCAACACCCGTGCCGAAGGTTTCGGAAGCGAAGTGAAGCGCCGGATTATGATGGGTACTTATGTACTTTCACACGGTTATTACGATGCTTATTACCTGAAAGCCCAAAAATTGCGTCGTTTGGTCGCCAACGATTTTCAGACGGCCTTGCAACAATGCGACATTATCTTAGGCCCTGTTGCGCCAACTGCCGCTCCGAAATTGGGTAGCGATATCAATGATCCCGTGCAAATGTATTTGAGCGATGTCTATACGATTGCGCTCAACCTTGCCGGTTTGCCGGGAATGAGTCTGCCTGCCGGATTTTCTTCGGACGGCCTGCCCGTCGGCGTGCAGCTGATCGGTAACTATTTTACAGAGGCCAAATTGCTGGGTGTAGCGCATCAGATTCAGCTCAATAGTGATTGGCATACAAAAACACCAGCTTGAAAGGATTTAAATAAAATGCGTGAGCTATATTTCCAAAGCAATGTGTTGATAGCCTAGATTTACCATACTACTAAGCAGGTACGGAGCGGCATAAACCCGCTCAAGCAGCGTATAATTTAGGCTACCAAGAAGGTTTTAAATGCAGTTAACTAAAATGAAAGTGAAACCTTTTCTGAAATGGGCTGGCGGGAAATCCAAGCTTGTACCATTTATCAAAACCAATATGCCTGACAGAGCTCCTATTAGACGATTGATTGAGCCATTTGCAGGCTCGGCAGCATTGTCAATGGCTTTAGACTTTGACTCCTATCTGTTAAATGATATAAATGCTGATTTAATTAATCTTTATTGGATATTGAAGCAGGAAAAACACGGTTTTATTGATTTTGCTCGTTCTTTTTTTAGTTTAGAAAACAATCGAGAAAACTGTTTTTATGCATTGCGTGAACAATTCAATAACAGCCAAGATTTGGTTGAGCGTTCAGCCTTATTTGTTTATTTGAATCGCCATGCGTTTAATGGGCTTTGCCGATATAACAGCAAAGGAGAGTTTAATGTACCATTTGGACGCTATAGCTCGCCTTATTTCCCTGAAGAGGAAATGCAGGGATTTATCTACAAATCCGATCGTATTGAATTGATGTGCGGTGATTTTAAGGCGGCATTAAAGATGGCGGGTGATGGTGATGTTGTGTATTGTGATCCGCCTTATGCTCCGTTAAGTACAACCACTTCATTTACCGCTTATGCAAAAGGAGGCTTCGGTATTGATGATCAAAACCGTTTGGCCTCTATAGCGCGACAAGCTTCAGAGTTAGCGGAGGGGGTGTTAATTTCCAATCATGATACTGAGTTTACTCGAAAAATATATCAAGGTGCACGGATAGAAACTATTGATGTACAAAGGAATATTGCTGCAAGAGGGAGTAGTAGACAAAAAGTAGGTGAATTATTGGCAATTTATGGTGAATGAATTTAATACTTTTAGGGAGGAGGCCTCACGGTATCATGCCTGTCTGAAAAAATATGTTTCAGAGGGTCTTGTAATTTACAATGAAAATGTTTTAACCGTGATGCGTCGTATTTTAGATAAGCATCCAAACGGTTGCTTTGATATGATATTTGCTGACCCTCCTTATTTACTTTCTAATGACGGATTTACCTGTCAAAACGGGCAAATGGTTTCTGTAAACAAAGGTGAATGGGATAAATCTAAAGGCTTGGCAGCAGATTTAGAGTTTTATGAGGAATGGTTGCGTTTGTGTTATGCACTTTTGAAACCAAACGGTACGATTTGGGTATGCGGTACACAGCATAATATTTACTTAACAGGCTATTTGATGTATATCATCGGCTATCACCTTTTGAACAATATTATATGGGAGAAACCTAATCCACCACCGAATCTCTCCTGTCGGCTCTTTACTCACTCGACTGAAACGATATTGTGGGCAAAGAAAGATAAGAAAGCTAAACATACATTTCATTATGAAATCATGAAAGCACAAAATGGAGGTAAACAAATGAAAAGTGTTTGGAAAATCACTCCACCAAGTAAATCAGAAAAGCAGTTTGGTAAGCATCCGACGCAAAAGCCATTAGCTTTAGTAGAGCGCTGTATTCAGGCTGCTTCTAATGTTGGTGATTTAATTTTTGATCCATTTATGGGTAGTGGAACAACTGGGCTCGCAGCATTAAGAAACGGGAGGAATTTTTGTGGGTGTGAATGGGAAACAGATTATTTTGAGCTGGCAAAGAAAAGATTAACGGCGGAGTAATCTGCCGTTAATCTTGTTAAATGATTTTATTAACTACCCAAGTACCTGATTGAATAGATTTCATAAATTCCTTTTTGAAATAAAAGGCATGATTTTTATTGGAAATATAGCGATTATAAGTAGTTGAAAAAATTGGATTGTAAGTGCCATTTGAGCGTTTGGAATCTTTTGAGCGAATTTGGATGAATTTTCCATTAGATGTATGTATAAAACCATCATTTGATTCTTGTATATGTTGATTTAACTGGTCACGAATTGCTAGAAAATCGCTTTTAAGTTCTTCATAAAGAATAGGATTTTCATCTAGGCAAATATGGTATGCGGAGTGTATATACCAATTATCAGGATTATCACCATTCTTACAAATGGGTACATACAGCATATTGTGAATTTTTTGATAGATCCAGCTATTTTCAAAGGTTAAATTGCCATTGATTAAATCATCAAATGAGTTTGAAATTTGAGAGATAAACATTGTTTCTAAAGGCTTACCTGTAGTATCTGATTTATTAGTTTTCAACTCGCCATCTGAAAAATCAGTTAGAGAAGAAGTGTTTTTTAGTCCAATCAGTTTTTCAAGAAATTGACCTACGCCGCCTTTGTTAATTTTCATATCAAAGGGTAGGTATTTAGGAAAGCGGCATTGGTATTCTTTTTTTAAATCAATCAGTAGGCGACCTTTATTTTCTTGTAGAAATGGATATGCATCAATTAGATTCATGATTTTTCTTTTCTAAAAAACTAACCAGTTGAGATAAAGGAATACATAAAGCCTTTGATAAACGGATAAGGTTGAGTAATGCAGGATTTCTTTCTCCTCGCTCAACCATTCCAATATAAGTTCTATGCATACCAGCACGTTCTGCCAATTCTTCTTGACTTAAGTTTTTACTTAACCGAAGATTTTTAACATGAGTGCCAAACAGTTTTAAGTCATTTGTTTTCATAGTGGATATTTTGATTGTTTAGAAGGTAGTTTCTACATACAATAAGTATCAATTTAAGAGATAATTTTTAGATTAATTGTTCAGAAGAAAGACCCTTATGACTTGGGAAACCGTAATCGGACTGGAAATCCACGTCCAATTAAACACCAAATCCAAAATTTTCAGCGGTGCGTCAACCGCTTTCGGAGCGGAGCCGAATGCACATGCCAGCGTGGTGGAATGCGCGTTACCGGGTGTATTGCCGGTGATGAATCGCGAGGTGGTTGAGAAAGCCATTAAATTAGGCTTGGCCTTGGATGCCAAAATTAATCAAAAAAACGTGTTCGACCGCAAAAATTATTTTTACCCCGATTTGCCTAAAGGCTATCAAATCAGCCAGTTGGACTTGCCGATTGTAGAGCACGGTAAGCTGGAAATCGTGGTAGGCGACGAAGTGAAAACCATCAATGTTACCCGCGCGCATATGGAGGAAGATGCGGGTAAATCGGTGCATGAAGGTTTAAACGGTGCAACCGGTATTGATTTAAACCGTGCCGGTACGCCTTTGCTTGAAGTGGTTTCAGAGCCGGAAATGCGTTCTGCGGCGGAAGCGGTAGCTTATGCCAAAGCCTTGCACGGTTTGGTGACTTGGTTGGATATTTGCGACGGTAATATGGCTGAAGGCTCGTTCCGTATTGATGCGAACGTGTCTGTGCGCCCGAAAGGCCAAGCTGAGTTCGGTACGCGTCGTGAAATCAAAAACCTCAATTCGTTCCGCTTCTTGGAGCAGGCAATTAATTATGAGGTGGAAAGCCAAATTGAAATTATCGAAGACGGCGGTAAGGTGCAGCAGGCTACCATGTTGTTCGACCCTGATAAGGGTGAAACCCGTGTGATGCGTTTGAAAGAAGATGCACACGATTACCGCTATTTCCCCGATCCTGATTTGCTTCCCGTAATTATTTCAGATGGTCAGTTAAACCAAGCAAAAGCAGAAATGCCTGAGTTGCCTAAAGAAATGGCAGCGCGTTTTGTGGCTGAATACGGTGTAAGTGATTATGATGCCCGTTTGCTGACGGCAAGCCGTCAACAGGCCGCTTTTTTCGAAACGGCGGCGCTCAAAAGTAAGCAAGGCAAGTTAGTGGCAAACTGGATGAACGGCGAGATGGCCGCTACCTTAAATAAAGAAGGTATCGAATTGGCCGATAGCCCGATTCAGGCCGAGCGTTTGGCGGGGTTGGTTGAAAAAATCGCCGATGGTACGTTGAGCAATAAATTGGCCAAGCAGGTATTTGAAGCTATGTGGGCGGATACTGCGGTGAGTGCCGAACAGGTGATTGAAGCAAAAGGCCTGAAACAAATTACCGATACCGGTGCCATTGAAGCCATGATAGATGAAGTGTTGGCTAATAACGAAAAAGCCGTAGAGCAGTTTAAGAGCGGTAATGAGAAAGCTTTGAATGCGTTGGTAGGTCAGGTGATGAAAGCCAGTAAAGGCAAGGCCAATCCGGCACAAGTGCAGGAGCTAATGAAAGCTAAATTGGCATAATCATACAAAAGCATGCCGTAATGAAAGAGATGTCTGCAAACTTAATACGGTAGTCGTACAGGCCGTCTGAAATTTTCAGACGGCCTGTACCCTTTGACTGACAATCCGCTATCAGCTGCGTTATAATTGGCGCAATTTATCTTTGAAGATACGGTTATGAATAAAATTCTGATGCTTGCTGTAGCCTTTATGCTTTCTGCCTGCGGATTTCATCTAAAAGGCCATATTGGTATGCCTTCGACTTTACCTTACCAAACTTGGTATGTAGACGGCGGTGCATTACAGCAAGCTTTGGAAACGGCGTTGCATCGCGCAGACGGCAAACCTGTTGCAGCTCCTGATGCACAAGCAGAGATTAGAATTGTGAATGTAGATATGCGTAAGGATATCTATACAATCACACAAGCGGCTGCAATCAATGAATATTTGCTAGCTCTACGGGTTGTGGCAGAAGTAAGCCGTAACGGTGAGAAATTGGGAGAACCGATCGAAGTGGTTATCCAACGCCCTATGGAATATGCCGATAGTGAAGTACTCGGTAAACAAGAAGAAGAGGCGACTATCTGGGCTGAGATGCGTACTGATGCCGCCGAGCAAATTATACGCCGATTGACTTTTTTGAAAGCTAACTGATGTCGGTGATGGATATCGGCCAACTTAATTCCTCTTTACCGCTTAGGCCTTTGTATGTGATACACGGTGAAGAGGATTTACTGCGTATAGAGGCTTTGGATACCTTACGCTTGGCGGCTAAGCAGCAAGGCTATTTAAACCGTGAGGTATATACTGCTGATTCTGCAAATTTTGATTGGAACGAATTACTTCAATCGGCAGGTAGTGTCGGATTGTTTGCCGATTTGAAATTATTGGAAATCCATATTCCCAATGGCAAGCCGGGAAAAAACGGCGGTGATGCTTTACAGACATTAGCCGAAAATCTTCCTGAAGATACAACAGTGATTGTGGTTCTGCCAAGATTAGAGCGTGTACAAACACAAGCCAAATGGTTTGGGGCTTTAGCACAACACGGAGTGGTTTTAGAGGCTAAAGCCGTCAACGGAGCTGCGCTGGCACCTTGGATTCGCGGGCGTTTACAGCAGCAGAATTTAGAAATAGAAGCGGATGCTTTGGCCTTGTTTGCAGAGCGGGTAGAGGGTAATTTGCTGGCCGCGAAGCAGGAAATAGACAAACTGGCTTTATTGCACCCTTCCGGGCATTTGGTCAACATGGCAGATGCCGAAGCTGCGGTGGCCAATGTGGCGCGCTTTGATGTATTTCAATTGGCCGGCGCATGGATGAGTGGTGACACCGCGCGGGTTTCGCGCCTGTTAGAGGGTTTGGAAGCAGATGGTGAAGAGCCGGTTTTGCTTTTGTGGGCTGTAGCCGAAGATATCCGTACCCTTATCCGCCTGACAGCTGCACTCAAGCAAGGCCAAAGCGTACAGTCGGTACGCAATAGCTTACGTCTGTGGGGAGACAAACAAACCCTGGCACCTATGGCAGTAAAGCGTATCAATATCGGTAGGTTGCTGGCCGCATTACAGGATTGTGCCAAAATAGACAGAATCATTAAAGGTGCGGAAGAGGGAAATGCCTGGGCTGAATTTAAAAATCTGGTTAGTGGATTGGCAGCTTAAAGCAAAATATACACTTGATATTGTGTGCAAAAATTCTGGCTGTTTGACAAGGTTTCAGACGGCCTATTTTAAGTAAAACGAAGGAAATAAAAATATGGATCAAAAAACCAAAATCCGTTTGGCGGGATTGATTATTTTGGCTACGGCGGTATTAAGTTTGATTTTGGTATTGTTTACCAATTCATGGCCGATTGCGATTGCGATTGCGATTGTGGTAATGGGGGCGGCTACTGCCGGTTTCTTTTGGTACTCAAAACGCCAGCAACGCCAATTTATCGAGCGGTTGAAAAAATTTGATATCGATCCTGAAAACGGTCGTGTGAACGAAGCAAATCTGCGCCGTATGTATCATAGCGGTGGGCAGGCTCAAAAAGATGCTGTTACCATTATCTGTCTTTCTCGGGAATGTTCGGTTGCGGAGGCTCATGCAATGTTTAAAAAACGCCCGACAAAACAAGAACAAATGCAGCAGATGCGTGAGATGCAAAAGGGCATGCGTCAGCCCCGCATGCGTCGTTAATTATTTGTGTTGTTAAAATAAATGCCGTCTGAAATTTCAGACGGCATTTATTTTTTATATCAGAATTCCGTATAGGGATGAGATTTTAGCGAATATAGTTTTATTAAAATCATTGATTTACGGGAGATGATTTATTCCTTTTTGGCTTTGTCGCCAATTTTACTTTCTTTGCCTTGTAACAGATTTTGGATATTGCTTTTATGGCGGTACAACACTAACAAGGCAATGATAACTGTAGCGATAACCCACGAACCGGCCGGCATCAGAAAGTAGGCGGCAATAGGACTTGCAACAGTGGCCACCAAGGCTGCGAGTGAGGATACTTTAAAGCCAAAAGCCATTACCAGCCAAATAAGTGCGCAAACCAGAGCGGTCGGCCATGAAAGGGCAAGCAAAACGCCTAAGGCGGTAGCAACACCTTTGCCACCTTTAAAACCAAAAAATATCGGCCACATATGTCCGATCAATGCGGCAACGGCAACGGCAGCAATAGTGGTATCGCTTAATCCCAGCGAATCTTGCAGCCAACGGGCAGCTAATACGGCGAGTAGGCCTTTGAGTGCGTCTCCCAGTAAAGTGAGTGCGGCTGCTTTTTTCTTACCGCTGCGCAAGACGTTGGTAGCTCCGGGATTGCCGGAGCCATAGGTGCGAGGGTCGTCCATGCCGTAGAATTTGGAAACGATTACCGCGAAAGAGAGTGAACCGATGAGGTAGGCGGTCAGAATTACAAATAAATTTAGCAGCATAGTGAAGACTTTTGTTTTAGAATGAAGCGGAGATTTTAACGTGAAACGGTTAAAAACAAAATGGATAAAATTTTCTTATACGGTATGAAGGCAGATACCCTTATCGGTGTTTACGATTGGGAACGCGAGCAGCTGCAAACATTATCGATTGATTTGGAAATCGGCGTGCCGGAAAAAACGGCGCATTCAGACCATATTGATGATACGGTTCATTATGGAGATGTATGTAATGCTGTCCGCAAGAGTTTAAGAGAGCAACGTTTTTTATTGCTGGAAGCTTTGGCGGAGCACATTGCCGAGTTGGTTTTACAAGATTTTGGCGCGTTGAGCGTGCGTGTGCGTGTGATAAAGCCGGGAATTCTAGCCGATGTGCGCGAAGTAGGAGTGGAGATAGAGCGGACAGCTTCTGAAGATAACGGATAGTAATGGAAACGAGGCCGTCTGAAAAAATCGGTAGGTTTTAATAGTAATCAAAAATATTTGGGGCAAACTATTGTTGAGTTTGCCCCAAGTATTTTATTTCAATTCACCGAATTTTCCATTGTTGAAATCTTCGACTGCTTGTACCAATTCATCACGGGTATTCATCACGAAAGGACCGTAAGCGGCAATTGGCTCATTAATAGGTTCTCCGCTGAGTAGCAGAAGTTCGGCGTTGTTTTGCAGGGGCTTGATATTAATATCACCGGATTCGGTTTCAAAGCTGGCTAATTGGGTGTCGACAGCGCGATACCGGTCGTTAAATTCCACTGTACCACGCCGTACGGCAATCATCAGGTTATGATGTGCGGGCAGGGTAAGGGTGATTTCGTGATTGGCATTTAGTGATATATCCCATACGTTCATTTCGGTGAAAGTATCTGCCGGACCCCGCCGGCCGGCATATTCACCGGCGATGATACGGATATGGCCGCTACCGTTATCGAGTTCTACTACCGGGATAGAGTCGGCAGGAATGTGTTGGTAGCGTGGCGGCGTATTTTTATGGGCTTTGGGCAGATTCACCCAAAGTTGGGCCATTTCAAATACGCCTCCTTGGCGGCTAAATGCCTCTGAGTGAAATTCTTCATGGATGATGCCCGAGCCGGCTGTCATCCATTGTACGTCTCCTTGGGCTATGACGCCGCCTCCGCCGGTACTGTCCCGATGCGCCACTTCGCCATGATAAGCAATGGTAACGGTTTCAAACCCTTTATGGGGGTGAGCGCCCACACCGCGGGGAGAGGCGGCATTCGGCGAAAATTCCATAGGCATGGCGTAGTCGAACATTAAAAAAGGACTGGTTTGTTTGTCTTCGCCCATATGTGAAAACAAAGGGGATACATGAAAGCCGTTGCCTACCCAATGGGTTTGAGGTGCATTGTATATAGAACGGATATTACGCATGATTCAAGCCTTTCTTTTAGATGCCGTCTGAAACTTCGGGCGGCTTTTTAAGTTCATGTTTTTAAATTTTGTGTATTTGAGATGAAAACACTCTTATACAGTATTTATTACTTTTTGAAGTTGAATTAATTGTATCAATATGTTTTCTATCGGGTAAGTACGCACAAAAATGATACTGTGGTAAAACAGTTATTTATCAGGTAAAAGTTTCCTGCTGTTTTACAGATGGCCTCATAACCTTATTGATAGTTGGAGGCAATTGGTAAAAACGTTTTGTGACTGGGTACTAATCATAAAAAGATAAAAAAAAGCCGTTTGAAACAAACGGCTTGTCACACACTAAACGGTAAGGTTAGTTGCGAAGGAAACTTAAGAAGCTTTAGCACATTGTTGCATAGTTTGGTTTTTTTCTAAAAGCCGCGTCAGCTCATTGGTATCTGTAACTACTTTTACACCATGGCGGCGTAAAGTGGCAATGGTTTCTATAACTGCATCGGGAGCATAGCCTCTGCAGGCCGATAAGTTAACGATTACTTGCCAGCGATCTGATTTTGCCAAATCCAATGCGGTATTGCGTACGGCGAATTCAGTAGCTAGGCCGCCAATGATGACCGTGTGTGCACGACTACGGATAAGGTATAGGAAAAGATCGGTATTGTGATGTTTTAATGCATCATAAAAACAGGCACTACGGGTAGTCGAAGTGTGAGTTTCAATAACTTGATCGTAATCCGCAGAGCACGGAATTCCAGGAAACAAATTTTGACCGCGGCATTCGTAAATGCGCTGAAAGAAACTGCTTTTGCTGTTATGGCAGGGATGGGAGCGGCGATGGTTCTCTAACAAGGTATCGCATAAAGTTGTGCCCGGAAACTTTGAGCGGTTTTCTACCAAAATGCGCTTATCTGCCAATTTCGCTTGGCGGTTGAGCTCGGGTACGATTTGTTCCGGGTGTGAAATAGCTGGCATATCGTTTGCTGCTTGGCAAGCAAACCGACATTGTGGTTGGATGTCAATGGCAACTATAGTCATGATGAGATTGTCCCTCTTGAAGATTGTATTCTGCTAAAGTAATTCTGATTAGCGGTATTTTTTTTAGATTAGCGGTATATTATCAATACAATTTCAATTACTCTAATAATTATTTTTAAACAAATAATAACTAAAAATTGCAAATAGCTATCAATTGTAAACGCATTTTTTTATATTTCATATTTTATTGAAATGAATGATAATTTTTTTGCATTTTGCATGAAGCTTTTGTAATTGATTTGCTGTTTTTTCATTTTTGGTAGATTACAACCAACCAAGTGTATGTACAAAGACCAATAAAATAGCCAACGGAGCCAAAAAACGGACGATTGCCAGCCAGAGATCAGCTAACCAAGAGGGGGTTGTTGTGCCGCGTTTCATGTGTGCCAGTACACCGGATTTGGGTTGGAACCAGCCGACAAAAACCGCAATAAGCAGCGCACCCAAAGGCATAATCAAGGCTGTAATCAGGTAGTCCCATAAATCAAAAATGGTTTTACCGAAAAGTTGCCAATCTTTCATCAGGCCGAACGACAATGCCGAGGGGATCCCAATGAGGTAAATTGCCGCCCCTATCCAGCGGGTGGTATTGCGTCTTTTGCTTTCATCATTACGGGTGATAGCGGCAATAACGGTTTCTAGCATGGCAAAAGCAGATGTGAGGGTAGCAAAAAGCACCAAGAGGATAAAAATGGCAAATGCTATATTTCCGAATGGAATTTTTTGAAATACGGCAGGTAAAACAATAAAAATCAAACCGGGACCTTGATCAGGTTTAAAGCCGAAAGCGAATACGGCAGGAAAAATAACCAAACCGGCAAGAACAGATACCAAAAGGTTCAACCACATAATGCTATGTGCAGAACGGAAGGTATCTTGTTTATCATTCAAATAAGCGGCATAGGTAATCATGGCCGATACGCCTATACTTAATGCAAAGAAGGCTTGCCCCAGAGCAATCAGCATCGTTTGCGGATTAAGGTATTGCCAATCCGGGGTAAATAGGAAATATACCCCTTCCATTGCTCCGGGTAGGGTGAGTGAGCGTACTGCCAGCAAGAGAAACAAAAGAAATAAAGCCGGTATCAGATAGCGGTTGGCTTTTTCAATACCGTTTGAAATACCGTTTTGCACCACCCATACGGTAATGAGCATAAATAAAGCCTGATAAGCAGGAGCTGCGATTGGGTGGGTAATAGTGTGTTCGAATAATTGACCAAAATCGGTATTGGCACCAATATTGCCGCTTAAGGCATGAATAGAATAGGCTAATACCCAACCGCCCACTACGCTATAAAAAGAGAGTAGGATAAAGCAAGCGGTTACTCCTATTCTTCCTACCCAAGGCCACATACTGTTTGGAGCAAGCATTTTGAATGCATCAATTGCATTTTTTCCACTTTTTCGTCCAATATAGAATTCGGCCAATAGTACGGGCAAACCAATTAAGATGGTAAAAATTAAGAATAATAATAAGAATACCGCACCACCGTTAGTGCCTGCGGTATAAGGGAATTTCCAAATGGCACCTAGGCCGATTGCTGAGCCGGCCGCAGATAATATAAAGCCGATTTTTGAGGACCACGAAACAGATTTCATCATAATTAAATTAAAAGGGTAAATTCAAAGTTGTTATTAGTATGGTTATTTTATAAAGCAGACTCAATTGTCAGAGGAGCATAGTAGTTTGATAGAATAGTTTTGCTTTATTCTATATGCTTTTGCTTTTCCTGAATTTTTTAAAGCAACTGAGGGGCTTTATATTTATTTTGGTTATTTCTATTGGCATAAAAGTTTGAAATTGTAACAAACTGATTAAATAAATGTAAGCTTTTTATGTAAATTTGTTATTTAATGGCGCTTGTTGTTTGATGCTTGAATGTTTTCAGACGACCGCTTTAAAAGAGAGGGATATATCGTGATAAATAAAATAGCCGGAATGTTTAAGATATGAGTGGGGAGTTGAAGGAAAGAGTTTTAGATAAGTATTTTAAAGAATTTGAAATTATAGGCCGCAGTTAAAGTTTTAGAACAAAAATAAAACTAAAATAAAAAACAAACCGCCTGAAAGCTAAGTTTCATGCGGTTTTTGTTTGGTGGGTCCGGTGGGGTTCGAACCCACGACCAAGGGATTATGAGTCCGCAGCGATATTGATAAAAATCATGCACATAACATGATTTTAAATCTACATATATGCGAAAAAGTCAATAAAAATATGCTTGTTTTTAAAGAAAAAAATAATAGGTTGTAGAACAGAAAAACGCGCTATTTTATGCCTGCGTAATGCTGCATGAAGACGCATTATTTTGCATGAAAGTGCATAAAAAATTACGACGAGAAATGGCCGGAAGATACGCGGAATATAAGGGCTAGGCGGGTCAGTGTGAGTGCATAAAAAAAGCCCTGTTTTTCGGGATGCGCCGGCGGGAGGGGGAGTGCGCCGACTGGGGGGGTAAGCGGGATATAAAAAAATTACCGCCTAATTTCAGGCGGTAATTTTTCAAAGCATCGAGGAACAAACGTATCAGGCAGAATCTCCGCGCTCAATTGTGTAATCATCAAACGATATGACCTGCAAGCCGAACATGTCATTAACAGATTCCATGTCGCGCTGTATCGGCGCGATTTCGTTGGCCGCAAACACGCGGGCGTCAGTTATACCGTCGCCAAGGCTGCCGGCATTTTTAGGAACAATCCCCATTAGTTTGGGCGGGACCCTATGAATAGCCAGCATGTCATCTGCGCTGATTGATTTTATATTCAAAAACTCGTCTTTCGCGGCGACGTCTGCGATTGGAATAAGTTTTATTCCGTCAGGGTTTCCGTTGGGTGAACGTAGGTATAGATTTTTAAAGTTGCCTGCTCCCTTGGCAGATCGCATCTGTTGTTTGAGGTTTTCCCAATCGGATTCATTCATTTGGGCTTCTGTGGTATAGAAAATAAAGCCGGCATGGCTGCCGTTTTCGTAGTAGCGGCGGCGAAACATCGTGGCTCCGTTATTTAACTCGATCGAATTTAAAGCGGATAAATAATGGGGCAGACCATAAACCTCTTGCCTTAAATCAGGCTGCATTAGATGGGCAATATTAACCCCGCTTATCTCGTCAAGATGACCGTTATCGCGGATATAAACATAATCGCGCAGATTGGATGCGCGCCGCATATAAAGAGCAAGCCTGTTTTTAACGGCCAGCACTTTGCCAAGCCGATTAACTTGTGCCTCAAGATAGCCGTTGCCCAAAACTAAGTAGTTAAAAGCAAACTTTTTGAATTCCGATCTCGATAAAAAAGCGGTCGGTTTAAAAGTTGAAGTTAGAATATTTAGCTTTGCCGACAATGCCGACTGATGATGTACGCCAACACCAAGCAGCCGCACCAAATCATGCTGATTAACGGGCGGCTCAAAATATTTACCGTTGTCATGACATTGAATCGCATCCATTAAGGCCGAGTGTCCGACAAGTTCGGCCGCGCTGAAAAAATCTGCGTCAGTGCTGATAGTGTTAACTTTTTTATCATCCATTTTAGTCCCAATCCATATCAATCTTGCCGCCGGTACCACCGTCTAGCGGCTCAATGTAAAAAATCATCATCGCTGCCCACGCTAAATCGCAATGGCTGGCCGCTGCGCTTCGGTCGGCAACGTAAGTAACCGCCCGGCCACTAGCAGTCATCTGCCGCCGGATACCGGTAAATGAAACAACCATATCTTTGCTACGCATGGCATCCCATTCAATCCGGCGGCGGCGGAATAAATCAAGCGCTTTATTAACCATCATGGCTTTAATTTCTGCTGTATATTTAATACCTATTGCGCGCGGAAAGAAATTTTTAACAAGTTGGTAGACTGCCTCGCCGATGCCAGTAGTATCGATAACGATTTCCTGAACGTTGTAAACAGACAGCATCTCTTTAATGATTTTTGCCTGAGCGGCAAAATCATTACCGGATAATAGCTTGTGTTCGATCACCCTAAATTTATCACCGGTTTTTCTTGGTGCGATGGCCGCAACCAAGCCCGCTTTGTCGCCACTATCGGCAGGGTCGTAGCCGATCCATACTGGTAAATTACCGGCGGGCCGTGGAGCAAACGGTTTATAAAAATCCGCCCATAAATCCCAACTATCAACGCCGGCTTGCTTGAGCTGTGAAAACTCAAATACTGCGTCGCCATCGGCCATAAACTCGCAATTAAAAAGCTGGCTAAACTCAAGCGGCGAATACTCGCGCTGAAGTTGCGATTTATCAAATAAGGTACAACCGCCGGCCTCGGCATCATCAAGGGTTACGATTTGCCGCCATTGCCCGTCAGGGTCAAGCCGGCCGCCGGATAGTGCGGTGTGCGAAATATCCAAGCTGATATGCTCGGATGCTGGTCGCCCGTCGTTAAACTTAGCGCCCGACCAAATAGGATACGCTTCGTGCGCCTCGCTCGATGGCGTACTAAAATAGGTAATCCTAAATCGCTTTTGGGCAGCCATTGGTTTGGCTAAAGTGCTTAATCGGTTAAAATCAGGCGCCCAAAAATACTCGTCAAGATATAAATTGCCAGTGCGGCCCTGGGCTGTCCGTGAGTTGGTGCCAAGAAAATAGAGCTTCGCGCCGCTGTTGGGTAGCGTGATAACGTCGCCCTTTAACTCAACATCAACCATTGCTGCGAGGTCCGAGATATAAATTTTGAACTGGAAAGCCTGTGCGCGGCTGGCCGATAAAAAAATCTGATTACGGCCGGAAATCAGCGCATCAATGAACGCTTCGCGTGCGAAATAAAAAGTGGCGCCGATTTGGCGACTTTTTAAAATATTGCGGAATCTAACCTTTTTACCAATTTCGCCCCAGTATCTTTGATAAGCAAACTGTTGTTCGTAGAAAATCTCTTGGACTCGTTTGAGCTGTTCAGGCTCAAACCAGTTTTGAGGTTTTTTTTCTTGTTTTGCCCGTTTTTCTTGCTTTTCTTGGGGTGGATTGTCAATAGTCGGCGGATCGGGCATCGCTGTGCCGACATTGGCAGCGGGCGCACTTGTTGCCGTTCGGCTGCCGCCTGAAAAATCCGCCACCAAGGCGGAAAGCTGTTTTATCTCTTTGTAATGGCCGTCGGATTTCGTAGGTAAGTTAATTAATTGGATTAAACGAGCTTCGGCGCTCGCAGCTACCCGTTGCGCCGGGTTGCCGCCATCCCAGTTGTCGCGCTGTTTCCATGAGTGGACCGTCGCCGGTTTGATCCCCAAATGATTGCCGATTGCCGAAATCCGCCAGCCTTGCCAATACAGCGCGCGAGCAAGCAAACGCGGGTCAAGGTTGGCATTATTTTCCGGCGTGGTTGGTTTGGTAAATTTTAGCTTTGACATAAGGATTTAAAAAATCAACGATAGCGACACTATCAGCCCAAACCACCGCCGCCGCATCCGCTCAAAATTGTAAAAAATCCCCTTAATCGTCCAATCAATAGCAAAACCTAAAAGCCGCTGCCAAACTGCCAAGCGTAACCAATTTAAAGGCTTGGCTATGTCCAAAGGCAAATCAGATAAAAAAATAACCGAGTGGCGTTTGGTTGCGCTGTCCGGCAAAACAGCCGACGGCCGCACCATTCCCGCCGAACACATCCGCGAGATGGCGGAGTCGTACAACCCCGAAACACTCGGCGCTCGTATCAATTTAGAGCATCTACATTTTTTGCTGCCAAACCCTGAATTTGCAGGCTTAGGCGACGTAGTTGCCCTGAAAGCGGAAAAACAGGGCGACAAAGTGGCCCTATATGCAAAATTGGCGGTTAATCCAGCGTTGCAAAAAATGTGGGATAGCGACCAAAAAATCTATTCAAGTATCGAATACGTCGAGCAGTTTGCCGATACCGGTAAAGCATATCTTGTGGGTTTAGCTGTTACCGATACGCCAGCGAGTCTAAACACATCGCGCCACTTTTCGGTCAGCGCGGTTTCAGAAGCGGAAAAATCAGTCAAATTAAGTGAGTACACAGAAATGTCAGAAAAAACCAAAAAACAAGGCTTGTTTGCCGCATTGTTCGCAAGCCTAAATGCAACGAGTGAAACTGAAACTAAAGATACAGACGCTGAAAATAAGGATGCGCCGAGCCAAGTGGCAAATCCTGATGTCGGTGATAAAAAAGAATATGCCGAGAAGTCCGATCTTGAAGAGGTTAAGGCTGAATTGGAAGCGGCCGCCAAATTTGGAGCCGAAATGGTTGAAAAATTTAAAGACTTACAAGATAAGTTTGAAAAATTTAAAGCAGAAGTGGAAAGCGCACCGGTGTCCGGTGAGCGTAAGCCGCATAGTGGCAGCGGTAATGAGAGCATTAATTGGTAAGCAATCGATCTGAAAATATTTGAAAAAGGTTAAAAAATGCCAGCAGCTAAAAAATTTATTGCCGCAACCGCAAAGGCAAACGGTGTTGATAATCCTGCAAAAACATTTGCCGTAGAGCCTCAAAAATCGCGCGTAATGCGTGCGGCGATGCGTAAATCAAGTGCATTTTTGAGTTTGGTAAATATCGTTACAAAACAAAACAACGCCGGCGAAATTATTGGTATCACTACCGGTTTGACCGCTAGCCGCAAAGGTAAATCCGCGACAGGCTATACCGATGCAGATGGGCGCCGTCAACCTAAAACTCAAGGTACGGCAGATAAGCGCGAGTATCGATTGCGTAAAGTAAATTTTGATACCGCGTTTACTTACGAGCAATTGGACGAGTGGGCGGCAGAACCGAACTATCTGCAGTTGGTGCAGCAAGGCATTGTTAAATCAAAAGCGGAAAGCCTGATCTCGATTGGCTTTAACGGAAAAGAATGGGCTGTAACCAGCAATCCTGAATCTAACCCGCTGTTGCAGGATTGCGGTAAAGGTTGGTTGCAGCAAATGCGCGAAACTAACCAGGCTCGCACAATGGGTTGGCAGTCTGGGCAGATTGGCACAACCAAACAAGCAGTTAAATATGGACCGGGCGCGGAAACATATAAAAATTTAGATGCGGTAGTCATGGATGCTGTATCTAATCTGCTGGCCGAAGAGTTTAACAGTCGCCAAGATTTGGTTGTGATATGCAATCGCTCAATGCTGGATGATAAATACTTTGCCGTTGTTAACGGGGCAGAAGACAAAGCAACCGAACTCAACGCAGCCGATGTGTTGGCGTCGAAACGCCGAATCGGCGGCATTGATGCAATTGCGGTGCCATATTTCCCGGCTAATACATTGTTTATCACCCCGCTGGCTAACCTGTCTATTTATTTTCACGCCACCGGACATCGCCGATCGGTTAAAGACGAGCCGGAATTTGACCGCGTTGCAAACTACGAAAGCGAAAACATCGATTTTGTGATCGAAGAGTTAGGCGCTGCCGCGTTGATTGAAAATATCGAATACACGCCGGCGTAATCGGATTTCAGACGGCCTTTATTTAGGCCGTCTGAAAAATGGAAAGGTAATGTAGATGACACCTGCTAAACAACATTTTTTGCGCGAATCGGCGCGATTACAGAATCAGGCGGCCGCTGATGCGGATTTGGAAAGTCTGCCGATGTATCAAAAGCTCCGCGTAAATTTAGAAAAAGACAAGGCCGCCGTGCGGCTGATTGAGTCGATTAAAGACAAAGCGTTGGCAAAAGCGCAATTGTTGCCGCAATACGCAGAATGGATGCAAGGTGTTTTAAAAGCCGAGCAGCCGGCGCTCGACGACGAAGTGTTTACAACCTGCCTTGTTTGGATGATTGATACAGGCGCGCTTGATGAAGCGACGCCGCTGGTTGAATTTGCAATTGAAAAAGGTTTTCAGGCCGGCGACCAATACCAGCGTAGCTTGCCAACTTTATTGGTAGAGCAAATCGCCGAACAAATCCAATTGGGCGGCGAGATCCACGTCGAAAACTTAGATAGTCTAATTAAGCTATCAACAGCAAAAACGGAAAGCGGTACCCACAAAGTAGATATGCCCGATCAGGTGCGCGCGAAGTTTTTGAAAGCGGCGGGAAGTGTGCTGCAAGAAGCAGGAGAAAAAACCCGTGCACTCGAATTATATAAAGTAGCTTTGTCATATTACGACAAGGTGGGCGTCAAGCAATTGATTAAAGAGCTTGAGTCTGCTGCTTAACTACCTCCCCCCCCCCATAGCGCGGCCTGCGGCTCGGAATTTTTAGGAATTAACCTAAAAAATATCAAGCAACAGAGCCGCGCTATCTACAAGGTTGATTGAAATGAAACATGTTGTTTTTGCAGAGAATACCGGAAGAAAGTCCGCCGGTACGGCCAAAAACATGATTTATAGCGGTAGCTTTTGGCCGATTGTTGATTTGTCGAAAATGCGGCAAGAAGCGCGCATCACGGATACCGTTACCGCATCTCGTCTGTATTATGCGGCAACCGCCGCAGTCGCCTATGTGAACGCACAACTCGCCGAGTTTGCCGCCGAAAAAGAGGCGGCGGGAATAAGCAGCCTGTCAGGGATTGGCGGAGGTCAAATAAACGGGATTGCTGTGGTCGAGCATCATTATCTGCGCGCAGTTTATAGCTACACCAAGTCCGAACTGCTGGAAACATATGCTGATTACGACGCAACCGGCAAAACCGCCGAACGGGCAGAAGCAAAACAAGAGGCGGCCGATGATTACCGCCGCGAAGCCCATGCCGCTATCGCCGATATAAAAGGCCGGCGCCGTGTAGATAGCGAGTTGATTTGAAATGGCTGCAAACACCGTAATCAGTCGGCAAGGCGACACGATCAGCGCGATTGCTTATCGTTTTTATGGTCGATCGGCGGGGATGGTTGAGCAAATACTTGCGGCTAATCCGGGATTATGCAGATTGCCTGCTGTTTTGCCGGTTGGCACCGTGATTACCATGCCGGCTGTGCCGGAGCTGGCCGCTGAAAAAATCGCAACCGTCAATTTGTGGGATTAAAAATGCAAAACAATCAAACAACCGCCGTAAATGCTGCGGTGATTATCATGGGCGGTTACAGCCTGCCGGCGTCAGTTGCCTTTGGAGCGCTCGTTGGCGCAAGCCTATTTGTGCTACGCCCGAACAATTACAAACCGATTCATAAAGCGTGGTTGTTTGCAGTGTCGTTTTTTACTGGCATTTTCGCCGGTGAGAGCATGGTGCAATTTTTAGATTGGGTGTTGCGCTGGCTTTTCCGCATCTTGCCAGCCGATGCGGGCGCATTGCAAGTCAACGAATTTATGGCGTCTGCCCTAGCTGCCGCATTTATTGTTATCACCGTTGAAAAAGTGTTTTGGCTGATAGACAGCCTGCGTGCACCGAAACTGCCGGAGCTTTAAAAATGGATATTTTGCAATACACCATAATCAGCACACTAGGCATTGCTGCCGGGATCAGTATTTTGTTGTTCGACGGGCGCGGCAAGCGACATCGTTGGGTTGCCGCATTGGTCGCATGGTTGATGTTCGTTTTGATCGCGGCATTAGTTGGGGCCGCTATGATGCGGCGTGAGTCGCTCGTTATTTGGTTGTTAATATTTATATTTGCAGCCAATGTTGGCGCGATTTTAATCGCGCGCGGCAATATCAATAAGTTAGCAACTCACCTAAAAAGCCCGCCGGATGATGCGGAAGAGGTCAAATCGGGCAAGGCGGCCATGCCGCAAAAATGAAAATTTAAAACCGTAAAAGGGATTACAAATGTCAACAATTTTGAAAGTTGGTAGCGTTGGCAGCGAAGTAGCCGCCTTGCAAGGATTGCTTAATGCCGCCGGACACAAGGTAGAGGTAGACGGATGGTTTGGCCGAAAAACAGAACAGGCTGTCCGTGCGTTTCAGGCGTCGCAATTGCCGCCGTTAGTGGTAGATGGTAGGGCCGGAATGCAAACAATGGCGGCGCTACGAGGCCAGCGCCAAGAGAATATGTTAGACCAAACGGCGATAGAGTCCGCCGCTGCGATGCTGGATGTAGATGTCGCCGCAATCATGGCAGTTAACCAGGTAGAAGCACGAGGTCGCGGTTTTTTAAATGACGGGCGTGTGAAAATACTTTTTGAGCGGCATATTTTTTACAAATTGTTGAAAGAAAAACACGGCGTAGCCTATGCCGACAAAATAGCAGCTACCAGCCCGCACGTTTGTAACAAGGCGCGCGGCGGATATAAAGGTGGTGCCGCTGAATATCCGCGTTTTTCGCGCGCGTTTTACATTGACGGCGAAATCGCGATGATGTCTTGTAGTTGGGGGGCTTATCAAATTATGGGATTTAATCACCGAGCCGCCGGATTTAAAACCGTTGGCGAGTTTGTCGATACGATGAAAACAAGTGAAAACGCCCACTTAATAGCATTTGCCGAGTTTATTAAAGCCGATAAAAACCTGCATCAAGCATTAAAAAATCGCGATTGGGCGGATTTCGCCCGCCGCTACAATGGCCCGGATTATCGGGCAAATGCCTACGATACCAAGCTGGCAAATGCCTATGTCTATTTCGGCGGCCAGGTGCGGGCCGCGTAACAGAAGAAAAAAGAAAATCAGGCCGTCTGAAAATCAGACGGCCGAAAAGCCAAAGAAAGAAAAAATGATTAAAGAAAAACTAAAAGCTGCGGCCGGAATTGTCGCGATAGTAATTTTTATCGCCATGCTTGGCACAATCTACGCCATGTCAAAAACAATCGGCGGCCTGAAAAATAAGCTATCAGAGCAAGAGCTTGTTGCACAAGCTGCCCGTGCGGCATATGCGGCCGAGGCATCACGATTTGCCGGATACCGGGCTGCAACCGAACAGCTTGCCGAAGGAATAGCCGCCGTAAATGCTAAAGCAGCGGCAGACAGAGAAGATTTGGCGGGTGCCATAAAGAGTAATCAGCAATGGGCAAATCAGGAGCTGCCCGAAGAAATTAAAAAGGCGGTTAAACCATGATGACAAAATATAAACCGTTGTTGATGGCGATTACCGCAATTCTGTTGTCTGCTTGCGCTTTAAGGCAGCAGCCGGAATATCAGCCGTTAAAATGCCCGCCGGTACCAGAATGCCGACAACCGGTATCAGAAGTCCGCACCAATGCGGATTTGGCTGCCGCGTTAATCGATACGCGCGTGGCATTGGATATCTGTAAAGTCGCCCGCGATACATTACAAACGTGTATTAATAATCAAGAGGCGAAAAATAATGACTGATATCTACGATCGCGCCGCAGAAGTCGAGCAGTTACACCGCGAAGCCGCAATCCGCAGACAGGCAGAAAAAACCGTTGGCGCAGCGGCAGTGTCAGCTTATGAATGCGAAGAATGTGGTGAGCTAATACCCGAGGCGCGCCGTCTTGCGGTGCCGGGTTGCCGTTGCTGTGTGGAGTGCCAAGAGGAAATAGATAAGTATGGAAAAACCCGCTTCGCTTAGGGACGCCCTGGCTGCCGCCTTGCCGGAATTAAGAAATAATCCGGATAAGCTGGCGATGTATGTTGTGGATGGTAAAACAATTGCGAACAAACATACTTTAGGTCATAAAATCAGCTATCGATTAAATATTAATATCACCGATTACGCGGATGGATTGGATAAGTTAAATGTTGCCGTTATCGCTTGGCTGCAGGTCAATCAGCCCGATATCCTCGGGCCGGGTAGTGTGCCGGCGGATAGTTATGTTTTTGAGGCTGATATCTTGGACGACAAAACGGCAGATATAGCCATTGTTTTAAGGCTTACTGAGTCAGTGTTGGCTTTGATTGATGATGACGGAAAAATCAACATTACACACCGCAGGGAGCCACAGCTTAAAAATGATTTAACCTGGTCGGGATTGCCGGATGAGGTAGCGGGAGCGCAATGAATAGCTTAGATACATATTTAACAAATTTGGACGGCTTGATATCAAAATTAAGCCCGCAGCAAACCCGGGAGCTGGCAAGACAAATCGGGAACGAAATGAGAAGCCGCACAGCCGCACGAATTAAGGCAAACGTAACGCCGGGCGGTATGGCTTATCCGGCGAGGCAAGGTGAGGCCTGGAAAGCACGCCGTTTGAGAGCCGGAGAAAGTCTGAAGCCGGGGCAGAAGTTCGGATACTTTAAAAGCCATAATCTCCAAATGAAATACTTGATAGATAAAGGAGATAGGTTTGTCGGTGAAGAGATAACCGAGGGCAACCCGGGTTATAAAGCCGGCGGATTTTTAAAAAAATATATTTATATCCACCAGCCGAGAAAAAGTGGGTTGATGTTTAAAAGATTGCCTGGGCGTCGTTGGCTAAAAAGTAAAACAACTGCCGCCGAAGCTGCAATCGGGTTTATGGGTGGTTTGATGGCGGAAATCGCCGCCGAACATCATTACGGCAATCCGTCAAAAAACTTGCCATCACGCGAGATGATAGGATTCGCGCCTGAAGATTTGAGATACATTGAGGATACAATCATTAAGCATTTGCAGCAGTTGTAAAAAACAGTAAGGCTATTGATTTTTTATCAAGTTGGATTGTAGATAATTTAGAAGCGTACAGTTGCAGGATAAAATAAGGCCGTCTGAAATTCAGACGGCCTTAATCTTTACAAAAAAATAATAAAATAACTATTGCCTAAATTTAGGCAATTTGCTATGATTATATCAACGGTAAGGCAATGGTGCCGACCACGCAGGCTATAAACTAAAGGAGCCCTCAAAATGGATAAACTGAACCAAATCGAAGAACTCAACAACCAACTGGCAAACGACTGGATTATTAAGTGGGCCGAGGAAAAAGCAAGGCCGCTTGAAGTCAAAGAAACAGCCGGGAATGCTAAATATCAAGCGGAAAACCCTGAAGCCGGATTTTTAGATTCTATAGACTTCGATCCACTATCCCAAGAAGAGCGGGAAACATATCGTCGGCTGCTAAACATTATTATCCGACGCACCGAGCAAATCGAGAAAAAGAAACAGGCTATTATTAATAACATTAGCTGGCAAGCAGCCGAGCAATTGGTTATTAGCTAACCTGCAGGCGGTTTATTGCCGCCTATTTAAAAGGATAAAAAAATGGAAGATATCAACAAAATCATGAATGCGGTAGGTCTGTTGGCAGCACGCGTTTATGGCCGGGAAATTCCGGCAGATGTTCAAGCACAGTTACTTACTCACCCAGTAACAGGGATAGGCATGATGGCTAAAAAGCCGGGGCTTGTGAAGATGGCAGATCAAGAAGAGATCGCCAGAATTATAGATAAAATACCGGCAGAATCAGAAGCCTTGCGCGGAGTAAAGCTCCATAATCAAGGCCCATTCTGGAAAGGCTATTACGATTACCTTTATGCTGCCGACAAAGAGTTCACAGCCGAAAATCTAATAGCAATCGGAAAAGTTTTATATGGAGAAAGATGGCAAACAGACTTAGCCGATGCGCTAAACATAAACAGCCGCAGAATCAGGGAAATGGTAGCAGGAACAAGAAAAATTCCGCCCGGGATTGTTGTAGACATTTTAACCTTGCTAAAAGAAAAGCAGGTTAAAATAGATTCGGTTATTGATGGCATTATTACATAATTTAACAGATTTAATGCTTGCCTAAATTTAGGCAGATTGGTATTATAAACACATGGACGCAAAACAGCGACCACCGACACCAAGACGGAATCTTGGATAAATAACCGAAAGGATTTCAAAATGTTTATTCGCATCTATTTTAATATCAGCCGCAGTGATGAATCTTTAAACCGGAGCGAAATGGTTAAATGGGCAAAGAAAGTGGATAGCTTTCTTTTCGTTGACGATAGCATCGGACGCACGGTTGGGAGTATCACATCTAAACGTTTTTCGTTACTTTATAACAGCGAATCAGAAGCCAGTGTCAAATGCGCCCGCGCACTTATTGAAACATTAAAAGATGCACCCAAAGGTTTTGATGTAACAGGATACGCATCCCCTGAACATGGGGAAGAAATTCTTGGGAAATTTTCAAATGCCTATTGGATAGAAGATACTTTTAAAATCTAACCATAAAGCCGCTATAGGCGGCTTTTAAGGAGGATAAGTTGTCAAAAAATAATATTTTCAATCGCTACCCACCCATAATTCACGGCGAAGCACGCGGCGAAAATGACGAGTTTGTGGTACATACCAGATACCCGCGCTTTTTGGCACGCCGATCATTTGATGATGGTTTTTCAGGAGATTTGCCGACTGCGGTAATTAAAGGCCAAATCGGGAAAACCGAAAACGGTAAACTTGCCTACGATTCAGGCATTGGCATTTGGTTTTCAGATTTCATTTTTTTCGACAGCCGATCGGAAAATGAAGCGGAGTTTTTAAAACAGCTTACAGATGCCTGTAATAAATGCACCGCCGATACTGTAATGCTGGATGAAGAAACGTTTTAAAATATAAAAAAAGCTGTCTGATTTTTCAGACGGCTTTTTTTATAAAAATCAATTGTAAAAAATCCCCTTAAATATTCTTGTTGTCGCCGCCCGCGCGTTTGCCTGAAAAAATAGGCGGCATGAATCTAGCCGAAATAACACGAATAATCGAAAACCTGATAAAGCGCGGCGTTGTCCATAGCGTCAACCCTGCTGCTGGTAGCGTGCGCGTGCAAATCGGCAAGCTGATTACAGATGATTTGCCATATTTTGTGTCAGCTGCCGGCGGTGTGTCATGCCATCGGCCGCCATCGGTGGGCGAAAGTTGCCTTGTTTTATCACCAAGCGGCGAAACTGCTGCCGGTTTGGTGCTTTGCGGATTGCCATCCGCGCAATATCCAGCCCCATCCGTCGAGGAAAGCGAGACAGTAACAAAATATCCGGACGGAGCGTGCGTTAAATACAACCATCAATCCGGAAAAATGGAAATTAGCGGAATTAAAACCGCAGAAATTACCAGCGGAGAAAGCATTAAATTTAATTGCCCGGTCGTCGAATTTACAAATGCCGTTGTTGTAGGTGGTCTGTTGTCATATCAAGGAGGGATGTCAGGCACAGGCGGTGCGGGGACGATTATAACGGGCCCGATCACGCATGAGGGCGATTTTATAAATAAAGGTTCCGTTGCAAGTAACGGCGTTAACTTATCAAGCCATACCCATAACGGAGTACAGGCTGGCGGAGACAATACGGGAGGGCCTCAATAATGATGAGCAGAGATACCGGGCGTCGCATGGATTTGTTGGATCACATCCGCCAAAGCATTGGCGATATTTTGTATACCAGTATCGGTACCCGTGTGCAGCGTGAGGATTACGGCAGTCTTCTGCCGGAATTAATTGACCAGCCATTAAATGAGGCTACCCGCCTGCGGATTGCCGCAGCGGCAGTGATAGCTATTGCCGAGTGGGAGCCGCGCGTAGATTTGCAAGGGGCGGAAATTAACGTTAATCCGGCGGCTGATGGCCTGCAAGTATTAATAAGAACCCGCGTAAATGGGAAATCCGAGGAGTTTGTCATCTAATGCCGAAGATTACCGATTTAAGCAAAATCCCGCCGCCTGATGTTGTCGAGCAAATTGATTATGAACAAATTCTAGCGCGTAGAAAGCAGCAGTTCGTCGAGCAATACGATAATGATGCCGACCGCCAATATTGGGCGGGCACACTTGAGCTTGAGAGCGAGCCGGTCGTCAAATTGCTTGAGGAGTGTGCTTATAACGAGATGATATGGCGCGCCGAGTTAAACGAGGCGGCTCAAAGTCTGATGTTGGCTTATGCTGCCGGTCGCGATTTGGATCAAATTGCCGCTAACTATGATATTAAGCGATTTGTTATTCAGGCGGCGGATAATGCTGTCAATCCGCCGGTAGAAGAAATACTGGAAACTGATTCCGCTTTGCGCGTAAGAATACAAAAAGCCTTTGAGGCATTAAGTACGGCAGGGCCGAAAGCAGCTTATGAAACGATCGCTATAAATGCCCATGCTCACGTTAAAGATGTGAGCGCAGTGAGTCCGTCGGGTGCGGTTGTCGATATTGCAGTTTTATCAAACCAAGGAGACGGCACGGCAACCGAGGATGTGTTGTCGGCTGTGCGGGCAGCCGTGAACGATAAATACAAGCGGCCGCTTGCCGATAGGGTAACGGTTAAGTCTGCCGAGATTATTAATTTTGCCGTAAAAGCGAAAATTTACGTTTATCCAACCCCTGATTATGAGCCGGTGTTGGCTGAGGCGCGCGCCCGTTTGGCGGTAGCGATCGCCGAAAACAGCATGATAGGACGTGATGTTTCGCCATCTATGATTTACGCAGCCCTTAAAGTCGAGGGTGTGCAGCATGTCGAGCTGTCCGAACCGTCCGGATATATCGCAGTGTCGGATATGCAGGCGGCAAATTGCACCGAGGTAAGCGTTGAATATGGCGGCGAGAATGAGTGATTACAAAACTTTATTGCCTAAAACGCGAAGCGGATTAGAGGCGAGAATATCGCGAAGCCAAAATTATCCGGTTGTCCATGCTATCCGGCGGCTGTGGAATCCAGATACCTGTCCTGCTCCGCTGTTGCCTTATTTGGCCTGGGCTTTTAGCGTTGATTTTTGGAATGAAGATTGGACTGAAAGCACGAAGAGAGCCGTCATTAAAAAAGCGTGGAGGGCACATAAATATAAAGGCACGATAGGCGCGATAGAAGATGCCTTAATGCCTTTCGGCGTGTCAATCAGAGTTATCGAGTGGTGGCAGGAAACGCCGCCGGCTGCGGTGGCAAGTTTTAAACTCGATTTATTTACCATTGATCGACAGCTTACCGAGGCGGATTACAAAGAAATGGAACGGATTATCAAGGCGGTAAAACCGCTATCCCGCCATTTATCCGCTTTAAATATAGGGGTTGCCGTATCTGGGCCGGTAAATTTATCGGCTGTTACTGTGTTGGGTGATGTTACAACTGTGTATCCGTATTTGCAGCCTATCCTCACAACTCAATCAAGTGGCCGGATTGCGGCCGCCGTTCAAGACGCAGACATCTTAACAATATATCCGGGGTTAAATTGATGACTCAAAAATATTACACCATTATAACCACAATCGGCGCGCGAAAAATCACTAATGCCGCCGCTTTGGGGACTCAAGTAAATCTTACCGAAATGGCTGTTGGTGATGGCGGCGGGCGCCCAATTACTCCGGTGGAAACGGATACGGCCCTGCGTCGCGAGGTTTACCGCGGCGGCATCAATCGGCTTGAGGTTGATGTTAATAATAGTAATCAGATTATCGCCGAGTTGGTAATCGCCGAAGACGTGGGAGATTTTACGATCCGAGAGGTGGGCGTTTTCGATCAGGCCGGAAATTTATTTGCCATCGGAAATTTACCCGAAACATATAAGCCGGTAGCAGCATCGGGGAGCGCGCGTACTCAAACCATACGAATGGTTATCCAAGTATCAAATACTGCCGCCGTGCAATTAAAAATAGACCCGTCAATCATAATTGCAACCCGAGAATATGTAGATGCGGCCATGCTTAAAAATGCCTACCGGGTAGAGAGTATCGCCGAGCTGCGAGCCTTGCGTGGAAAATCCGGCGCGGTGGTCGTAACCGGCTACTACGCAGATAAGCCCGGAATCGGCGGTGGCGTGTTTGTAGCAGACACAGCAGATAAAGCAACCGCCGACAATGGCGGCACGGTGGTCGTAAGCGCAGATGGCACGCGCTGGCGGCGTTATGCCGATGATATCCAGCCCGAGTATTTTGGAGCACGAGCCGACGGTATTGCCGATGATACTGCGGCATTATTGGCCGCAGCCGCAGCCGCAACAAAGATAAAGCGTACTTTGCGAGGAGGCGGCAAGTATAAATTAACGCAGACTTTAAATTTGAGGGAGCTGCCGGTAGATATGCCGGCCGCAGATTTTGTTGTGTCCGGGGATGGTCAAATCA
>NZ_JBLUPI010000007.1:0-176044 GCF_048060015.1 Neisseria sp. S1
TGGCAGCAGAACGGGCGGTTACCTCAAGTACAAAAAATTCAAGCAACTTTTTTTGTACTTTTTTAGATAGTTTACAGTGTGTTATCTTCATTTTTAAAGGGTAACATAACTGCCAATCTAATACAGCTCCAAAATAAATATCGGATTTATTGTGCCGGATAGATACCATTTAGGAAGGTATTGTTGGTTTAAAAGGCCGTCTGAAAATTTTCAGACGGCCTTTTTAAAAAGTTAGGTACTGCTCGTATCGGTATCGTGTTTACCAGGGTGGCGTAAAGTCATGCTGTGTTTGAGTGACTGCAAAGCAGTATCAATCATAGCGGGGATCAGTAAAGTGGTATCCAGCTTTGAAGTATCTGTAAGCAGGATACGCATCAGGCCGGAGCAGAGTGATTTCAGATAAATGGCTGCTGCTTCTATATTCAGGTTAGCAGGTAGCTTTCCTTGATCAATACATTGTTGCAGTGAGGCATATAGTTGGTCGTGCCAAAAAAGCTGGTTATAGCGGTGCATCAGGTTGACGATAGCTTGGTTCTCTTCTGTATGCTCGCATTTCAAATACAAGATGCTGATAAATTTTTGATGTATTACATTGCTCTGCATTTGTTCGAACAGATTTATCAGGGTATACCGCAGCCCTTGCCATGCATCGGCAGATATATTGTTTATATCAGTGGCTGTTTTAGTATTGAAATCGTTACAGATATGTTGGAATAGGGCATCGAAAAGATCTTCTTTATTTTTAAAATGCCAGTATAGGGCACCGCGGGTAACACCTGCGGCTTGGGCAATTTCGTTGAGAGAGGCTCGTGCTACGCCACGGCTGTAAAAGGTATCTAGTGCGGCCAGTAGCAGGTGTTCACGGGTTTTCATAGCCTCGGCTTTTGTTTTTCGCATAGTGGTCTATAGTTATAATTTGTAAAAAAAAAACAAAGATATTATAATGATGTATCTTTATTACATACAATGGTGTATGTATAATTTAAAAATAATATTTTTAAAATAACGAGAGAACTTGTAGGCAAAATTTATTTCTTCCTAACGGTAAGAAACGGGCAGCAGAGCATGGCTTAACAGTTTAGATGCGGAAAATACTATAAAATTCCGTATGCTGTTTGCGGAAAGTGTGATTGCCGCTTGATTTATGGAATTTTATAAAATAGGAAAAGAAAAATGTTGAGCAATATACCCAAAAAATTGCGCTTGCCGGTATTGGTAATATCGGCTGCATTGGTATTGCAGGCATGTGGCGGATCAGACACGGCTGCACAAAAACAAAAAAGTGCGGCAGCTGCCGAGAGGCCGGCTCCAGTAGTCGGAGTGGTAACAGTTCAACCGCAGCAGGTAGTCATTAGCACTAATCTGCCGGGGCGGTTGGAAGCACACCGTTCGGCAGAAGTGCGGGCGCAAGTAGGGGGTATCATTAAGCGTCGACTTTTCCAAGAAGGGAGCTACGTAAAAGCAGGCCAGCCGCTATATCAATTAGATAATGCGGTTTATAGCGCTAATTTAGAAAGTGCCCGCGCCCAATTAGCTTCGGCTCAGGCATCGTTAGCAAAGGCTAATGCCGATTTGGCTCGTTATAAGCCTTTGGTTGATGCAGATGCGATCAGCAAACAGGAATATGATGCTGCTGTGCAGGCGAAACGTGCTGCAGAGGCATCTGTTAAATCCGCACAAGCAGCCATTAAATCTTCACAAATCAATGTGAATTATTCCCGTATTACAGCTCCGATTTCAGGTTTCATCGGGCAATCAAATGTATCTGAAGGTACATTGGTATCAGCCAATGATGCGACAGTTTTGGCAAAAATACAGCAAACCAATCCGCTGTATGTCAATCTAACCCAATCTGCATCTTCTGTAATGAAGATGCGCCAAAGTATTGCTGATGGAACAATGCAGTCGGTAAACGGCGCGGTAGAGGTTGATATTTTGATGGAGGATGGCGCCCGATATGCACATAAAGGCCGCCTGTTGTTTGCAGATCCGACCGTTGATGCAACAACAGGTCAGGTAACATTGCGTGCGGAAGTGCCTAATCCGGATAACGTATTGCTACCCGGCCTGTATGTTCGTGTAGATCTGCCACAGGCAAAAATGGCGAATGCTTTTGTTGTTCCCCAGCAGGCGGTTGCGCGTGGCCAGCAAGATACAGTAATGGTTGTAAATGCAGACGGAACAATGGCGCCGAAGATGGTGACTGTAAGCCAACAACAAGGTAGCAATTGGATTATTACGGGCGGACTACAGGCCGGAGATAAGGTGATTGTCGAAGGTTTGTCGATAGCGGCAATGAGTGGTGCGAAAAAAGTTACGCCTAAAGAATGGAGTAATCCTAATCAAGTACAAGCTACCCAATCTGACAAGATGCCTGCAGGTGCGCCGGCATCTGAACCTACAGCTTCGTCAGCAAAGTAAGGAACGGAAATGGCAAAGTTTTTTATTGACCGACCTATCTTTGCATGGGTAATTGCGATTTTTATCATCATTGCCGGCTTACTTGGCATTCAAAATCTGCCGGTATCACAATATCCCTCGGTTGGAGCGCCGACAATTACATTGACGGCCACTTATCCGGGAGCTTCTGCACAAGTGATGGAAGACAGCGTTCTGTCGGTAATCGAACGCAATATGAATGGTGTAGAAGGCTTGGATTATATGTCTACCAATGCAACTTCCAGCGGCTCAGGTACGGTTAGCCTTACTTTTAAACCTAATGTTGACGAAAACCTCGCGCAAGTTGATGTTCAAAACAAACTTTCTGAAATTACGGCCGCACTCCCCGCTACGGTTCAGCAAAACGGGGTAGTGGTATCCAAATCGCGCTCAAATTTTCTGATGGTCTTGATGATGTCGTCTAAAACGATGACGACAGAAGATATTGCTGACTATATCGAACGCAATATCAAACCGGAGGTACAGCGTATCGATGGAGTAGGTGATGCCCGTTTGTTTGGCTCGCAGCGCGCGATGCGAATTTGGGTTGATCCTGCCAAATTACAAAATTACAACTTATCGTTTGCAGATGTATCTGCAGCTATCAGCGCTCAAAACGCACAAATCTCAGCAGGTACACTGGGAGCACTGCCGGCGGTTGCAGGGCAAACAATCAGTGCTACGGTAACGGTGGATGGGCAACTGGCCACTCCAGAAGAGTTCGGTAAGATTATTTTGCGCTCCAATAATAGCGGAGCGAACGTTTATTTGCAGGACGTAGCAAAAATCGAGTTGGGCAGCCAAAGCTACAGTTCGTCTACACGTTTAAATGGCGAGCCTTCTGTCGGTATGGCTGTAATGTTGTCAAATAGCGGTAATGCCATGGCAACGGCTGCTGCAGTAAGAGCGAAAATGGAGCAGCTGCAGCGCTTTTTCCCCGGAGATTTGACTTGGAGTGCACCTTACGACACATCTAAATTTGTCAGCATCTCTATTGAAAAAGTAGTGCACACCCTTCTTGAGGCAATTGTGCTGGTGTTTATCGTGATGTTTTTGTTTTTACAAAATATCCGATATACCCTTATCCCTACTATCGTAGTGCCGATTTCTCTATTAGGAGCTTTCGCATCTATTTGGTATTTGGGAATGTCGATTAACGTATTGACCATGTTTGCCATGGTATTGGTTATCGGAATTGTTGTTGATGATGCGATTGTAGTGGTGGAAAACGTTGAGCGGATTATGGCGGAAGAAGGTTTGTCGCCTCGGGAAGCTACTAAAAAAGCAATGGGACAGATTTCCGGCGCGGTTATCGGTATTACCGCCGTTTTGATTTCGGTATTTGTCCCCTTGGCGATGTTCAGTGGGGTAACAGGAAATATTTACCGACAGTTTGCCGTAACTATGGCAATTGCGATTGCTTTTTCTGCCTTTTTGGCTCTTTCGCTGACACCTGCTTTATGTGCTTCTTTGTTGAAACCAATCCCCAAAGGACAACACCATGAAAAAACCGGATTTTTCGGTTGGTTTAACCGTAAATTTACGGCATGGACGCATGGTTATGAAGGGTGGGTTGCTAAAGTTTTACGTAAAACTTTCCGTATGATGATGGTTTATTTGGCGTTGGGTGGTATTGCGGCATTCTTATTCATGCGTATCCCCAGCTCATTCCTACCTCAGGAAGACCAAGGCAGTTTAATGATGATGGTACAGCTGCCCGCGGGCGCCACCAAAGAGCGTACGGATGCCACTTTAGCTATAGCTAATAAGGTAATCACCTCAATGCCGGAAGTGGAAAGCTTTATTGGTGTTTCGGGCTTCAGCTTTGCAGGTTCGGGACAGAATATGGGTTTTGGTTTCGTTACATTGAAAGACTGGAGTGAGCGCAAGGCTCCGGGTAGCGATGCTTCTTCTGTTGCCGGCAAGATTACCGGTGCGCTGATGGGAAGCGTGAAAGACGGTTTCGCTTTGGTATTGAATCCGCCGGCTATTATGGAGCTTGGTACAAGTTCTGGGTTTAGCATGTATTTGCAGGATCGTAATAATAACGGTCATGCCGCGTTACTTGCCAAGCGTAACGAGCTAATTGGAAAAATGCGCCAGAATCCGATGTTTAATCCGGCCAATGTGCGTTCTTCAGGTTTGGAAGATGCTCCTCAATTGAGAATTGAAATCGACCGTTTGGCAGCAGCTGCGCAAGGAATCGATTTTTCCAGCATCCGTACTGCTCTAGGGTCGGCTTTGGGGTCGGCTTATATTAATGACTTCCCGAATAATGGCCGGTTGCAACGTGTTATCGTACAGTCTGATGCTGCCTCCCGCATGCAGCCTGAGGATCTATTACGTATTACTGTACCTAACAGCTCGGGTATTGCCGTACCGCTTGCGTCGATAGCGACTGCATCTTGGCAAACGGGTATGGAACAAAGTGTTCGGTTTAACGGTTATCCGGCAATGCAGATTGACGGTGCGGCCGCGGCCGGTTATTCATCCGGTGAAGTAATGGCTGAAGTACAACGCATGGTGAATGAAATGGACGGCTACAGCCTTGAATGGGCAGGACAGTCGCGAGAGGAAGCCAAGGGTAAGTCGCAAACTATGATCCTATACGGTTTTGCTATTTTGGCTGTGTTTTTGGCTTTGGCCGCTTTGTATGAAAGCTGGTCGATTCCGTTGGCTGTAATTTTAGTAGTGCCGTTGGGGTTTTTAGGTGTGGTACTGGGGGTAACCGGTCGCAATCTGACCGGTGGTCTTTTTGGCTTGCCGCCTTCATATCTCAATGATATTTATTTCCAAGTAGGCTTGATTACGGTTATCGGTTTAAGTGCCAAAAATGCTATCTTGATTATTGAGTTTGCCAAAGACTTACAAGCCCAAGGCAAAACGGCGGTTGAGGCGGCACTCTCTGCGGCTCATTTACGCTTCCGTCCGATTATTATGACTTCGTTCGCATTTATTTTGGGTGTAGTGCCTTTATACGTGGCATCGGGTGCCAGTTCTGCAAGCCAGCGTGCCATTGGTACAACCGTATTGTGGGGTATGTTGATTGGTACAGTATTGGCTGTTTTCTTAGTGCCGTTGTTTTATGTCGTCGTGCGAAAACTCTTTAAGGGTAGTACACATGAGCAGGAACGTGCGCGGCAGCATGCGGTAGAAGCCGGCATTACGCCTGAAATGGCCGATAAGTACCTGCATGATGCGCAAACAGGTAGTCGCTCACTTGAGCATACTTATCCGACGGAAGATGAAAGCAAGGATAGTTAAGATGAAAATGACAACTATAAAACCTGTTTTGACTGCGGTGGCGGCAGGTCTCATTTTGTCGGCATGTACGATGATTCCGAAATATGAGCAACCTGCGGTGAATATACCCACTTCTTTTAAATATGATACTGCCGAGCCCGGAATCCAAGCAGCCTCTTTGGGGTGGCAGGATTATTTTGCAGACCCGCGCTTACATCGGCTGATTGAGTTGGCTTTGGCTCAGAATACGGATCTGAAAGCAGCGGCACTCAATGCAGAGGCTGTGCGTTCTCAATATATGATCAGCAGGGCCTCATTACTGCCTGGTATCAATGCCAGCGGTAGCGGCAGTCGGTCGCGTGTTGCTGCAGACCTGGCCGGAGGAGCTTCGTCTATTTCCTCTGCCTATAATATAGGTTTGGGCATTACGGCTTATGAGATAGATTTGTTCGGCAAGGCACGTAGTAATGCAGAGGCTGCTTTGCAAAGTTATTTTGCAACCGTGGCCGGTAAAGATTCTGCCCATTTAGCTTTGATTGCGGGGGTGGCAAAGGCCTATTTTAATGAGCGTTATGCCGAAGAAAGCATGAAGTTGGCGCAAAATGTTTTAAAAACCCGCGAACAAACTTATAAGCTGACTCAATTGAAGCATAAGGCAGGAGTAATATCCGCAGTCGATTTACGGCAGCAGGAAGCACTAATTGAAGCAGCGAAGGCATCTTACTCCTCTGCGGTGCAAGGCAGGGAACAAGCGCGTAATGCTTTGGCGGTGTTGATTAACCAACCGTTACCTGATGATTTGCCGGATGGGTTGCCTTTAAGTAAGCAGTTTAAAATTGAGCGGCTGCCTGCCGGATTATCTTCGGAAGTATTGCTGAACCGACCGGATATTCGTGCCGCAGAATTTGCTTTGAAACAAGCCAATGCCAATATCGGAGCGGCCCGCGCCGCCTTTTTTCCGAGCATCAGTCTCACGGGTATGGTGGGAACCGGATCTACTGAGTTGAGCGGTTTGTTCGGTGCTGGTAACCGTACTTGGACATTTGCGCCCAGTATTAATCTGTCGATTTTCAATTGGGGTAGTAATGTTGCCAATTTGGACTATGCAAAATTGAAACAACAAGTAGAAGTAGTTAATTATGAAGCGGTTGTACAGTCGGCTTTCAGAGATGTTGCTGATGCTTTGGTCGCACGGGAGCAGCTGGATAAAACGTATGCGGCGAATGTTAGCCAAAGCAAAGCATATGCCGATTATTTGAGATTGGTTAATTTACGCTATAAACACGGCGTGGCCAGTGCGTTAGATTTGCTAGATGCAGAACGTAGTAGCTATGGTGCGGATACGGCTTTATTGAGCACGCAGCTTACTCGTTTGGAAAATTTAGCCGATCTATATAAAGCACTTGGAGGAGGTTTAAAGCGCTTTACTACCCAAGAAGAGCCTGTTTCTCAGTAAAATATGTTATTGATGTTATAAGTTGCTGGAGGCCGTCTGAAAATAGGATATGAATATTTTCAGACGGCATTTTTTTATGAGAATTACACATGGTTTTCATCAAGCCGATTAAGCACGATTCATGAGGTAATCAGGCCGCTAGGGCAGGCTTTGCGTAAATTGAGCGTTACTTTTGGTGGCGAGTGATTTTTTATTGTTGCAAGGAGGTATTTTTTATCTTGTTAAGATTACTTGTTTGGTAAAACACAACATATTCTATTTGGTTTGCTTCTGAAATTATAGCTGTTTCAAAAAGCTACTTGAAAGAAGAGGGTATTTCGTGATATAAATCACGTTTTACTATTTTAGAAGTTTGGAGACTGACCATGGCACGAGTTTGCAAAGTGACCGGTAAGCGCCCGATGTCTGGCAACAACGTATCACACGCCAACAACAAAACCAAACGTCGTTTTTTGCCCAACTTGCAATCACGTCGTTTTTGGGTAGAGAGTGAAAACCGCTGGGTTCGCCTGCGTGTATCTAACGCAGCATTGCGCACCATTGATAAAGTAGGCATTGATGTCGTATTGGCTGATCTGCGTGCTCGCGGCGAAGCTTAATTTAACGCTTACTGAGGATTACTGCAATGCGCGATAAAATCAAATTGGAATCTAGTGCAGGTACTGGCCACTTTTACACCACTACCAAAAACAAACGCACTATGCCCGGCAAGCTAGAGATCAAAAAATTTGATCCGGTAGCCCGTAAGCATGTTATCTATAAAGAAACCAAATTGAAATAATTGGTTTTTGATAGTAGTCTGTGCTAAAAAACCTTTGTGTTTACACAAAGGTTTTTTATTTTGAAAGAGTCCTTCTAAATATAATCAGACGGCTTATGTTGCGGCTTGGTTTGTGTTTTGTACGAAGCCGGCTTTCTTATCTATACTCTGTTTATATTCAAAATAGGCCGTCTGAAAATGTATTTCAGATGGCCTATTAGATATTAAATAACCCTCATCTCACTTATTAGCTACCCTGTAAGCTGTTTGGTAATCAGTTTTTTAATCGGTGGGAAATTATTGCCGATTCTTAATACGGCATTGCGCAACAGTTTAGCCGGAGGCGTCTCATCGGTAAATAATTTCAACAACATATTGGTACCATGATACAACGGTTTGGCTTGGCGCATATGTTTAGCATTGTATTGGCTCAGGATATGTTCCGAACCAATATCCAAATGATGCTTGTGGGCATTCAGAATTAATGTGGCTAAAATCTCTGCACTGGATAAACCGAGGTTGAAACCGTGAGCAGTGACAGGATGCATACCAACTGCCGCATCGCCGATAACAGCACTACGGGTGCCGTAAAAACGTTGGGCAATCATACCTACCAAGGGGTAACTGTGTATGGTGCTGGCCAACTCCATGTCGCCTAATCGGTGGTTGATCTGTTTTTGTATACTTGCCGCTAACGCTTTAGGTGTCATAGATTCGATTTCGGCTGCTTTGTCGCTATCTACGGTGATGACTGTATTCGTGAGGTGCTCTTCCAGTGGGAGCAAGGCGATGGTTCGACCATAATGGAAACATTCGTAAGCCGTATGTTGGTTGGAGATAGTGTGCTTCATACGACAGACAAACATTGTCCGGCTGTAGTCATGCATATCGCAGGAAATGCCAAACTGGCGTCTTGTTTGGGAAAAGCGGCTGTCTGCGGCAATTAACAGGCGGGCCGTTAACGTTTTGCCGTTGTCGAGGGTTGCTGATACACCTTGAGTGTCGGTTTGTGTATGTATTACGGTGCTATTGCACAATAAAGTAATATTTTTTTTATCGCGAATGCTTTCATAAGCCGCTTGGCGTATGTTGTGATTGGAAATAAGATAGCCTAAGCAGTCTGCTGAAATATTCAGGGTTTGATCGGGAGGGGGGAAATGGAGTTGGTAGGAAGAATTACCGTTCAATACTTTGGCATCACGTAGGGGATAGATTTCGTTTTCTGAAATTCTTTGCCATATGCCTAACCGTTGCATAATATTTTTTGAAACGTGGGTAAGGGCGATTTCACGACCATCATAAGGCGGATTTTGAAGCGTTTCCAGAGAACTTTTCTCTATTAGGGTAATATTCAGACCGCTGTCAGCGAGCACAGCGGCAAAACTTAAACCGGCAGGGCCAGCGCCGATAACTAAAATATCGCTGTTCGTTGTCATGGTGCTTCCTTGGAATAATAAATATTTCAAGCTGGGTGAGGATAAACGAAAGTGGCCGTTTGAGGGAAAACTTTTGAAATTTGCTTAATATATGTCAAAGTCTGATGCAGGTAAGCTTGGATAGTTTAAATATAAGCATAAAAAAATTCAGACGGCATTTATTAAAATGCCGTCTGAAATATTTCTAATCGGATCGCTTATTTCCAATAACGCCACCAAGGCATGCTATCCAATTTCCATCCGGTTTGCAGATAGGGGCTGTTGGGGAAGTTTTGCGATAAAATACGGCGGGTATCGTCTGCCAATTGGGGTTTGTTTAACCGTTGATAGGCTTGCTCCATGATGGCTAGAGCCTCTTCTACAAAACGTGTGTTTTGATACTGCTGAACCACTTTTTGCGCACGGTTTGCAGCCGCCAAATAGGCTCCGCGTTTCATGTAATAGCGGGCTACCGCAATTTCATTACCTCCCAAGGCATCTACCAGCTTGGTCATGCGTTCGGTGGCATCTTGTGCGTAGCGACTGTTGGGATAGCGTTCGATTAATTGCGCAAAAGCATGATAAGCATCGCGGTTTGCTTTTGGATCTCGGTCAGACCAGTCTTGCGAGGCCAGTTTGTTCAGGAAAGACTGATCTTCATTGAAGAGGATGAGGCCTTTTAAATAAAGGGCGTAATCCATATTCGGATGTTGGGGGTACATACGCTGGAAACGCTCAACTGCGGCGAGGGCTTTTTCAGGTTCGTCATCTTTATAGTAGGCATATGCGGTGTCAAGCTGCGCTTGTTGCGCATGGCGGCCATTAGGGAAGCGCGATTCTAAAATTTCGTATAACTTGATGGCTCTAGTATAATTGTTGCTGTTTAAGTCGTCTTGCGCCTCAGTGTAAAGACGTTCTACTGTCCAATCTTGGGTCATTTGGGCATCTTTATCTACGGTGCCGGTAGCGGCACAGCCGCCCAATGCCAAGCCTAGAGTTACTACTAAAAGAATTTTTTTCATGCAAAACACTTCCTTTGACAATGAAGCCGATTATAACGATGATTTGGAGTTTTCGGCAGCCCCTGATGCAGAAAGTTGCATAAATTTAACCATTCCGGTCGACTTTGCCGGTATGCGTTTGGATGCGGCTTTAGCTAAATTATTGCCTGACTACTCACGCAGCCGCCTGACCGGATGGATTAAAGAGGGTGCGGTTTTACTAAATAATAAACCAACACAACCGAAAGATAAATTAATAGGTGGCGAACAAATTGCAGTAACCGTAAAGGTGAACGATGAAGCATTAGCTTTTACTGCGGAAGAGATGGATTTGGATATCGTTTATGAAGACGATACCGTAATCGTGATTAATAAGCCTGCCGGTTTGGTGGTGCATCCGGCAGCCGGTAACTGGAGCGGTACTTTGTTAAATGGTTTGTTGGCATATTGTCCGGGTTTGGCACAAGTACCACGGGCAGGTATCGTACATCGGTTGGACAAAGAAACCAGCGGTTTGATGGTTGTAGCAAAAACTTTGCCGGCGCAAAATCATTTGGTTCAGCAGTTGCAAGCGCGTACGGTGAAGCGGATTTACCGTGCGGTTGCGAATGGCGTCGTGCCTTTCGATGGCAAAATCGATACTTTGATTGGGCGTGATCCGCATAACCGTTTAAAAATGGCGGTAGTGAAGTTTGGCGGCAAGCCTGCGGTAACGCATGTGAAGGTATTGGAACGTTATCGGGCGCACAGTTATATAGAGTGTGCATTGGAAACGGGGAGGACGCATCAAATCCGCGTACACATGCGGGAAGCCAATCATCCTTTGGCCGGAGATCCCGTATACGGTAATCCGCGCCATATATGTTCCGATCCGGTTAAAGAAGCAGTTAAAGGACTGGCACGGCAGGCGCTGCATGCTTATCGTTTGAGCTTTGTTCATCCGCTCCGCGGGGAAACGGTTTCTTTTGAAGCTCCTATTCCGGAGGATATGTATCATTTGCTATCAGTCTTGCGTTTGGAGGCCGGATTGGATTCATCGTTGAGCGACGCGGTCGAGTGGAAAGACAAGCTGGGCGGCGATGACGATGATGATTGGAATGATGATGACTATGATGTTGAAGTCATGTATGTGCGTGATTAAGCCGAATGATATTTCTTGAAAATGCTTTATGCATGTTTGATACTTTATATTGTAGAATCGGTGTTTTTGAAAAATATGGCAGTCTCTATATATATTATGAGGCCGTCTGAAAACAGAAAGAAGAAAGCTGTAGCATGAAATCATTTGATTTAAATGAGGCAATTGGGATAAGCAACGGCGAAACAGTATTTCTGCGGGCGGATTGGCCCGCTCCTTCGAATGTGCATACATTAATCAGTACGCGTAACGGCGGTGTTAGTAAGGCGCCTTTTCATAGTATGAATGTCGGTATGCATGTCGGCGATGATGATGAGGCTGTTTGTGAAAATCGGCGAAAAATTCAGAATCAGGTCGGCTTACCTCTAAAATACCTTAATCAAGTGCATGGTACGGATGTCGTACAGGCGGTTGATGGAGAGGTGCCTGCTGATGCAGATGCGAGTATAGATCGTAGCGGAATGGTTGCTTGTGCCGTGATGACTGCCGATTGCCTGCCGGTTTTGTTTTGTGACCGCACGGGTACGGTGGTTGCAGCGGCACATGCTGGGTGGCGCGGTTTGCAGGGCGGTATATTACAAAATACGGTGGCTGCCATGGGCGTGCCGCCTGAAGAAATATTGGCTTATTTGGGGCCGGCTATTGGCGCTGACGCTTTTGAAGTAGGGCAGGATGTCTATGATGCTTTTTGTCGAGAGATGCCTTTGGCGGAGGCAGCCTTCGAGCCGATCGGAGATGGTAAGTATTTAGCAGATATTTATATGCTGGCACGTTTGATATTGCGGCGGGAAGGTGTGACGCAAATTTACGGCGGGGATCGCTGCACCGTATTGGAACGTGATTCATTTTTCTCATATCGTCGGGACGGGCAAACCGGACGTATGGTAAGTGCCATTTGGTTAAATAAAGATTAAAGCATAAGGGGGATATGATATTTTTGAAATTTTGATATTAAATTTATCAAGAGCCGTAGCCGGTATTTAAAACGGCCTGTCTTAAAGAAGTTTGCATGGTAACACGCGAAGATGTTACGAATTGTGGGTTTAACATAAATCGCTGAAATATAAATAATTCGGCAGGTAATATTTGGATAATATGGATAATAAAATTAAAGGTATGATGATCGCCACAGGTTTGATGCTGTTCGCATTGTTTTTTGGTGCGGGCAACTTGATTTTCCCTGCGGCAATGGGGCAGCAAGCCGGTAGTAATTTATGGTCGGCAATGTTTGGTTTTATGTTGACTGGTGTCGGCTTGCCTTTGTTGGGGGTAGCCGCAATCGGTTATTCGGGTTCGCGCGATGTACAAGAGTTGGCCTCGCGCGTCACTCCGTGGTTTGGTTTTGCTTTTGCCGTATTGCTTTATCTTTCTATCGGTCCGATGTTTGCTATTCCACGTACAGCCACAGTAGCTTATGAAATTGGTGTTGTCCCGTTTTTGGGTGAGCTGACCAAATATGGGAAGGAAATCGCTTTGGCTGTTAGTAGTGTGGTATTTTTCGCCGTTACTTATTGGCTGTCTATTTCTCCGGGTAAATTGGTTGACCGTATTGGTAAGGTTTTAACACCCGCTTTATTGTTAAGTATTGCAATTTTGGTTGGAGCCGCTATTTTTTCGCCCATGAGTGATTTACAGGCTGCGCAGGGCGGTTTTGTAGAATTACCGGTGTTGACAGGCTTTTTGGAAGGTTATAACACCATGGATGCATTGGCTTCGTTGGTGTTTGCCATTATTGTTATTGACGCAGTGAAATCAATGGGGGTTGAAAATCAAAACCAAATCATGCGCTTAACTATTGCTGCCGGTGCCTTGGCCGCTCTATGTTTGGTTTTGGTATATGCTTCGATTGCTTATATGGGGGCTACCAGTGTTGGCTTGTTAGGTTTGCTTGATAACGGTGCTCAGGTTTTAGCTTTATCAGCTCAACATTATTTTGGTGTTGGCGGGAATGTTTTGTTGGCGGTGATTGTATTCTTGGCTTGTTTGAGCACTTCTGTCGGCTTAATTACTTCTTGTTCAGAGTATTTCAACAGGGTTTTCCCTCAGGTTTCCTACAGAAACTTTGCTATTATTTTTACACTTGTCTCATGTATTTTGGCCAATAAAGGCTTGAGCGGTATTATTAGTTTCTCTATTCCGATGCTGATGTTGCTCTATCCATTAACAGTAGTGATTATTTTATTGGCATTTTTGCATAACTTTTTTGGCGGAAGCCGTATTGTTTATGCATGCACGATGTTTGCAACATTGGTAGTAGGATTGTTGGATGCATATAAAACCGCATTTGGATTTAGCGCTAAAACTTTAGAGTCTATCAATAATACGTTGCCATTTTATGATGTAGGATTGGGATGGATTTTACCTGCACTGGTAGGATTCTTATTAGGCTGTATGTTGAATGTAGCTTTAAAGAAAAAAAGATCTTAAATTAAAGGCCGTCTGAAATTGAGTTTCAGACGGCCTTTTAAAGTAAGAATGATGATTGGAAGAAATCTAATAATTAAAACTTACTACTTAAAAAATAATAAAATCCTGGCCTGCGAACATAGATATTTTATTGCTAATGCGGAGAGTAAAAATTTAATTCAAATAACAGACTAAGAAGAGAAACACAAATTATTGCAGCGGTATGGCACTATGTGCCATACCGCTGCAATATTAATGGTATTTTTTAATTTGTAATTGATATCTTGACCGTATATGGCTGTAGATTATTATTTTTTCTGGCTCCATTTCGGGTTTGTAAAACACGTACTTCATAAGGCCCGGTAAAAGGGAGAATCTGATCAGAGGTTGCTAATAATTCATCACTTTTATTCTGACCTAAATAGCGTACTGAAACATCGATGTTCGGATTACTGTTATTCCAATTAATATTTAAGGTTTGCCCTTTTTTTGCATAAAAGCGGTAGCTGTCAAAATCATAACCTTTAATTTTCCCTTTATAAGTAGCGGAGGAGGTGCCGGGTTTAAATTGTACATTTACCGTTTTAACAGGCTTATCGCTGTTTGCAATAGCTGCTAACGGTGTTACGGCTAACATTATAGATAGGGATAATGTTGAGATTGAACGAATAAGCATGGTTTAAATCCTTATTTGATAAAGCGTTTTAGAAATGATGGGGTAGTAATATAAAGAATAAAATTGAACAAATATTGTAGAAGAAATTTATACATTAAGACATATTTAAATTTATTTGGAATATCATACGAAAATATTGATATGCGAGCAATAGGTTTTCATATCATGAGGTAAGTGCAAGCAACCTATAAATTGTGTTTGGCTAACTGGCCTATATCGTTCACAATAAATAACAAAAATAATGGCTCTACAGGTAGAGTATTTATCCAGATAAATTAATGTTTATCATGGCTTTTCAGCTGGTTGTCGCTTCGTTGTGCCGTTTTGCTGTATTCATTGCATTATGGCTCGGCGTTCTGTCATATATAGTCAGTTCGGTTGGTTATAGGTAGTACGTATCTTGTTTTCTTGAACTTTGGCAAGTTACAAATCATATTGTGCCAGGGTTAAAACCTTGCTCACTCAAAAAGCTACTGGCAAGACTTATGAGGCTTTGGGGTATAGTAATAGCAACTTGTAATCCATGCCAGTGATGATTTTTCTTATGGGATTGCTACTAATATAGTTGCTGGTATTTTTGCTGGGAGCAGGGGGGGGAGCTGATTAAACCGTGTAGTTTTTGCAACAACCGACTATTCAATCAGACAAGAGTACTTTATGCGGCTTTGGCCATTTCATTTTTTGTCAGCACACATAGTATTTCCTTGCCGTCGATTTCTTTTCACATGAACCGCCCCTAATAAATACATAATCAAATAACACACCATTTCTGTTGTGTTGATCCACGTTGACCATCGACAAACGGCAGTAAAACTCCGGTACTCTGTACACGGCAAGGCGGACATATGTTTGGTTATGAGGTTGGATAAATACTACTTTAATACCTAGACAGGTTTATGATTTGTAAATTCCGACATGACCGCATATGCAAAATAGCCTCTGTTGGTTACCTGATGTTTCGGTAATAGGAATTAAACCTTGTACAGCAATTTGATTCAGCAGGTTCTCAATGACTGCCAAATTGGTTTTATTCAACGGTATATTGCTTATAAGTGCCAGTATGTTCTGTGCGTAGTGCAATAGCTTTTTCCGCCTTATGGGCTTTCAGCGGTATAGATTGACGGTGCACCATGAGGGATAATTGTCTGAAGGTGTTAAACCTGTACAGTGCTTCTTGCAGTTTTGGCTTGCTCTTAGATGTGGTAAAAGCTTTCCCTGCGAGGAGAATAGTATTTTGGTGGCCTCATCTTCCTCAAGTGATACGGCAGGGGTATTTACCAATTGAAAGCAATCTTTCTTTTTACCAATATGGTATTTAGCCGCTACAATTTACTGCCTGCGAGATAATAACCAAGTATGGGGGCTTAAATGCCGTCTGAAACTTGTAGGCTTTAGTGTTTTAAATTTGAGGTTACTTAGCAGCATTTCGGGGGGTGTTTCCAAGGATATTTATAGAGCATTCCTAAAATATACCCCTCTTTTAAGTTGATTTAGCAGAATTACTTTATGCTTTAGATGTTATTGGATATAAAATCAGTGGCAGGAGAATAGGTGAACCGGCTGAAAGCCTTGCTCTGATTGAATCTTGTGGGTGTTATCGGACGATATAAGGCGTAAAAAAAGCAACCTAAAAAGGCTGCTGTTTTTGAGTGTGGTGCCCGGAGCCGGAATCGAACCGGCACGACCTGTTTAGGGTCGACGGATTTTAAGTCCGTTGTGTCTACCTATTTCACCACCCGGGCTATACTCAAGCTTTTTATTTCTTGAATATATTTAACTGGAGGCGGGGGCGCGGATTTTAACCGGCCTAGATAAGGGTTGCATCCCTTAACGCATAAACACTCTGCCACCCCGCCATTAAGGCTTTTGTATTTGGAGGCGGAAGTCGGAATCGAACCGGCGTCCACGGCTTTGCAGGCCGCTGCATAACCACTCTGCCATTCCGCCTAAACTGCAAACAAGCCGTTTTGTGGTTTAAACGGCTTGGTTTATATTTGGAGCGGGAAACGAGTCTCGAACTCGCGACCTCAACCTTGGCAAGGTTACGCTCTACCAACTGAGCTATTCCCGCGTGGGTATGTCAAAATTAATTTTGGAGCGGGAAACGAGTCTCGAACTCGCGACCTCAACCTTGGCAAGGTTGCGCTCTACCAACTGAGCTATTCCCGCGTGGGTATGTCAAAATTAATTTTGGAGCGGGAAACGAGTCTCGAACTCGCGACCTCAACCTTGGCAAGGTTGCGCTCTACCAACTGAGCTATTCCCGCTTTGTTCTCTAGTGAAGAGAGAAAGCTATTATAGTGTCTAAAAAATAAATGTCAAGCATTTAGGAAAAATTATTGTTGGAACTCTTTCCAAGCCATTTTAAGATAATAGAACATAGACCAAATGGTTAATATTGATGCAATCAACATCAGCATATTGCCGATATATATTAAGTCAAAACCGTAAAAATTTCTTAGGCCGACGAGTAAACATAAAATGGCTGCCATTTGTGCTGCAGTTTTAAATTTACCTATGGTGGCTACAGCAACACTGCCACGCTTACCCATTTGAGCCATCCATTCGCGTAAAGCGGAAATGGTAATTTCACGGCCAATGATAATCATGGCAAATATGGCGTATGTGCGCCCCAAGCTGACAAGTAGGATCAATGCAACGGCAACCATCAGTTTGTCGGCTACAGGATCCAAAAAGGCCCCGAAATCGGATGTTTGCTTCCAGCGGCGGGCTAAGAATCCGTCAAACCAATCGGTTATCGCTGCGGCAGCAAAGATAAATGCAGCTAGCCAATTGACGGTGATATGGTCGTTTAGCCACTCTTTGGGTAAGAAAAATAAGATAGTAAATACCGGAATGAGCAGGACGCGCATCCAAGTGAGGAAAATCGGGATGTTCCACGGCATGGTTTCGGCAAGACTCTCTTTTTTGAAGTTATCAGGAGGGCTAAAATATGGCCTATTATAGCGAATTTATGATGATGCTTGTGGATTTCTGGCAGATTCGGATCTCCGGTCATCATTAAGTTTTTATGTTTATTGCAGGTCCTGATGGCCAGTCGGAGCATTTTATTCTAACTTTTCTTCTTAGCGGACAGAAAACCTTCTCGGAATGAGGTATGTCGTGTTTGAGAAGGCTTTCGGATGCTGTATCATTTTATGGTTCGCGATGAACAGGTAATGCGCCAAAGCTTTGGGCAACAGGCATGATTTCTATACTGTTTACGTTCATGTGCGCTGGACTGCGATATAACCATAATACGGTGTCTGCAATATCTTCGGGACGAATGAATTGTACTTTTTCGTATAATTGGGCCGCTTTTTCATGATCGCCTTTGAAGCGTACATTGGAAAATTCGGTTCCTCCGCATAATCCCGGTTCTATATTGCTAACGCGTATACCGGTTCCTGCTAAGTCGGCACGTAAGTTTAAGCTAAATTGTCTTACATATGCCTTGGTTGCACCGTATACATTACCTCCGGGATAGGGATAGGTGCCGGCGATCGAACCGATATTGATAATGTAACCACTATTACGGGCTACCATTTGAGGTAGTATTTGCCGGGTTAGATAAGTGAGTCCGATGATATTGGTTTGGATCATGGTTTCCCAGTCTTCAAAATCTGCTTTATATGCAGGATCCAAGCCCAGTGCCAAACCTGCGTTATTGATGAGGCAGTCTATTTGTTGGAAGGGCTCAGGTAGTCTTTCTAATGCGTTACGAATACTTTCTTTGTTGGATACATCCATCTCCAGAGCCGTAAATTTAGAGCCTAATATGTCTTGTAGTTCCTGCAGCTTATCTATGCGTCTGGCTGCTCCGATTACTTGAAATCCTGCTTTTATAAAGCTATGGCACATTGCTAAGCCAAATCCGGCGGAAGCGCCGGTTATTAAAATAGCCATTATCTCTCCTTGGAAAACAGTTATTTGATAGTGTGTGCTTACTAAAATAAAAGCATTATAAGGTTTGAAGAGGTCGGAAACCAGTAAATATAAAATGAATCAAATGGCTATCTGTAAAGAAAGGTGTATAAATGATTTATGGCCAATAGTTATGCGGTGGCTTGTGGGAACTGTATTTTGCTTGCTGCTCCTAATGCTTAGCAGGAGTAGTGGTGAAGAGTAAACCAGATACGGTATGAATCAGTATCCGTTTTATGTTTTTTTATGTAGGCCTTTATCCCATTTTTTATGGCCGGATGCTTTTTATTGACCGGTAGAAGACAGCTTTAATTTTATTTTTAAGTTTGGCTAAAGATTGATTACTTATCATTATAGAATCTAGGATCACAACCATAATCTAATTTATTAATTTTTAGGAGTATTTCTTGATGAATGCAGTTTCACCTTTTGTATTTATGTTGATTCCGGCAGTGATATCGGTAATAGGCGGTGTTGTTGCCTTACTTTGGAATCCTTCCCCTCAGGCTAGGAGCATGATACAGCACTTTGCGGCCGGCGTAATTCTGGCGGCATTAGCCACTGAGTTACTGCCGGAAATTGCACGCGAACATGCAAAGCCTTCTATATTGATTATTTCTTTTGCATTGGGTAGTTTTTTTATGTTTGGTATGAAGCTGTTGACCGATTATTTAGAGAAAAAAGAATTATCAAAGCAGCGGGAGGGGGAGCCTAAAGGATTGGCTTTGGGAATGTTGGTTGCGACGTTTATTGATATTGCCGTTGATGGCTTGATTATTGGTGCGGGTTTTGCCAGTAATACTGAAACAGGTATGATATTGGCCTTGGGTTTATCGGTAGAAATGTTGTTTTTAGGGTTAGCTTTAGTATCGGATAGATTGAAAGGCTGGAAAATTGTAGCGGTTACTGCGGTGTTAGGTATTGAAATTCTGGCTTTTGCTTATTTGGGCAACTTGCTCCTCAGTAATGCTTCGACTATGGTTATATCGGCTGTTCTCGCTTGCAGTGCTGCCGCGCTCTTGTATTTGGTTACAGAGGAATTATTGATAGAGGCACATGAAACAGAAGAAAAAAATTACTATACCTTGGTGCTATTTGCCGGCTTTTTGGCATTTTGGAGCATTCAAATGTTGGGTGTAAAGTAACTTATTGAAATATTTGTAATATAATAATTTTTTGAATATTATGAATGAGAAATTCCATATGATTTTTTGATTTAATTATTGGTATATTCCGTTTTTCGTAAAGTAGTTATAAAAATCGAAAGATGGATATGTAGCCGACCAACTATTTTTATCGAGCATGAACCTAAATATGTGATGTATGTTCTCTTGAAAATGTTGCTCGGCTTTATTTTTTGTGGATATGGTTATATTTCTTAAGCCTGTAAATCGGCTGTACGACATTTTTTCTTAAGTAAATCATTGACAGAAAAACCATGTTCGCCCATTATCCTTTCAAAGTGAACTTTACTTGTGGAAAGGAAAAAATGATGAAAATGAAAACAGCTTTGGTACTCTTGAACTCGACGTTAGTTTTTGCGTTAACTGCTTGCGGTAGTGGCGGTACATCCGGCGAACCTGCAAAAGGGCCAATTTCAGAGGCCCGCACTACAGCTTTTAAAGCGATGATGCCGAATTTCAGCAGTATGGGCAAAATGGTAAAAGGCGAAGAGCCTTATGATGTGGAAAAGTTTAAAACTGCCGCTGCTGCGTTTGCAGAAGATAGTAAAAAGCCTTTTGAACATTTTCAAAAAGATGAGCAAGGTGATGGCGACTTATTACCGGTTACTTGGGAAAAACCGGACGAATTTAATGCCCAAAAAGAAAAATTTGCCGCTGCGGTTGCTGAGTTGAACGCTCAGGCTCAAACAGGTAACTTGGAGGCTATTAAAGTTGCTTATGGTAATGTTGGAGCAAGTTGTAAATCTTGTCACGATACATTCCGCCGTCCTAAATAAGTTGTTTAGCCATAAATATAAAAGGCCGTCTGAAATGTTTCAGACGGCCTTTTATATTTATGGCTAAACTCGGTTAATAACTTTCGATTTAATATATTTAATTAAAGGTTGAAAATGCTTTGATACAGGTTGGTTATTTTATGAGCATAGGTTTTGTTCTGGACCGAATAGTTCGTACGGTATTTTCTCCTGCTCTTAGGGAAAGGGTTTGTAGTTTAATATCACTTATATATGTATCTTTACTACAAATTTGCATATGGTTTAGAGGATGAACTATATGGTGATGAGATTCTGCATCATACTGGCTTGTATATGTTAAAAAGAGAGGGGGGTTATGATTTTTATTATGCGCCTTTTCCTTTGTATTGATTCTTAAGATAAAAAAATGCACACATTCTTTTGGAATGTGTGCCAAGTCTACAAAGGAGAAATAGAGGAGAAACTATTAACTGGTAAGTTTAAACCAATCAATGTTGAAATTATGCCAAAAATTTGTAAGTGCCGTCAATCATTTGTTTATTTTATTACGTTATCTGTGTGATGGTGTTGTTATTTTGTAGTTAAATTTCATGGATAAAAAATACGCGCATCAAAAAGGATGCGCGCCAAGTCTACAAAGGAGAAATAGAGGAGAAAGTTAAGCTGCGCTAAGCAACTTAACGGGTGTTATTGTCCCTGTTTTGTCGTGGTTAGTCAATTAAATTTTGCGATTTCCATCATAAAAAAAGCAAAATCGCAACATAACGCACATTTGTAAACTTATTTTTGTTCGTTTTTTTTCACTTTGACGGAATGTCAAATCAGTGGCCTAAGGGCATCAGGGTTATTGTTTAGGCGGGTTTATCCTGAGAATTTGTATTTTTATAAGAATACGATAGGGTACGGAAATACTCGGGTGGTATGAAAGTTAGTGTCTGTACATTACCCCTTATCCGATAAGATTCGCTGTAAATTAGCTGTTGCCTAGGAGTTTGATTAAGTCGTTAGCACTTTCTGTGCGCTCGCGATGGCTTTGTTCAGGTTGGTGGGTATTGAGAGACGACCACTTACTTTGGCTGCGTGCCTTATTTAAAGCTGTGGGTAATTTCGAAGCCTGCCAAGGTGCTTTGCCGCTTTGCATTCGGATTTGTGTCTGCGCCGCATGGCCGCGGCTTTGCAGCGCCGTGAGTAAATCTAATGCCCGGGCAGCCAGTAGGGTGATAGTTTCTGGATCGATATGTAAAGTTTGTTTGCCGGAAAGTTTGTCGGAAATGGTTTGCATATTTGGTAGAACTCCACCTAAAACACTGCCGATGGCGGTTCCTAATCCGAGTGAGCCGCCGAGGGTAACCATATCTACGCCTAGGCCGATGAGTGCCCCCGTAGCGGCTCCGGTAGTGGTGCGTATACCGTATTCTTTTAAAAGTTCGCTATCGAACGGGTCTTGGCGGAACTCTTTCAACATCCATTCGCCGGTGTCGATTTCACTGTGATAAAAGCGGTAGTTGTGAAAAAGCTGTTGTTGTAGCTTGCGTTCGAGTTGTCGGACGGCCGCCTGCATAGTTTGTAGAACAGGCTGCGGGTTGTCGTCTTCATTGATTTCTTGCTTGTATGCTGCAACGTCAAGTAGGAAGTGGGCTATATCACGTTTGGATTCGATATCAAGCTGCTGCCATTCCCGGCGGCGCATGGCGATAAGCCGGTCAAGTACTCCGCGATCGGGTAGCATGGTGGCAAGGTTGTCCCATAAACGAATTTCTCCTTCAAAATCAAAAGCTACAGTATCGAATCCGCTGTATACGTGTAGGTTTCGGCGGGCAAGCATTGTCGTCCAGTCGGTTAGGTCTTGTTCTGCGATAAAGTTGAAAACAGGCATCACTGGTTTTGCACACCAAGACAATACGGTGAGCTCGTCTTTGTATTTGTTTAAAACAGGTTCGCGAGCGTCTACAACATATAAAGCCATATCGCTTTGCAGCAGTTGGCGCAATACTTTGGCTTCTTGATTGAAATCTCCTGTGGCAGCGGGGCTTTCGAGAAATTGTTGCAACCGTTCGATGCCGTCTGAACGTGGTGATGTGTTTTCCTCCAGCCAGTCTAATACGCCGCCCGCATCTTCTAATCCGGGTGTGTCATAAAGATAAACCAAGGTTTCGCTACCGTTATTGATTGCGGCCTTTTCGACATGGCGGGTGGTGGCGGCCGCATTTTTTACCTCTCCGAAATTGCTATCGCGCAGAAGTGTTCGCAAAAGTGAGGTTTTACCGGTATTGGTATGGCCTACTACGGCAAGTGATAGGGGCTTCATATGGTTTATCCTAATCGTTTTGAAACAGCTTTTAGGCCGTCTGAAAACCGTATTCAATATTATGAAAATTGAGAAATATCATTTTATTTTTCAATAGTCGGCTGGGTACGGCTTTGCTGACTGATGCGCGGCGGATCAAGCCATGCAAGCTGGCGTTCGGCTAAAGCCGTATGCCATTGCTCCATATAATTTTGAAGGCCGTCTGAAGGATGGCTGTCAGCTTCTGCCAACAGTTGCACAATTACGCCTCCTTGGGCTGCTTCGGCTAGAGTAAGCAATTGACGCAGAATACCGCGGTCAGGTACTTGGCGCGTACGTACGCCTACTAAAAGTTGTACAGGCTGTTGAGATAATTCTTGTTTTAAGGCTGCTACGGCGTCGCGGCTGTCTGCTATTCCTTTATCTAACCAATGCATACCGAGTATATGGCGGTGCCATGTTGGGTCGGACCATGGACTTTCAAGCATGATGGCCCATTTTGGGGTGTCCTCGTCCAAGCGGATTTTGGGCTGGACGGATTTCACGGTTTCGGTGTGGATGTCGGCATCTACTATTTTGGTTTGCCAAAGTTGTAGAATTTGTTGGTAATACGGTTTCTCGATAGGTAGCGGGCTTTGCACGCTTTTGGCCAGCCATTTGCATATCAACCAAGCAGCAGCCCGCGGCAGCCAGCCGTAACAGATGATGCTGCCGATGAGCAATCCGCCCCATTGTCGGGCGGTTGTGGTATCGCCACTCATTCGGCTTGCCAAAACGGCTTGGGTATCGGGGGTTGGAAAGCCTAGTTTGGCAGGGAGCCACGCCAAAATCTGTACGATACTGGCAAATGCTCCGTCGCTCAGTAAAGTGCTTTCCCAGTTGAAGGTATATTGCCGCACCATCAGTAATAAAATGACCGCGGCAAGCATCCCGCTCAAAGCGGCTAACCAAAGTCGATGGCTGATCAGACTTATTTGCCAGCGCATGCCGGGTTTGTGCCATTCGTCACCATATAAACGTAAAATGGCTTGGTTTATAGGATCTTTGCCGCGTATCCATAAAGCAGGGTTGACAACAAAACCGTTAGATTTGAAGCGCGGCATCAAGGCGAACAGTAACCAAGCCAGTAGCATGAAAGTGTGTAGGCCGAGCACGCTGGCAAGGATGAAAAAGAAATTCAAGCCTGATTGTTGCATGAGGGTAAAAGTGCCGGTAAAGCCGCCGAACAGCCAAAAGAGGGTAGCGGCCAATAGTAGCCAAGAAAATGTACTTCGTACTCGGGTCAGTGCGTCCTGAAGGCGATGATCGCTATCAATCATTTCGGCGCGGCGGTTTAGCTTGGTTTCCGGACTACCTTCGGTATGGCGGAGGGTTTCGGTTATCGGCTCGGGGTCGGCAGAAAAAATATAGCCGCGCTCTTGCAACAGGCGGACGAGTTCGGTGAGCTGGCGGGACGGATTGAGCATAAGAGTAGGATGCCGTCTGAATCAAAGTGAAAAAACAATTTTAGCATAAGTGTTTTTTGCAGTAGCTGATAAAGAGGCCGTCTGAAATTTATGGATATGAAATTCAGGCGGCCTGCTTTCTTTATATGAACAGTCGCTCTTTAATGTAGGCTGTCATATATTTTTTGGGCCAATGCGGCACTAATACCTTCTACTTGAGCCAAGTCTTCTTTGCTGGCTGCCGCAACACCCCTTAGCCCGCCAAAGCGGGTTAGGAGCGCTTGGCGGCGTTTGCTGCCGATACCCGGAATGTCAGTGAGTGATGAGGTAATGCGTGCCTTATCGCGCTTTTTACGATGGCCGGTAATGGCGAAGCGGTGAGATTCGTCGCGTACGGTTTGCAGTAAGTGCAGGGCAGGGCTATTGGGCGGCAGGCGGAACGTTTCTCCGGTGAGCGGGAGGATAAGTTCTTCTAAGCCGGCTTTGCGTTCGGGGCCTTTGGCGATACCGATGATGGGGATATTAAGGCCAAGCTCCTGCCAAACGTTGAGGGCAACACCGACTTGCCCTTTACCTCCGTCGATTAAGACGGCATCAGGCCATTTGACGCTTTCTCCGTTGGCTTGTGCTTCCGCCATTTTGCCGTAATGACGGGTCAATACCTCTTGCATGGCGGCATAATCGTCGCCTGGTTTTGCGGTGGTAATGTTGTAGCGGCGGTATTGGCCGGGTTGGATTTTATGTTCGTCGTATACAACACATGATGCTGTAGTTGCTTCGCCTTGGGTGTGGCTGATATCAAAACACTCTAACCGTTGAAGATTGTCGCTGTCGGTGTTGAGGATGCGTGCCAAATCTTCGATACGTTGTTCTTGGTTGTGATGTTGTAGTTTGTGTTGGGTCATGGCTAGGCGGGCATTTTGTTCGGCCATTTTCAACCATATCCGCCGTTCGCCTATCGTTTTGGTGACGAACTGTATTTGCTTACCGTGTTCAAGAGTCAGAGCTTCTTGCACGGTGGTGGAGACGGTAAAGTTACTGATGATGATATCGGGTTTGTTTTTGCCTAAATAGTGTTGGGCGATAAAGGCCTCCGCATAGTCTTGTGCTTGTGGGTCGGGATCGTTACGGAGATCGGGGAAGAAACTTTTGTCGCCGACATGCCGTCCGCCGCGTATGCTGACCCAGTGGATACAGACCGTACCGCTTTGGATAAGCAGGGCGAGAATATCGATATCGTTGGGATTGTTGGGGTTTTTGCTGTCGATAAATTGTTGGCTTTGTACTAATCCCAAGGCTTGCAGTTGGTCGCGGAAGCGTGCCGCTTCTTCGAAATTGAGGGCAGCGGCGGCCTGTTGCATTTTGTATTGAAGGGTTTGGGTGAGTTCGCCGGTTTTACCGTTGAGAAATGTAACGGCCTCTTGTACGCTGGCTTTGTAATCTTCTTGGCTAATGTGTCCGACACAGGGGCCTGAGCAGCGGCGGATTTGATAGAGCAGGCAGGCTCGGTCCCGGTGTTCGAAAACGCTGTCTTCACAGGTGCGGAGACGGAATACTTTTTGCAGAATTTGGATGCTGTCGCGTACGGCGTAACCGTTGGGGTAGGGGCCGAAATATTGGTTTGTTTTTTTTAGCGTACCGCGGTAATAAGCCATTTGCGGGTAGTCGTGACCGCTGAGCATGAGATAAGGATAGCTTTTGTCGTCGCGAAATAAGATGTTGTATTTGGGTGAGAGGGCTTTGATGAAGTTGTTTTCCAAAATCAGAGCTTCGGCTTCACTGCGGGTAAGGGTGGTTTCCACCGAAGCAACTTGTTTGAGCATCAGTTTAATGCGCGGCGAATGGTCATTTTTTTGGAAATAGCTTGACACCCGCCTTTTCAAGTTGACGGCTTTCCCGACGTATAACACGTGTCCATCCCGGTCTAGCATGCGGTAAACGCCTGGTAGGTTGGGTAGGTTTTTAAGAAAAATATCAATATCGAAAGTTTGGCTCACGGTGTGCGACGGATAGGTTTCAGACGGCATAAATAATACATTAATTCTTGGCAGCCGTCTGAAAACGGTGGAAGCCCGGAAAATCTTTTCCGGGCTTTATTGATATTGCGATGAAGTGGTTTTTGTTGTGTATTCAAGCTAAATCGAGTTTGCAAAAATTACGGGACAAACTTTACTTAAGATTTGTCCCGCATAAGCATAATAGATATGTTTACCGCTTGGCTATCAGTTGCAGAATTTGCTGATATCCGCGTCATAACGCTGTATGAGCTGATCGCGGTTGTTGCTGCGGGCACTCTCCGCAAACTGGCGGTTCATGCGGGCTGTTTTACAGTTGGCTTCGCGTTGCTGACGGTTTTCTTCTTCGATTTTTTTATTTTGCTCTTCGATTTGCCGGTTATGTTGCGCCACTTGGTTGCTGAGTTGTTGTTGCTGTTCGGCCAAGGATTCTCCGCTTGCCGGTTGTGCTGCGGGAGCGGCAGGCGGCGGGGTGACGGTTTGGGTACGCACGTTCAGACGGCTGGCATGAGAAGGTTTGAGATTGCGTGGTACGTCTGAGTAACTTGTGCTGCCGTTGGCATTTTTCCAGCTGAATACTTCTGATGCGTATAAGCTGCTGCTTGCGAACAATACGCCTAGGGCGAGAATTTTGGCGGTTTTGATAAGTTGCATAGTCGGTTATTCCCCTAAATTGTGGTTTTCATAGCCCTGCTATTGTACTGTGTAATCAGCGGGATGTCATGGGTGGGAAAGGGCGGAAATTTGGCTAAATTTTCGTAAAACGGCCTGACAGAAAGGGTGTAAATTTGCTACAATGCCGTGCATCTTGCACAAACTGAAAGTCTGAAAGCATCATGCGTATCGTAGAAAAAGCCTATACCTTTGACGATGTTTTGTTGGTTCCCGCACATTCCCAAGTGCTCCCACGAGACGTTAGCCTCAAAACCCCGCTCACTCGAGCCATTTCTTTGAATGTTCCCTTACTTTCCGCCGCGATGGACACGGTAACCGAAGCTAGGTTAGCCATTTCTATGGCACAGGAGGGCGGTATCGGTATTATCCATAAAAATATGAGTATTGAACGCCAAGCCAATGCCGTGGCGAAAGTTAAGCGTCACGAAAGCGGTGTGGTGAAAGAGCCCGTAACAATTTCACCCGATATGCCGGTTGGTGAGTTGATGGAAATGCAGGCGAAACGCAAGCGCAAGATGTCGGGGTTGCCGGTAGTGGAAAACGGTAAAGTGGTCGGTTTGGTAACCAACCGTGATTTACGTTTTGAAAAGCGTTTGGATCAGCCTGTATCTGCGATTATGACACCGCGCGAACGCTTGGTAACTGTACCTGAAGGTACGTGTGTCGATGAAGCGCGCGATGTGATGCACGAGCACAAAGTAGAACGTGTTTTGGTGGTTAATGATAATTGGGAGTTGAAAGGCCTGATTACTGTAAAAGATATTTTGAAAAATACCGAGTTTCCTAATGCGAATAAGGATAGCGACGGTCGTTTGCGTGTCGGCGCAGCCGTGGGGGTTGGTGCGGATACGGACGAGCGCGTAAAGGCTTTGGTTGAGGCAGGTGTCGATGTATTGGTAGTGGATACTGCCCATGGCCATAGCCAAGGCGTATTAAACCGTGTTAAATGGGTTAAGGAAAATTTCCCTCAGGTACAGGTCATCGGCGGCAATATTGCTACGGCTCAGGCTGCGCGTGACTTGGTGGCCGCAGGCGCAGATGCGGTTAAGGTGGGTATTGGCCCCGGCTCGATTTGTACAACCCGTATCGTGGCCGGCGTGGGGGTGCCCCAACTGACTGCTATCCATAATGTAGCCGAAGCGTTGAAAGGTACGGGTATTCCTCTGATTGCGGATGGCGGTATCCGTTTTTCAGGTGATATTGCCAAGGCATTGGCTGCCGGCGCGCATTGCGTGATGCTGGGCGGTATGTTTGCCGGTACGGAGGAGGCCCCGGGAGAAATCGAGCTTTATCAAGGCCGTTCTTATAAATCTTACCGTGGTATGGGGTCTTTGGGGGCAATGAGTCAAGGTTCTTCAGACCGTTATTTCCAAGATAAAGAAGATAATGCCGATAAATATGTACCGGAAGGTATTGAGGGACGGGTGCCGTATAAAGGCCCGATTGTGCAGATTATCCACCAGCTGATGGGTGGTTTGCGCTCGAGTATGGGCTATTTGGGATGTGCGACTATTTCGGAAATGCATGAGCGTGCGGAGTTTGTGGAAATTACTTCGGCAGGTATGAGTGAATCACATGTGCACGATGTGCAAATTACCAAAGAAGCACCAAACTATCATATTCGTTAGGCATTAAACAGGGGGTTGTCTCAAGCAGGCAACCCTTTGCTGTATTTGTAGGACGGTAATGTTTCAGCAGTTTGATTATTGATAGGGTTGGATTACGGTTGGTTCGCCGTTTGGTACGTTATTTATACTGTAGGCAGCCTGCCGTTTTGCATCATTTTATGGTGCCTAACTCGATTTAAGAGATTTTTGGGGAAATACTCGTTTGATACCGTCTGAATCAGTATAATCCCGTTCGGTAATGTTTTTTCAGACGGCATGGTTCGGATAATATTTTATTATCTAGATTCGTACTGTTATTTTTTATTTTCAGGAGACTTTGCATGAGCGCAATTGTTGATATTTTCGCCCGCGAAATTTTGGATTCACGCGGCAACCCGACTGTTGAATGTGATGTGTTGCTCGAATCGGGCGTGATGGGACGTGCCGCAGTACCTTCAGGTGCATCTACCGGTCAAAAAGAAGCTTTGGAGTTGCGTGATGGTGATAAAAGCCGTTACTTGGGTAAGGGCGTGTTGCAGGCTGTTGAAAATGTAAACAATGAAATCGCTCAGGCTTTGATCGGCTTGGATGCGAGTGAGCAATCTTATATCGATCAAGTTATGTTGGATTTGGATGGTACCGATAACAAAGGACGCTTAGGTGCGAATGCTACTTTGGCCGTATCTATGGCTGTGGCGCGCGCTGCGGCTGAAGATGCAGGTTTGCCATTATACCGTTACTTGGGCGGTGCAGGCCCTATGGCTATGCCTGTACCTATGATGAATGTTATTAACGGCGGTGCACATGCCAATAATAGCTTGGATATCCAAGAATTTATGATTATGCCGGTAGGCGCCTCCAGTTTCCGTGAAGCATTACGGTGCGGTGCGGAAGTATTTCATGCTCTGAAAAAATTGTGCGACAGTAAAGGTTTTCCCACAACGGTCGGGGATGAAGGTGGCTTTGCTCCGAATCTGAGCAGCCATGAAGAAGCATTGAAGCTGATGCAAGAAGCAGTAACTGCTGCCGGTTATATTCCGGGCGAGGATGTGTTATTTGCTCTGGATTGTGCTTCGAGCGAGTTCTATAAAGACGGTAAATACCATTTAAGCGCTGAAGGCTTGGCTTTGAGCAGCGAAGAGTTCGCCAATTATCTGGCCAAGCTGGTTGACGAGTATCCGATTGTGTCTATTGAAGACGGCATGGATGAAAACGACTGGGAAGGTTGGAAGCTGTTAACCGATAAGTTGGGTGCTAAAGTACAGTTGGTTGGTGATGATTTATTTGTGACCAATCCGAAAATTTTGGCCAAAGGCATTGAGGCTGGTGTAGGTAACGCTTTGTTAGTAAAAGTAAACCAGATCGGTACTTTGAGTGAAACCTTAAAAGCAGTAGAGTTGGCTAAACGCAACCGTTATACCAGCGTATTGAGCCATCGTTCGGGTGAAACCGAAGATAGCACTATTGCGGATTTGGCCGTAGCAACCAATTGTATGCAAATTAAAACCGGCTCGTTAAGCCGCTCTGACCGTATGGCAAAATATAACCAATTGTTGCGTATTGAAGAGGAGTTGGGCGAAGCCGCATACTACCCGGGTAAAACCGCTTTTTATCAACTGGGTAAGTAAGGTTTGATACATGAAGTGGGTAACAGTGGTTTTAATTGCAGCGTTGGGTGGCTTTCAGTATAACCTTTGGTTATCGAAGGGTGGCTGGCGCGATATGTGGAGCTTGCAAAACCAAGTGGTTGAGCAAGAGACCAAAAACCATGCGCTTACCTTGCGCAATGCCGCACTGGATGCAGAGGTAACCGATTTGTCGGAAGGCCGTGATGCTATTGCGGAAATTGCCCGTGTAGATTTGGGTTATATCCAAAACGGTGAAGTTTTTTACCGATTAGTGAAGAAGCCTTAAAGCTTTTTAGTAGTATGAAAATGCCGTCTGAAAATATTTTCAGACGGCATTTTCATTACATATTTATAAATAATATTAATGATGTTTTTATTGCGGAAGATAAGGGGCTAAGGTGTGGCGTAGTATCTCGTAGTCGGATACTTCAGTAATATTGGCTTCACCTATGCGATTTAAACCAATAAACCTCATAATGCCGCCACTAACTTTTTTATCATGTTGCATGTGTTGTATCCAGCGTTCAAAAGGAAACTGGGGCGGAGCTGTTGGTAAGCCGGCTTTTTCAAGTAAAGTAGCAACGCATGCAATATCTTGGTCGCTGATTGAGCCTGTTTGGCTGGATAGTCGGCAGGCCAAAACTAAGCCGGCAGCTACGGCTTCTCCATGTAGCCAGTTGCCATATCCCATTTCTGCTTCGATAGCATGACCGAAAGTATGGCCAAGGTTTAGCCAAGCACGAATACCTTGCTCGGTTTCATCTTGCCGTACGATGTCTGCTTTCATTTTGCAGCAGTGATAAACGGCTTCTGCTAACGTATCAGGATTCTTTTGCGTTAAATCAGTAATGTGTTGTTCTAGCCATTTTAGAAAATCCGCATCACCGAGAAGGCCGTATTTAATGACCTCTGCCAAGCCGGCAGATAGTTCGCGAGAGGAAAGGCTGGATAAGGTGTCCAAGTCAGCGAGTACGGCTTGAGGTTGATAAAATGCACCAATCATATTCTTGCCTAGAGGATGATTGATGGCTGTTTTTCCTCCTACCGAGGAATCAACTTGGCTAAGTAGGGTTGTCGGGATTTGAATAAATGGAACGCCACGTTGAAAGGTAGCTGCAGCAAAGCCGACCATGTCTCCAATTACTCCGCCTCCCAAGGCAATTAATGTGGTTTTTCGGTCGGCGTGATTCTCTAGAAGGCCGTCAAAAATAAGATTTAATGTTTGCCAATTTTTGTGCGCTTCTCCATCAGGTAGAATAATCGCGAAATGTGGAATACCGATATTATTTAATGCCGTCTGAAGCTGATTCAAATATAGTGGTGCTACGGTTTCATTGGTGATGATGGCCGCTTTACCCGTAAGATGACATTTTAATATATCCTCATTGCCCAGTAGTTTTGAACCTATATAAATAGGATAAAAATGGGAGGGTGCGTGTACGGTTAAAGTGCGCATAAGTTATTTTTTCTCACGTATGGCTGAAAGTAGCTGCTCAATGGTTTTTTGGCAGTGATTGCGGTTAGCATCCAGTATGATATGGGCAGTTTCCCGGTATAGGGGATCTCTGGCAGAATACAGTTCTTGTAGTTTACTTAGAGGATCAGGAACATTTAATAATGGACGGTTACTATCACAGCGTGTACGCTCCAGTAAAATTTTCGGCAGTGCATGGAGGTAAATAACCGTACCGCGTTGACGTAAATGACGGCGGTTTTCTTCTCTCAGTACGGCACCTCCGCCTGTAGCAAGTACTATGGGATTCTGTTGGGATAGTTCGTCAATAATAGTACTTTCCCTGTTGCGGAAACCTTCCTCTCCTTCCAGCTCAAAAATAGTTGGAATAGAAACCCCGGTACGCTCACATATCACATGATCGCTATCGTAAAACGGACGCTCTAACAATCTTGCGATTTGTCTACCGATAGTGGTTTTGCCGGCCCCCATTAAGCCGATTAAAAATAAATTGCCTGCTATGTTTTTCATAGCAGGCATTTTAAATGAAAACTTCTAAGAAGTGTTCAATTTCTTAACACTTTAAAATTTTCATCTGAATCAAATTAATAGCGCAGAGTGCTGCCGATATTATCCATAATACGCGGGGTAATAAAGATCAATAATTCGCGGCGTTTTTCATTACGTGATCGAGATTTGAAGAGGTTGCCGACAACCGGAATATCTCCTAACAACGGTACTTTATTCACAATATTGCGGTTTTCTTCTTCGTAAATACCACCGACGATTAATGTGCCTCCGTCTTCAACCATTGCATTGGTTTGCAGGTTTTTAGTGCTGATACATTTGGTTGTCAGGCTGTTGATCACACAATCTTGGGGCGTATCTTTATTGATTTTAATGGTCATAATAATTTGCCCGTCTGGTGTGATGTTGGGGGTTACAGTCAGTCCCAATACAGCTTTTTTGAAGGTAATCGAAGTGGCTCCGCTAGAAGTAGCTTCTTCATAAGGAATTTCAGTACCTGATTCGATAACGGCTTCTTTACGATCTTGGGTTAAGACGCGAGGGTTGGAAATAATTTTGCCTCGATTTTGTTCTTGCATGGCAGTCAACTCCAAGCCCAGTGCACCTGAACCGATTGCGCGCACTAAGGCGATGCTGGAAGAGGCTGCTGCTGCGGGTAGGTTAATATTGGGGCTTAGGGTGAAAGGTGTCAGGGTAGGTAATACACGTGGTGTATATCCCCCGTTTTTGGCATCATTAATTGCTGCTGCATAATTGGTTTCATTGGCATTAAATCTGGCGGCATCATTGGCAATTTGAGCGTTGGTGTTGGTGATCGCATTACCAAAATTAGAGCCCCAGCTATTACGTGAGTTGGCGCCGGCAAAGCCGAATTTGACACCAATATCGCGTGAAAAACCATCATCTGCTTCAACAATACGAGCCTCTACCATCACTTGACGGGCAGGTACATCCAGCTCTTCAATCAATTTTTGGAATTTTTGAATCACAATACGGTTGTCGGTGATAATCAGGGTGTTGGTGGACGGATCTATCAGAGCACTACCACGTGAGCTAAGCAACGTATTGCGGTTTTTGTCCGTATTGTTATTGTTCAAATCATCTAAGCGTAGAATTTTGCGGAATTCTTCTACATTTTTATACTTGAGTTGGAACGTTTGTGAAAATAGCGGGCCAAGCTCTTCAATTTCTTTCTGTGCTTGCAAGGTGGCTTTATCTTTGGCCAGCAATTCGTCGCGCGGCGCAATGTTGATGATATTGCCTTGGCGGCGCATATCTAGATTGCGTGCTTGCATGACTAAATCTAAAGCTTGATCCCAAGGTACATCTTTAAGGCTCAGTGTCATTTTGCCGTTTACACTATCACTGGCAACAATATTGGTACCGGATTCTTTAGCTAAGATTTGTAAAATAGTACGAACCTCAACATCTTGGAAATCCAGTGAAATACGGCGTCCGGTAAAGTTGCGTTTCGGGGCACTGCCCAAGCCTTGAGAAGCGACATCAGTTTTGGGGGAAATTTCAAAACTAAAACGACCGTTGCCCTGCTGTGTACGGATATCCCAGCTACCTTGGTTACGGATAATAACTTGGGTCGAATTACCGATACGTTTCATAGTTACGTTTCGGACGGGGGTGTTGAAGTCAGAGACATCCAAACTACGCTGAGCTTGAGTCGGCAGAGGGTAGTTTTTCAATGTAATGATGACGCGGTCGCTTTGTTGTTTAATATCCGGTTGGCTGCTGAAAGAAGGAGCTGTTAGTTCGATAATACCGCTGTTTCGGTTACCGCGTCGGAAATCAATGTTTGCAGAAACCTGAGTTTGCTTGTTGCTGGAAGTAGCAACAGCTGCAGATTGTGAATTGCTTGATACTATGGTGCTGGTAATATTGTTATTATAAGTAGGTGCAGTTGTTTTATCAGCTGCTTCGCTGACATAGACCCATACCTCGTTACCTTTAATTTCGGTATTGTATTGGCCTGCATTATTTAGACCGAGAAGGATACGCGCCCTATCATTGTTTTGGGCAGCTGTGATTTGATTTAATAAAGGATCGGCATATTCTAATACGGATTGGGGTAATTGAATGCCGGTGCTGGGAAAGTCTAAGGCAATACGCGCCGGAGTAGTCGTAATAAAACCGCTTGGTGATACTACATCGCGGTCAAATTTGATTTTGATGATTTTCTGATTGTCCGGCAAAGTTGAAACATTGATGTCTGTAATATTCCCTGCCCAAGCAGCCTGTAGAGTCAAAGCGAGGCTGAAAGCAGAAAGCATTTTGATTTTATTGAATTTCATTATCTTGTTACCCCTTTAATTATTTGTTTGGTTGGCGTTGTTGTCCGAAGTGCTGCTGAGAGGTAGCTCGGCATTACGAAAGGTCCAGTTGCCGTAAGTATCTTCTACAACTTCCACAATTGTGATTTTGTCTTCACGAATAGATTGAATTTTACCGAAATTTTGCCCGATATAGTTACCAGGGCGAACCGTATAAACATGACCATCTGCCTCAACAAAACCTGATGTACTGCCGTTCTTAGTCAGTCTGCCGACATAACGGAGGTTTTCTAGACTGAAAGCTTCCAATACTTCTTTGGGTCTGTTTGTGTTAGGCGCATTGGTTCCTTGATTGGTTGCGTTTAAACGTTTGCTATCAAAAGCATTTAGTCCCGTATAAGTAGGAGGATTATAGGGTTGTGGCGGATTAACAGTCGGTGCTTCAAAAGGTCGGATGCTTGCTTTGGCTTGTTTTTGGGTATCTTCCATCCATTGATGTAAATCTTCATGCTTAGGAGAACAAGCAGTCAATATAATGAAGCAAGGGAGTAAAAGTTTAATTTTCATTTGGTACCCCGTTAGTTTTTATTGGTTTCGCTAGCGGCAGCCTCTAATTCTGCGGCAACTTCTTCAGCAGGGCGGGCTTTATAGGTATTGGCCGTGGCACTCAGAGTCAGTTGATTTGATTTGTCATCAGATTTCAGTTGTAATGATTCAAGCGTAATGATGCGCGAAAGTTGGCCTACATCACGTGTGAATTGGCTAATCTGATTATAACGTCCGCTGATGCTGATATCGTATGGCAGTATCTGGATAGGGCCGTCGTTGATTGGTGCTTTGGGGCTTACGCTGTCCATTCTCATGCCATTTGAAGCTCCCGCTTGATGAAGTTCTTGGATCAAATTCGGAATTTCTGCATCCGTGGGTAATTGTCTCAACAGCACATCAAAAGCGGAGCGCAAAGATGCAAGCTCTTTTTTCAGATTATCGAGGCTCGCTGTTTGGATACTTTTTTCGTTATAGGTGCTTTTTAGCTCAGTTTCTTTTGTTGCAGCTGCTTCCAGTGCATCGAGTTGCGAGCGGAAAAGCAAGCTATAGCCAAGTATTAAAATACCCGCTATAACAATAATGGCAAGCAGTAGTTTTGCGGGGCCTCCGAGTTGGTGGAGATTTTTGATGTCTAGGTCTTTATTCATTTTAGTCATAATTATTTCACCTCGGCTGCGACGGTTGTGTTATTCGGAGCAGGTGTAGCCGTGCGTTGGTTTAGCAAGACTTTTAAGGTGAATTCTTGTGCATTATTTTCTTTTTTGATGCTCAACAGTTCAGGCTGCATGAATACCCCTGTGCTTGGAATCGAACGCATAAACATGGCGATTTTATTGTCGCTTGTTGCTTTACCACTGATGGTATAGGTATCTGCAGACTCTGCTTGTATATTGGTTAGGTAAGCACCTTCCGGAAGAAGAACATTTAAAGTATCAATAATAGATGCTGCTTGGAAACGCTTTTCTTGTAGTTCTTCAACTTTTTGCTTACGTGTAAGAAAGTTTTGTTTCTCTTGCTCAAGCTGTTTGATTTCCACAAGTTTTTGATCTAGCTTTTCTATCTCTGATGAAAGAAATTGGTTACGGTCTTCTTGTCGGCTAATTGCTTGGTTTAAGCCTACATAAGCTAAAGCAGATAGGCATAGACCTATTACTGCTGCCGTCAGCATCATAATTTTAAATTGTTGTTTCTTTTTTTGTTCAATCTCTTCACGATAAGGAAGAAGGTTGATTTTAATGAGTTCGATCATGTTTATAACCCCCTAAGTGCCAAACCGAAGGCAATAGTCAATAATGGTGCGTCTCGTTGTAATTGTGGTAAGTCTATATGGTTGCTATGGTTTGTATACAATACTGGGTGAATACATTCGGTAGCCGTATTTGTTTGGGTAAAGACGGTTTCCGGCAAACCATTTTGTTGTGCAGGCAGACCCGTAAGTAGGATATGCTTCACGCTGGAGAATTGATCGCTAGGCTGAGTTGTGTAATAAAATTGTAAGACCCGTTGGATTTCTTGCGCCACTTGTATATTAAAACGGTCGGCAACTTGGCTTTGGTAATCGGAGGGCTTTGATGTGGAAAGCAGAATTTGATCTGCTTTTTCTTCGGTAACTTGGTATGTGCGTTGAATGAGCTGATTCAGCTGTTCTGCGCTTACAGAAGTTTCTTGTTTGTAGAGTATTTTGCCTTTTTCTACAATCAATGCGTACATTTGTGTTGCGTGAATGCCAATCAATGCAATTTTTTCATCTGCCATTTCAGGAGCATGTTGGTTGATCCAGAACGAAAAGGCGTTTGATTGCGCGAAAAGATCAACATCCATAAATGATAGGGGCATGCCGGCATTTTCAAACATTTCGATACGCGGCTCTACATCATCTTTACGAACCGCAGCCAGCAGGATTTGCTCCGATGCAGCACTTGAGTCTACAACTTGATAATCGTAGTTCATTTCTTCAATGGGAGCGGTTTGAGAGACTTCAAACTCTACAAAGCCTTCAATATCTGTTTCTGCGTTTTGGGCGTTGTATGTTAAGTTTTCAATTGTGGAGAGATTCTGTGGTAATGCAGCAACAATATTTTTGCTGTTGGCATGCAATTGGGTATATGCGTGTTGCAAATACGTGGTTAGCTGTTCGTAGTCTTGAATTCTACTGCCTTTGATAATATTTTTAGGCAATTTGGCAATAACATATTTTTCCAACTGAATTTGGTTTAAACTACGGCTGGAAACTTGAACCAAGGTGATTGCATTTTGTGTGATATCTACGCCTATAGCAGAACGGGCGGATAACGAATTTAATGCCTTATTATTTGTATTTTTTACACTTTTTTTGAAACGCATCATGTAACTTTCTTGCTCTGAGTAAGTAAATGGTGTTTGGCGTTAACTGTAATGTTTCTTTCTTAAACGGGTTCTGTTTAGGCTGCCCATTTTGAAATATTTGGTTATTTTACTTTATTTAATGCTTTTGATGGCAAAATTTATATTTGGTTATGGTTAAAAAGATTATAACAACTCTAGTTGGTTTAATATTCGGATTGGCTTTATTTGGAGTAGGCCTTTTGGCGATTGCAATTTTGGTTACATATCCCAAATTACCTTCGTTGGATACATTGCAGCACTACCAGCCCAAAATGCCTTTAACGATTTATTCTTCAGACGGCAAGGTCATCGGCATGTACGGCGAGGAGCGCCGCTCGTTTACAAAAATAGCTGATTTTCCTGACAACCTGAAAAATGCTGTAATTGCGGCAGAGGATCAGAGGTTTTATCAGCACTGGGGAGTAGACGTAATTGGTGTTGCGCGTGCCATATTAGGTAATTTGAGCTCCGGTTCAGTACAATCGGGGGCTAGTACGATTACCCAGCAGGTTGCTAAAAACTTTTACTTAACCAATGAGCGTACGTTTACGCGTAAATTTAACGAAGCTTTATTGGCTTATAAAATCGAACAGTCTTTAACTAAAGATCAGATCTTAGAGCTGTACTTTAATCAAATTTATCTTGGCCAGCGTGCCTACGGTTTTGCGGCAGCCGCTCAAATTTATTTCAATAAGCCGGTAGACAAACTGACTTTGGCTGAGGCATCTATTTTGGCCGGCCTGCCCAAGGCTCCTTCTGCATTTAATCCTATTGTAAACCCCCAACGGGCTAAAGTACGTCAGCAATACATTCTGAATAATATGGTGGAACTGAAAATGATCAGTCCGCAAGAGCGTGATCAGGCTTTAGCTGAAAAATTGCATTATGAACGGTTTGTACAGCGGGTAGATCAAAGCGCACTGTATGTGGCTGAAATGGCAAGGCAAGAGCTTTACGAAAAATATGGTGAAGATGCCTATACCCAAGGCTTTAAAGTTTACACTACGGTAAGTACCGAACATCAAAAAGTAGCCACATCCGCTTTACGTAAGGCATTACGCAATTTTGACCGAGGCAGCCGCTATCGCGGAGCAGAGCATTATCTGGATTTAAGCAAAGAAGAAAATCCGGAAGATGCCGTTAGCCAATATTTGTCTTCTCTTTATACTGTCGACGGCTTTGTGCCCGCAGTAGTGACGGCAGCCAGCAAACAGTTGGTGACGGTTCAGATGCCTGATGGAGAAGAAGTAAAATTAGGTAGTGCAAATTTGGGCTTTGCTGCGCGGGCTGTCAATAATAAATCCATGGGAGACGCTCAAATACGCAAAGGAGCGGTTATCAGATTGCAAAACCGTAATAATCGCTGGTATGTAGCCCAAGAGCCTTTGTTGCAAGGGGCGCTGGTTGCTTTGGACAGTAAAACCGGTGCGGTTCGCGCTTTGGTGGGCGGTTATGATTTTCACAGTAAAACATTCAACCGTGCTACACAGGCACAGCGCCAGCCGGGATCGTCATTCAAACCTTTCGTTTATTCTGCAGCATTGGCAAAAGGTATGACTGCCTCAACGGTCATTAATGATGCACCAATCTCTTTGCCGGGGCGTGGGCCGAACGGTTCTACTTGGAATCCTAAGAATTCAGATGGACGTTATGCGGGTTATATTACCTTGCGCCAAGCTTTGACCGCTTCTAAAAATATGGTTTCCATCCGTATTCTGATGTCGGTTGGTGTGAATTATGCACAGCAATATATTCAGCGTTTTGGCTTCAAGCCGTCTGAAATACCGGCCAGCTTGTCTATGGCTTTGGGAACAGGTGAAACTACCCCATTGAAAATGGCGGAAGCTTATGCAGTATTTGCTAACGGCGGTTATAAGGTTTCTTCTTACGTTATTGACAAAATATATGATAGCCAGGGACGGTTGCGCGCCCAAATGCAGCCTTTAGTTGCAAAAGAAAATGCCCCTCAGGCTATTGATCCCCGCAATGCATATATCATGTACCGTATGATGCAAGATGTTGTCCGTTATGGTACGGCCACCCGAGCTAATGCTTTGGGCCGAAGTGATATTGCAGGTAAAACCGGTACGACCAATGATAATAAAGATGCTTGGTTTGTCGGATTTAATCCGGATATCGTTACGGCGGTTTATATCGGTTACGACAAGCCCCAGAGTATGGGACGTGCGGGTTATGGCGGTACTATAGCGGTACCGGTGTGGGTGGATTACATGCGTTTTGCGCTGAAAGGCGTTCCTGCAAAAGGAATGACGCCGCCTGAAGGTTTGGTTAACCGTGGTGGGGAATACTATTTGCGCGAGCAGCAAAGCACCAATCCGAATCTGCCTCTCGATAATCGAGCCAGCAGACCGGTGGCGAGCGAAGAGCGTGATTCAAGTATCGCCGCCGAACAATCGCCGGGTAAATCCGAGCAAAACGGAGGGGCGCCGTCTGCTGCTCCTTCGCAAGGAGGAGAGGGTTCGTTACCTTCTCAGCCCACACCGGCTCAAGGCGGAGGACATGGCCAATTGGATTCCTTATTCTAAGGAGACTCCGATAAGCAAAATATAATCTTAAACAGCCGAAACGGTTTGCCCGTTTCGGCTGTTTTCTTATCGGATTGATAAAGAAGATAATAATCAAAAAATGCCGTCTGAAAAATTAAAATTCAGACGGCACGGATTATGATGGTTATATGGTTTTGTTATTGCCGACAAGCCCCAAAAATTATATGCGATAAAGGCGTGCGATAGTTTCTGCCGCTGCTACACATTCTTCTACGCCGGCGACCAGCGCAATACGGACATAGCCTTCGCCGGGGTTGCCGTCAACACCATCCCTAGCTAAAAAGCGGCCCGGCAATACTTGGATAGCTGCTTTCTCCCATAAATTTTTGGCAAAGGCCAAATCATCGCCTCCGGGTACCTTTAACCATAAATAAAATGACGCATCAGGCATATTTACATCAAAAGATTGGCGTAATATCGGCAAGACTTTATCGAATTTTTCTTGGTATAGGCGGCGGTTTTCTTCAACATGCGCTTCGTCATTCCAAGCAGCAATGCTGGCACGTTGGACCGGAATGCTCATGGCACTGCCGTGATAAGTCCGGTAAAGCAGAAAAGCTTTTAATAATTCAGCATCTCCGGCTACAAAACCTGAACGAAGGCCGGGAACGTTCGAACGTTTGGACAAGCTGGTAAACATCACAATGCCTTTATTGCTTCGGCCTAGCTCTGCTGCGGCTTGTAGACATCCGATAGGTTTGTTGCCGTTGAAATAGATTTCCGAATAGCATTCGTCAGAAGCAATGACAAAACCATAGCGGTCTTGCAGGTTGAAGAGTTCCTCCCAGTCTTCTTTCTGCATCACGCTGCCGCTGGGATTATTCGGAGAGCAAACGAACACCAAGGCGGCACGCTGCCAATCTGATTCGCTGATTTGCGACCATTGCGGCAGAAAGCGCGGGGCATTACAGTTTGCGAAAACAATATCCGCTCCACCTAAAAAAGCAGCTCCTTCGTAAATTTGATAAAACGGATTGGGGCTGATAACGGCCTGTTTGTCATCTTTGTGTGCCAACACTACTTGCGCAAATGAAAATAAAGCTTCGCGGCTGCCTAATACAGGCAGGATTTCAGTGTCAGGGTCGAGCTGCAAGCCGTTATAGCGTCTGGCCGCCCAATCGGCACAGGCTTGCCGCAATTCCGGCAGGCCGGCAGAAAGCGGGTAGGCGGAAAGCTCCGGCAGGGCTTCTGTCAGCGCATCGGTAATCACTTTAGGGGTCGGATGTTTGGGTTCGCCTATATGCAGGGGAATAGGTTTGATACCTTCGGGCGCATTACAGTTTTGCATGGCTTCGCGTAGGCGGGCAAAAGGGTAGGGCTTGAGCTGGCTTAGTAAAGGATTCATAGCGAAAATTCAAATCAGATAGGATAAAACGGTTTAATGTTAACACTATTTGCTGTTTTAGTGGTTTGCCAATATTCGAACACCTAATGCTTGCAGTTTGTCGAGTGTATATGTCCATGCGTCATTAATGGATTCGCAGGCAGTGTTTTCGGCTTTTAGGCCAAACTCGATATGTGGTTGTTGAAATCTGCCTGCACCGTCCGGTTTGCCTACGCTTGGCAGACTGAAAGTGCGGATGCCGGGATAGATTGCTTCGATTTCATGCATCAGTGGGACGAGCTTAGACTCGGCAATGTCAAATAAATATATTTGGCGTTGGCAATTTTTGCGTTTATGGAAATATTGCGCATAGTATGTTGACAATACCCATTCAGCCATCGGATGCGCCATTACGGGGAAACCGGGCAGGAAGTAATGTTGGCGGATAGAGAAACCGGCGATTTGGTTGTAACGGTTTGGAATTAATGTGGATTCTTTGGGAAACTCCGCCATTTTCAACCGTTGGAGGTGGGTTGCGGAGTCAAGACTATCGCCCCGTTGCAGAGAAACTTTTTCAATCAGGGCAGAGGCCTCTTCGTGCAGCACTAAAGGTGTATTTAATGCTTCTGCCGCTGCTTGTCGGGTATGGTCGTCCGGTGTGGCTCCGATGCCTCCGGTCACAAAAGTAGGCAGGCCGTCTGAAAAACTACGGCGCAGCTGTTTGGCCAACCATTGCCGGTCATCAGGCAGATATTGTACTTGGCCTAGATTAAATCCGTATTTTTCTAAGAGTGATTTAAAAAACGCAAAATGTTTGTCGGTACGGCTGCCATGTAGGATTTCATCGCCGATAATGATTAAGTTGAAGTACATGCGGGTATCCTTAAATAATTTAAGACTAAGTGTGCCGAAGCCGTCTGAAAACAGGTATGCAGTTGGAAAAACTGGACTAATCAGCCGATTCATACAATAATAAACCCATTTTGAAAACCATACCTGTATTGCATCGGAATAAACAGCATGAGCACACAAAATCATACTATTTTACAAACTCTTCCTGTCGGCCAAAAAGTCGGTATCGCCTTTTCGGGCGGTTTGGATACCTCGGCGGCGCTTTTATGGATGAAACTTAAGGGGGTGCAACCTTATGCCTATACGGCCAATCTCGGACAGCCGGATGAGGAAGATTACGATGCCATTCCGCGTAAAGCGAAAGAATACGGTGCGGTAGAGGCCCGTCTGATAGACTGCCGTACTCAATTGGCACACGAAGGCATTGCCGCTATCCAATGCGGTGCGTTCCATGTGTCGACCGGCGGGGTAACCTATTTCAACACCACGCCGTTGGGACGTGCGGTTACCGGTACCATGTTGGTAGCCGCCATGAAAGAAGATGATGTGAACATCTGGGGCGACGGTTCGACCTACAAAGGCAACGACATCGAACGTTTTTACCGTTACGGCCTGATAACCAACCCCAATCTGCGTATTTATAAACCATGGCTCGACCAACAATTTATCGATGAACTGGGCGGTCGTCAGGAAATGAGCGAGTTTCTGATTGCCAATGGTTTCGATTATAAAATGTCGGTGGAAAAAGCCTATTCTACCGATTCGAATATGCTCGGTGCGACTCATGAAGCCAAAGATCTCGAGTTTTTGAATACCGGTATTAAAATCGTTAAGCCTATTATGGGTGTGGCTTTCTGGGATGAAAGCGTGGAAATCAAACCCGAAGAAGTGACTGTGCGCTTTGAAGAGGGGGTGCCGGTGGCTCTCAATGGCAAAGAATACGCTGATCCCGTAGCGTTATTTTTAGAGGCAAACCGTATTGGTGGCCGTCACGGTTTGGGTATGAGCGACCAAATCGAAAACCGCATTATCGAAGCCAAATCACGCGGTATCTACGAAGCTCCGGGGATGGCTTTGCTACATATCGCTTATGAGCGGTTGGTAACCGGTATTCACAATGAAGACACTATTGAGCAATACCGCATCAACGGCTTGCGTTTGGGACGTTTGCTGTACCAAGGCCGCTGGTTTGATTCTCAGGCACTGATGTTGCGCGAAACTGCACAGCGTTGGGTTGCCCGTGCCATTACGGGTGAGGTAACGCTGGAACTGCGCCGCGGTAACGACTATTCTCTGTTGAATACCGAGTCGCCCAATCTCACTTATGCGCCGGAACGCCTGAGCATGGAAAAAGTAGAAAATGCGGCCTTTACACCTGCTGACCGTATCGGTCAGTTGACTATGCGTAATCTGGATATCGTTGATACCCGTGCTAAGTTGGGTATTTATTCGAAATCAGGCTTATTGCAATTAGGTGAAGGTTCTGTGTTGCCGCAATTGGGTAATAAGAAATAATGTACACAATTGATTAAATTTGCAAATAAAGGCCGTCTGAAATTTTCAGACGGCCTTTTTAGTATTTTATGCTGTACGGGAATAAACTATCTGTGGTTAATATAATTTGGTTAAATATTTTATCATTAGATTTATTTGGAATAAATGGTAGAGTATTTGCTATTATTCACATAATATTTTTATTTAAACCGCTGTCTTAATTTGGACAGTTAGTGACTATTCAAGAAAATTTAACGAGGGAGAAAGTATGAAGCGTACATTAATTGCAGCATGGATTGCGGCATTGCCGGTGTGGGCGGTTGCTCAAGATACAGTAGTATTTGGAGACAGTTTGAGCGATATCGGCCAGCCGGGGTGGGCTCTAAAAGCCACATATACAGACGAAACGGGGCAGCAGCATCGTTTATATGATGAAATTGTAGCCGAGTCTTTGGGCGGCAAATTGGTTGCGTCAGGAGCCGATGGTACGGCTTATGCTTATAGCGGTGGAGTTGTGGTAGGCAGCAACAGCCAGCGTACCGCCGTGCAGCCGAATTTAGCCTTGCAAACGCAGGTAGATAATTATTTGGCCGCCGGTGTCAAAAAAGATGCTCTGCATATTTTATGGGGCGGAGGTAATGATATGGCGGCTATTTTGGAACGGGCGCAAAGTAGTACCTCACCTGCTTTATCTGCAGCGGTAGATATTGCTGCTGCGGCTGAATCCGGTGCCAAACAATTGCAAAGTTTGAAAAATGCCGGGGTGGATTTGGTGGTGATGCCGAATGTGCCGAATGTTGTTTATACGCCTACTTTATTTGAGTTGTTCGGCAAAGCGGCCGCACAGGGCATCAACAAACAGGTAATCGATACTTTGACTACTGCTGGGCAGGATAGCCAACAGGCTGCAGCAACCGCCGGTATGGTTGCCAACCAATTTACCCAAGCATTTCAGGCGGCCTCAGCTTCGCTGGCTGCCAGTAACCAAACTTCGTTAGCAGACTTTGAAAATGCCCGTGTTGCGGTACTCAATGACACTGTTGAAAAATTATATGCTACGCCTATAGGTGCGGCATTGACGGCGGCAGGTGTGGGCAAGGCGGCTTTTTCTGCGGGATTGCAGGCTCAATACCAAACATTTTCGACCAGTGCGGCGGATGCAACGGGCCGCTTGAATAATGAAACCAATACAGCTGTCGGCAAAGTCGGTGGCAATGTTGTCCGATTGGATACCAACCAACTTTTCACCGATATATTAAATAACCCGGCGGCTTATGGATTTAATAATACGACTGTTCCGGTTTGCAGTAGCAGTACTGCGCAAACTTTATGCAGCCCTGCCAATGCCGCAGAAGCGGATAGCCGCTTGTTCGCCGATAGTTTCCACCCAGGACCGAAAGCACATCAGATAATGGCCGATTATCTGCTTAGCACGCTACAGGCACCGCAAGAAATAGCAGGGTTAGGACGCACGGCCTTATCCGGTAGTTTGGCGGCGGCAGATTTTATCAGAGAGGAAAGCCGCCGAAGCCGTAAACAGCCTCCGCGCACATTAGATGCGATAGCTGCGTACAATCATAACGGTGATGACGGGCAGACTGTTTATGCGGGTGCAAAGGTGCAGTTTGATCCGCAATGGCAAGCCGGGGTAATGGTCGGAAGACAAAATGTAGACAGCCGTTATGGTCAAACCGAGATTGGCGGCAGAGCCCATCATTTCGGGGCTTATTTGCGTTATGATATGCCGCGTGCTTGGGTAGGCGGTTTGCTGCAGATCGGTGATGCCGATTATACGACGCGTCGAAGCATCGTGTTAGGCCAAAACCGCATTAGCCAGCAGGCCGAAAGCGGTGGCCGTATACGGTCGGCAGGTTTGTTCGGCGGTTATGATGTATGGCGGCAAGGTGATACCCGTATTGCGGCTTTGGGAGATTTGACTCTATCTTCAGGTAAAGTCAATGCCGTAAACGAGAGAAGCGGCGGAGCGACACAGATGCAATTCGCCGAACAAAATATCCGCTCATTGCGCAGTGGTTTGGGCTTGGAGGCCAAACATACGGTAGGTAATCTGACGCCGTTTGCCAATGTGCGTTGGGTGAAAGAGTGGAAAAATAACCAACAACAGGTAACGGCCACTTTAAACGGTAGCAGTTTTACTTTGCCTGTAGCCAATGAAGACCGCAGCTGGATCAACGGCCAGCTGGGCGTGGTATGACAACCTAAGGAGCGCTTGCGTTTCCACACTGCCTTGGGGCGAGATTTTGCCCGTGAAGGCAGCAGTAATACTTCGGTGCAGGTAGGTGCGGGAATGCTGTTTTAAATCTCTGGTGAAGCGCGGAAGCAGATAAAGTTGATATATCGATAATCTGCAATATTTCACCGTTCAAATGCCGTCTGAAAAGTTTCAGACGGCATTATTTTGTTAATACCGCTGTTTAAATATTTTTTATTTGATATTTTTTATTTGAATTGCTGCAATTTTAAAATTTTATTTTTTTAGATGGGTTGTTTGGAAACTTATTGGATTTTCAGACGGCCTTGGTGATAGGCCGCCATATTATCCGTTTGCTTGGTTATAAAATTTTTAGGTTGGCGGGTTTTGTGTAAACAGTGCGGCAAGGGCTGAAAGGCGGAGGGTGTCGCTCCCCCATTTTCGCGCCTGTAGGTGGCGCATCCAATTTATCGGTTTTATAGATGAGTTGATTGCGGTTGCAATATCGTTGGAGAGGGTATTCTGATGTTGCTGCCAAATAGCAGAGGCTTGGTTTAGTAGATTGTGCTTTCTCAGCCAGATAGCGGTAGAGTGCAGATAGCAAAGGTAATCGCGGCTTTGGCAGCGCTCTATAGTCAGATAATCACCCGGATCATCTTCAAAGTCGATAAAGCCGATGATACCGTCCTCGCAAACGATCATATTGCGGGCGAATGCTTGGCTGAGATATTGGTTTTGCTTGTGCACGTTATTGATGGCATCCAGGCCTTGTTGCCAATACTCAAGGCGGTCGGGGCTGTTTTCGATGTAGTGAAGCAAGGTATGATCGCCGATATGGGTGAACATCAATCCGTTGTCGGCTTCTGCCAAAAGGCGCGGAACGCGGATATGATGCCGGCTGAGTTGACGCAAACGACGCGCTTCAATTTTCAGTGCCGCCCGCCCGCCCGGATTCGGAACCGGTTGCAGTGCACCCAAATTTAATGAGCGGGAAAGAATACTGAGTAGGGTGTAGCGCCATTGGGGAATGGTTTTGCCGGTTTTGCGTACCCATACATTTAGCCCGTCTGCAAGAATATGGTGGGCAATGGTGGCGGATTGTGTGGCAAGTAGGCAGTTGAGTTCAGCGGTATAGTCTGTCATCGGCGGGCATCTTGAAAACGGTAGTAGGAAGAGCCGACAAATGATGCGGCTTTACGTAGAGGCTTGCCTCCGGGAATACTTCTGTGGCGGAGCTGTTCAAAAGGCTGCAGGCGGCTGTTGTCGCCTAATATCGCCTCGGCAACAGCCAGGCCTGCAATGCCTGTAATGGCCATGCCGTGGCCACAGTAGCCTTGCAAAAAGTAGAGGTTGGCTGCTTGGCGGCCAAAATGCGGAGTAAGATTGGGAGTAATATCACAATCTCCTCCCCATGAAAAGTCGATGCGTGCATTTTCGAGTTGCGGAAAAACTTTCAGCATATCACGGCGGACCGCTTGGGTCATGCGTTGCGGATCGTGGATGAATTCACTGTCTTTCCCTCCGAAGAGTAGCCTTCCGTCAGCGCTGAGGCGGTAGTAATCGAGAATGTAGCGGTTATCGCATACGGCCATATTATTTCGGATAAGCGTTTGCGCGGTAGTACCTAAAGGTTCAGTGGCAATCATGAAAGTGCTGACCGATAGGGCTTTACGGTCTAGACGTCGGAATGCGCGGTTACGGTTTTTGCCGGCAAATGTATTAACTGCCAACACAACGTTGTCGCATTGAATGGTAGCCGCGGGAGTGTGTATCAGCCAACCTCCGAAAGCAGGCTCCATGCTGATGAAGGGGGTGTTTTCATATATATGCGCTCCCGAAGCGGCTGCGGCACGAGCAATGCCTAAAGTATAGTTGAGCGGGTGAAGATGCCCTGAAAGAGGATCATATAGGCCGCCGAGATAGCGCTCGCTGGCGAGTTGTTGTTGAAGGGCGGTTTTATCCCACATTTCCAGATGGGTAATGCCATATTGGCGGCGGGCTTTTTCCTGCCACTCTTCTAAGGCTTCTAAATGACGGGGGCGGATGGCAACGGTGGCATAGCCTCGTGTCCAATCACATTCGATACGGTATTTACGGATACGTTCGTCTACCAACTCGACTGCTGCCAGTGATTGTTGCCAAAACCACAGGGCGCGTTCGCTGCCGGCCTGCCTTTCTAAGGTTCCCATTCCGCAGGCATAATCGCTGAGGATTTGCCCGCCGCTGTGCCCGGATGCTCACGAGCCGATACGGGCAGCCTCGATGAGCGCGACACTATAGCCGTTTTCAGCCAGCGGTAGCGCAGTACATAAGCCTGATAGTCCGCCGCCGACAATACATGTACCGACTTCAATATGCTCTTTTAGTTGAGGGTATCGGGGTGGTGAGATAATGCTGTGGTGGTAATAAGAGGAGGTGGAGTCTTTTGAAGCCGGAGTTCGCATAAAAATAAAGTTGTTGTCGGCAAACTGTTTTCAGACGGCACCGATATTTTGAAGTGGAAAACCGAGGCCGTCTGAAAACGGTCTGAAGCAGGTATTAATACAAATAACAAGTATGGTTTGAGAGGTATAAATACAAATTTGATGGTTGGTTGATTATAGAATTAAATTGGAAAATCGTCTGCATGTTTTTGTAAACACTTAATAAAAATACAGGCCGTTTTGAAACGGCCTGTATTTTTATGCCTGATTGGCTTTTTCAAGCGCTAATTTTTCTTGGCGGTAAGCTTCGGCCGCTTCCCGTTCCCGCTTCGTAGTTTGGCGCATCATATAGTAATTGATAAGGATGACCAAGCTGCCTACGATGGTGATGAAGATAGTGGCCAATACGTTCATCTGCGGATCAAGGCCGAGTTTGATTTTTGAGAAAATCACTTGCGGCAATGTGGAAGATCCCGGGCCGGATAGGAACGAAGTAATTACCAAATCATCCAACGAAAGGGTAATACCCAATAAAAAGCCCGATGCGATAGCAGGAGCAATCAGAGGCAGGGTAATCACGAAGAAAATCTTCAATGGACGGGCGCCCAAGTCCATTGCTGCCTCTTCTAGAGATTGATCCAATTCAATCAGACGTGAGCGGATGACCACGGTGATATAGGCCATGCATAAAGTGGTGTGACCGAGAAAAATGGTGAAAAAGCCCCGGTCAAAATACAGGAAACTGAGCAGTTCGCTGTTTTGCAGGAACATTTGCACTTGGATAATCAGCAGCAGCATTGATAGGCCGGTAATAACGTCAGGCATTACCATCGGCGCAGATACCATACCTGCAAACAGAGTACTGCCGCGGAAGCGCTTGATACGCGCGAGAGCATAGCCGGCCAGTGTACCCAAAATAACGGCAGCAAAAGACGAAACCAATGCAATGCGAAGCGAGAGCCAGGCCGCTTCCAGAATAGTGCTGTTTTGTAGCAGTTCGCTATACCATTTGGTCGAAAAACCACCCCATACGGTTACCAGTTTGGATTCGTTAAACGAATAAATGACCAGTACGACCAAGGGAATGTAAAGGAACGCCAAGCCGATAAACAGCATCAGCTTTAAGAACCAGGAGAGTTTGTGACCCTGCATTATTTCGCTCCTTCTTCAAGTTCGCGGTTTTCATAGCGGTGGAACAGCACAATAGGCACGACCAGCAGCAATACCATGATAACGGCAACGGCGGAAGCCAATGGCCAGTTGTTTTGGTCAAAGAATGCCTGCCACAATACTTTACCGATCATCAGATTTTCCGGGCCGCCTACCAGTTCGGGAATCACAAATTCACCGACGGCAGGTACGAACACCAGCATCGACCCTGCGATAATGCCTGTTTTCGAAAGCGGCAGAGTAATAGTGAGAAAAGATTTGATCGGGCCGGCTCCAAGATCAGATGCGGCTTCAAGTAAGCGGCCGTCAAGTTTTACCAGCTGGGTATAAAGCGGCAGAATCATAAACGGCAGGTAGGCATATACCATAACCAAGTTGAGCGAGAAAGCATTGTAGAACAAATCCAACGGTTGGCTGATAACGCCGTATTTCATCAGCATGTTATTAATGATGCCGTTGTGGCCGAGTAACCCCATCCATGCATAAACGCGCAACAGGAAAGATGTCCAAAAGGGCAGCATGATAGCCAATAACAAGCCGTTGCGGATAGAAGGGTTGGCACGGGAAATTGCATAAGCAATCGGGTAGCCGAGCAGCAGACAGATAATGGTTGTCGTCAGCGCGGTTTTGATAGAAAGCCAATAAGTCAGGAGATAAATATTATTGCCGCGCCCTTCGGTAAACGGATTCAGCATTTGGCTGAGCGTAGACCAGAAGTTTTGGAAAATATCCGCATAGTTTTGATAGCTCAATGCGATATTCAGACGGCCCATGTCGGGGTCGGTGGTGATCAGGGGCGAGTAGGGCGGAATAGCCAATTCCTGCTCGGCAAAACTGATTTTCAATACAATCGCAAAGGGAATCAAAAACAACACTAGCAACCAGATATAAGGTATGCCGATAACCAGGCCGCGGCTGGGCTTAAAGTGAAGCTTGCTTTTGAGTTTAGGAAAATCCATTGGGCTTGCCCTTTATTTAGCGGGTGAGCGGGGTAGGCTGGTTTGCAGGCCAGCTCATGTACACGGTTTCGTCCCAAGTAGGCGGTGTGATATTGCGTACATACCAATACGGTGCAGGAACTTGGCTTTTTATGATGCGGCCGTTTTCCAACTCAACGTGATAGGTAGCAAAGCTGCCGAGATAGGCAATTTCTTTAACCGTACCGCGCGCCCAGTTGAACTCGCCCAAGTGTTCGGGTTTTTCTTTATATAGGTCGATATCCTCAGGGCGGATACTCAACCATAAATCTTGCTCGGTTGGGCCGCCTAAGCCGTGGTCGATGCGCACGGGATTTTCCAGCTCGGGGCAGTGGATGACGGCGTAATCGGCATGGTCTTCCGTTACCGTACCTTCGAAGATATTGGTTTCGCCGATAAATTCGGCGGTAAAACGACTGTTAGGGAAGTCGTACACGTCGCTTGGGGTACCGACTTGTTGCAATTGGCCTTCGGACATAATGGCAATACGGGTTGCCATAGTCATGGCTTCTTCTTGGTCATGGGTAACCATAATGCAGGTAACGCCGACTTGTTCAAGCGTGTTTACCAACTCGAGTTGTGTTTGCTGGCGCAATTTTTTATCGAGGGCGCCTAATGGTTCGTCAAGCAACAGGATTTTCGGGCGTTTGGCCAAGCTGCGGGCCAATGCGACGCGTTGTTGTTGGCCGCCTGAAAGCTGGTGCGGTTTACGTTTTGCAAATTTGGTCATTTGAACCAAGCGCAACATTTCTTCTACGCGGGCGGCGATTTCGTCTTTCGGCATTTTGTCTTGCTTGAGGCCGAAGGCAATATTTTGCTCTACCGTCATGTGCGGGAAGAGGGCGTAGCTTTGGAACATCATATTAATCGGCCGGTCGTACGGGGCCAGTTTGGTAATGTCTTGCCCGTCGAGGATGATTTTTCCTTGTGTAGGCGTTTCCATGCCCGCAAGCATACGCAGCAAAGTTGATTTGCCGCAGCCTGAGCTGCCGAGTAGGGCGAATATTTCATGTTTGTAGATATCGAGGTCGATATGGTCGACAGCGTAATTGTCACCAAACTTTTTCACCAGCCCTTGGATTTGCAGGTAGGGCGCGGCGGAAGAGGCAGCGGTTGCGGTCATGGGCGAATGCTCCGGTTAAGTAGCAAAATGCCGTATGCGGCATTTTTTATAGGGTGATAAAAAGCTGTTTGCTTGCTGGAAAAGCGCACGGGCAGCAGGTTATGTACAGTTGAATTACAAACTTGTAATTATATTAGGCTATGGCTTTTCGGGGCAATATAAAATTGGCTTAATGTTGGTATTTCTTGGTTAGAAGAATTGTTTTGCATTGTCGGGCGGCTTTTAATGAGGGAAGGTCGTATTTTTAGGTACGCTGAAATGTATTTCAAATACTTTTTTACAAGAGATCTAAATCCGGTTGGGAGTATGTGTGCGGATATGTAAAAGGCGCGTTGCTGTAAAGCAAAGCGCGCCAAATGTCGGATTGGGATGGTTTTAGGCCTGTAATTTCAATAAAACACCAGCTAGTGATTTTTGCCAGTCGGCAGGGATAATGCCTAAGGTGTTTTGAATTTTGTTGCAGTCCAGCACACTGTAGGCAGGGCGGGCGGCAGGAGTGGGAAAGCCGCTGCTGTCGATGGCATGGATTCGGGGAGGTTGTTGCGTCGGATCCTGTAAAGCGGCAGTTTCGAAAATCGTGCAGGCAAAGTCATACCAAGAGGCGGGCTTGTCGCCACAGTAATGATAAATACCACGGGGAAAGTCTGACTGTTGCAGCATGGTAAGGATGGTTTGTGCCAAATCGCCGGCGTAAGTGGGCGTGCCGATCTGATCGTTAACTATATGCAAGTCTCCACGCTCTTGAGCTGCTTTCAGCATAGTTTTCACGAAATTTTGGCCGTATTCGCTAAATACCCATGAAGTGCGAATAACCACGCTGGCGGAGTGTTCGGATAATGCCAGCAGCTCGCCGGCTAATTTTGATCGGCCGTAAACGCTTTGGGGATCAGGAACATCACTTTCGGTATAGGGAACTTTATTGTTGCCGCTAAAGACGTAATCGGTTGAAATGTGCACGAAGCGGGCGTGTACGGTACGGGCTGCGGCAGCTAAGTTATATACGGCGCGCGCATTTACGGCAAAGGCTTTGGCACTTTCGCTTTCGGCTTTATCTACGGCAGTATAAGCCGCTGCATTGATGATTGCATCGGGTTGGAAGTTTTGCGCCATATTGAGAACGGCGGCGGCATCGGTAATGTCGAGTGTGGCAGAGTCGGCGGCAATCAATTCCCAATCTTCGGGCAGACGGTCTTTGATGCAGCGGCCGAGTTGGCCTTTGGATCCGGTGAGCAGAATTCTCATGAGTCATTTCCTTGGGTTGTTGTTCGTTATTTGAATGCAAGTGCCGATAGCCCGTGCCTGATTGTTATTAAGTGGGCAGCGGCGCCGCTAGGCTGTTGACAGCTGTGCCGGATATGGTGATTTCAGACGGCATGATTGTTTCCATTATAAAACAAGCCGTATAAATTACACGAAATTATTTGATTTTTTGAAATATTCCGATAGGGGTGAAAATTAATAGGGGCGAAAGTTGAAAAACGTGTTGTGTTTAAGATAATTATTTATTGTTACGATGACTTTGTTTTGTAATAGTTCGGCTTTGGGCTATACTCAATCAGGTATGTTTCAATAGACGGTATGAAATTGCGTTTGCCGTTGAAGCGGTAAGATTTTGTTTGATTTGAACGGAGTGTTCTAAAAATGTTGAAAAAATGGTTGGCCGCGGTTGCGGTGATGTTGTCTTTATTTAGTTTGAGCGGTTGCGGTTATAACACTATGCAGGCCCAAGATGAGGCGGCTAATGGAGCTTGGTCGGAAGTTTTAAACCAATACCAGCGCCGTGCCGATTTAATTCCGAATTTGGTGAATACGGTAAAAGGTTATGCCACGCATGAGCAAGAGGTATTTACCCAAGTAACCGAGGCGCGCAGTAAGGTAGGCAGCATTCAACTGACTGCCGAAGACGCTACCGATCCGGAGAAAATCAAACAGTTCCAACAGGCTCAAGGAGAGCTGAGCAGTGCGCTTTCACGTTTGTTGGTGGTTTCTGAAAACTACCCCCAATTGAAGGCCGATCAAAACTTCCGTGATTTGCAGGCACAATTGGAAGGTACGGAAAACCGGATTTCTTTGGCGCGTAACAATTATATCAAAGCGGTGCAAACTTATAACACGACTTTGCGCCAATTCCCGCAAAACATTACGGCAAAAATTTTCGGCATGAAGGTCCGCGCCAATTTCAGCGTAGAAAATGAAGCCGCCGTTTCCAATGCTCCGAAAGTTTCTTTCTGACTTTCTAGGTTAGTGTTTATTCAGACGGCCCAACCTTTTATAGGCCGTCTGAAAATTCCGTATGTTGAAAACATTGTTTTTATTTGCGGTTACAGCTTTAGCTGAGATTATAGGCTGTTACCTGCCTTATGTTTGGCTGCGGCAGCAAGGTTCATCTTGGCTGTTGGTGCCGGCGGTTGTAAGTTTGGCGTTGTTTGCCTGGTTATTGACTTTGCACCCAACTGCCAGCGGTAGAGTGTATGCGGCTTATGGTGCGGTTTATGTGTGTGCCGCTTTATTGTGGCTGTGGCAGATAGATGGCGTTCGCCCTACGGCAACCGATTTGCTCGGGGCTGCGCTGTGTTTGAGTGGAATGGTCGTCATTATGATGGGGGCGAAAACATAAAACCGCCAAGGTAATATCAGCGGTTATTTTCAGCCTTCTTGCCGACTGTTTGAAAACGGCAACTTAAAATTATTTTCTTTTAAAGCTGCTTTAAAACAATGCGAGAGCGGGTTCGGTTATTCCGTGTATGTAGTCTTAAACCGCGTATGCTTGGTTTATTTAGGGAAAAGTATGCTATTGAATATCCAACGTTTCGGCACTTTTCTGGCAGTGTTGCTGACCAGTATAGGATTATTTGCCGCCGATTTGGCAGCGATACCGCCGCTTACAGCACCCGTTATGGACAGTGCGCAGATGATGCAGCCCGAGGCACGGGTGCAGCTTAATACGCACCTTACCCAATATAGTCGTGACAAAGGCAGCCAGATTGTTGTGTTGACGGTTCCTACCATTGCTCCTGAAACTCCTTTTGATTATGCGGCCAGAGTTATGGAAGCATGGGCTCCGGGGCGCAAAGATGTTAGTGATGGCGTGTTGTTGCTGTTGGTGCGCGACGAGCGAAAAACCCATTTGGCAGTGGGGCGCGGCTTGGAAGGTGCCATTCCTGATGTTTATGCCAAACGTATCTTGGAAGATGTTTTACGTCCGTATTTGCAACGGGGTCAAACCGATCAAGGTATTTATGCGGCTGTGGCTCAGATTGAAAAACTGATTGCAGGTGAAGAGCTACCTCCTCCCGTACACACTAGTACCGGATATGATGTGCAAGAAGAGGGTAGCAGCCTGATGTTTCTGCTGATCTTTCCGTTTGTTATCGGCGGCTTCTTAAAAGCAGTATTTGGGCGGATTTTGGGCAGTTTGTTTACCGGAGGTGCATTGTTCGGCCTGGCTTGGTTTTTGGGCTGGGGCGTGATTATTGCCGTTCTGGCTGCTGTTGCAGGCGCAGTGCTGGTGTTTGCGCTTGGCAGCGGGACATTTATTTCAGGAGGCGGCGGACCGATGCGTGGCGGCGGTTGGCACAGCGGAGGAGGTTTTAGAGGGGGCGGCGGCTTTGGCGGCGGTGGCGGATTCAGCGGCGGCGGCGGTGGTTTTGGCGGCGGCGGTGCATCGGGAGGTTGGTAATGCAGGAAAAAAATAGATTTAAACGTTTATGGCAGCATTGGCTGCATCCCCGCTGGCGTGTCGAACGGTATTTCCCTTCATCCGAATTAAAGAAGCTCAGTGATGAAATCGGCAAATCCGAACTGGCCCACTCGGGTGAAATCCGATTTGTGATCGAGTCCGGTTATGATAGCGCCGATGTATTAAAAGGCATAGATACGCGTACTCGGGCATGGCAATGGTTTGGCGAGTTGGGTGTGTGGGATACCATGTCTAACAGCGGGGTGTTGGTGTATGTTTCTTTTGCCGATCATGCGGTTGAAATCGTAGCGGATCGCGGGATTGCGGCAAAAGTACCGGAAAGTGAGTGGCGCCGGGTGTGCGACAATATGTTGTTGCATTTCCGTGGCGGTGATTTCATTTCCGGATTACGGTTGGGATTGCGCGATATCGGCACGATTTTGGTTCGGCATTTTCCACAACAGCCGGACAGCGATGTCAACGAGCTTTCTAACGATGTGATATTGCGTTGATAACGGTTGCTTCGGTATCCCGTTTTAATATAAAAAACAGGCCGTCTGAAAATTTCAGACGGCCTGTTTTTTATATTTTTAATAAATACTGCGGTTGCTGCTTGCAAGTGCGGCGGCAATATCATCGGCCAGTAGCTCGCATTCCGATAAATTGAGATTACTGATGGTAATGCGGATGGCGGATTGTTTCCGAATGGTAAAAGGAGAACCGCTTTGTACCGCCCAGCCTTTTGCCGCAAGAGATTGGATGACATGAGGTTCGTTGCTAACGGGCAGCCAAATATGCATACCTTCTCCGGTTTCGGGATGGTAGGGTAAATGAATATTGTGGCGGCGGAGGCTTTCTAACAAACAGGTACGCCGCCGGCTGTAACTTTCTGCAATTTCATTTAAACGTGAAGGAGTGAAGTTTCTCCAAATATGCAGTGCCATGTGTTGCAATAATTTGCTTATCCATCTCGGACCGAGGGTAAAGCGTATTTTCATAGCACTCAGAATGGGCGTATTACCTGTTGCGATAGCGATACGGAAATCAGTGCCGAGGAATTTACTGGTCGACGTAGAATAAATCCATTCGTTTTGAAATCCTTCCATGCCGTGAAAGGTTTGGTGGCTGAGTGCCCCCCAATGGTCGTCTACGATTAAAAGAGCCGTATGGCGGCTTAAAGCTTGCTGCCATGCCCGCCAGCGAGAAGCACTGTAGCAAATGCCGGTTGGGCTGTGCGCGCGTGCTGTAAGGATAACGGCCGAGGCACCTGCCAAATCGTTTTCATCAGGTATTTTTGCACCTTCGCTATCGAGTACAAGTGGTACGGCTTGCAGGCGCAGATGGTTAATCAGTGCGAGGGCCGGTGGCCAGCAAGGGTCTTCGATGAGGACTTTCGCACCGGGCATGCAACGCTGGGTCAGGGCGCGTTCGATAATATCGAGTGTACCGAAAAAAAGATACGGTTCGTGCTTGATTCCGCAGCGGGCATCCAGCCATCGGCGGGCAAAATCCACTAAATCACTGCTGTCGCCATGACTGCCGACATCCGTAGCCAGTGTGTAACCTTCGGTTAGCTCGGGGGTAAGAACGGGCAATAACCGGCGGTCTACATTGCCGCTGGCTAAATCCACCAAGCCTGCCGGAATTGCCATTTCGGGATAGTGGGCTGCCGTTTTTTCGGGTACAAAGCTGCCTCGGCGGCCATCTGTTTGGATAATGCCGGCATCCCGTAATTGTTTATAAGCGGCTGAGACCGTGTTGGGATTAACGTTGAGTTCGCTTGCCAGTGCGCGCACGGTCGGAAGTTTGTAGCCCGGCGGCCACGCTTCGGTACGGACGAGTTCTTCGATTGAGGCGGCGATGTTGACAGCACTGTTGCCTTTCGGTTTTAATTGCATAACACAAAATTAATATTGTTCTAGTACAATAAAATCTAACCTACTTTTCAATATTTGGCAAGCGTTTTCAGATGGCATAACCCCAATGCTTTCATATATATCAAATTGTGTTGATGTATATATTTGAGGCCGTCTGAAAGAACCGTACAATGCAATTGCAATTCCGCCGGGCGGAGCCAATTATTATGAATAATTCAATTATTATGAATAATTAAGGAATACAAACTATGTCAACCGAGCCGCAATCCAAACAGCCGAAAGAGCAGGTTATCCAGCTTTATCAAGGCAGTAAGCGTATTCATCCGAAGTTGGCGAAGGGACGCTTTGCCAATTTGCGTATTTTGGCGATTTTAGCCACGCAGTTTGTATTTTATGTTTTGCCTTGGTTTAACTGGGGCGGCCGGCAGATGGTGCTGTTTGATATTCCCGACCGTCATTTTTATATTTTCGGTTTGTCGCTGGGCATGGGTGATTTAATTTATCTGGCCGGGTTGCTGATTATTTGTGCATTCGGTTTGTTTTGGTGGACAACGTTGGCGGGGCGCTTATGGTGCGGCTATGCCTGTCCTCAAACCGTTTACACCGAAATTATGTTGTGGATAGACCATTTGGTAGAAGGCGACCGTAACAAGCGTTTGAAGCTTGAAAAAGAGCCGTGGAATTTTCGTAAAATCCGTATTAAAGCCACAAAGTATCTGTTGATTTTTTTAGTGTGCGCATGGACAGGGTTGACATTTGCCGGTTGGTTTACCCCTATCCGGGAGCTGATTCCAAGCCTGTTTGATTTCAGTATCAGCGGGGGCGCATTGTTTGCGGCTGCTTTTTACGGCTTCATGACTTTCTTATTTGCACATATTATGCGCGAGCAAGTGTGTAAATACATGTGCCCGTATGCGCGTTTCCAAAGTGCCATGTTCGATCACGATACATTGATTATTTCTTATGATGAGGAGCGCGGCGAACCACGCGGCGCCCGTAAGAAAAATGTCAGCCGCGAAGAAACGCCTTTGGGCGATTGTATCAACTGTACGATGTGTGTTCAGGTATGCCCCGTAGGTATTGATATCCGGGATGGTTTGCAATACGAGTGCATCGGTTGTGCCGCTTGTATTGATGCTTGTGATGAAATCATGGATAAAATGAACTATCCGCGCGGCCTGATACGCTATACCACCGAAAGCGTGCTTAAGCACGAATATACAGATAAAGATATCAAAAAACGCTTGCTGCGCCCGCGTGTGTTGGGTTATGGTGCTGTTTTATTTATCGCCGTGGCAGCGTGGTTGTTCGGAATCTCTACCCGCGAAGCGTTGCGTATCGACATTATCAAAGACCGTGGCGTGATGGTGCGTGAAAATAAAGCGGGTTGGTTGGAAAATGCTTATAATCTGCGCATTATCAACTCCAGTGAAGACGAACAGGTGCTCAAAGCCAGCGTAAGCGGTTTTGAAGATATCGCCCTTACCGGCCTGCCAGAAGAGGGGGTGCGTATTCCGGGAAACGATACCATCACTATTCCCGTTCAGGTTTCTACCATTCCTGAATATGCGGATAAAGGCAGCCATCCGATTGAGTTTACCTTCCGTTACCACGAGACAGATGATGAATCTGAATTTCGCACCATTACTGAAAAAGCATCTTTTATCGGAGAGTAATATTGGCTAAAGAGCAGCAAAAATCCAAGGTTTGGTATAAAGAACCCTGGCCTTGGATTCTTATGAGCGGCCCTGCTATTGTAGTAGTGGCTGCTTTTATCACCTTGTATATCGCCCGAAGCAATTCCGTAGATTTGGTGAGCGATGATTACTATAAAGACGGCAAGCATATTGATATCCAGCTTCACCGTGATGAAGAGGCATATAAGCGTAATATTCATGCCCAAGTATTGGTAAGCCCGGGTTTCGATAGTGCAAAAGTTTTTGTAAGCGGTGATTTCGATCCCAAACAGCCTCTGAATTTGCTGTTGATGCATCCGGCACGCAAAGCAGGGGATCAAACCGTAAAACTACAGCCTGTCCAAGAGGGGGTGGCCTCGGGCGGAAAATATGAATATAACGCAGTATTCAAGCCTTTGCCGCAAACCCACCACTGGTATGTGCGTGTAGAGGATGCGGGCGGGATTTGGCGCGTAGAAGACAAATGGTTGGTTAGTCAGGGCAATGCAATTAGTCTGAAGCCTATGGACAAACTGCTGGCCCCTGCGGTCAGCTCTGCCAACTAAGCTTTAACAGTATTATTTTTATTGGTTTTAATCAGGGCCGTTTGAAAAATATTTCTTTCAGACGGCCTTTTTATTTATTGGTTGTATGCGGCGGCAGTTACACATGATAACATTGCTGCTTTATAACCTTATTTTCACCGTTGGGATATGCAGACGGTATTGTCAAACAGCCAGCCAATTATCAGGATACGAAAAGCATGGACGATTTAATCAAAGAAGCAGCCCTTCATTTTCACGAATTTCCAACCCCCGGTAAAATCCAAGTTGCGCCGACAAAGCCGCTGGGTACTCAGTATGACCTTTCTTTGGCCTATTCGCCCGGTGTTGCCGCGCCTTGTATGGAAATTTACAACGACCCTCTGGCTTCGTACAAATATACCGCGCGTGGTAATTTGGTTGCCGTAATTTCCAACGGTACCGCCGTATTGGGTTTAGGTAATATCGGTGCGCTGGCAGGTAAGCCGGTTATGGAGGGTAAAGGCGTACTGTTTAAAAAATTCGCCGGTATCGACGTATTCGATATCGAAGTCAATGAAACCGATCCTGATAAATTAGTTGATATCATCGCCTCGCTCGAACCTACTTTCGGTGGTATCAATCTTGAAGATATCAAAGCGCCCGAATGTTTTTACATTGAGAAAAAGCTGCGCGAGCGCTGTAATATTCCCGTATTTCACGATGACCAACACGGTACTGCCATCATTACCGCAGCCGCCGTATTGAACGGCTTGCGCGTTGTTAACAAAAAAATCGAAGAGGCAACATTGGTTTGCTCGGGTGCGGGCGCAGCGGCGATTGCCTGTTTGAACCTGTTGGTTGCTTTGGGTATGAAGCGTGAAAATATCACCGTATGCGATTCGAAAGGCGTGATCTACCAAACCCGTGAAGACAAAGACCGCATGGACGAATCTAAAAAACAATACGCCATTGCCGACAACGGTCAGCGCGTATTGGGAGATGCGGTTCCGGGTAAAGATATTTTCTTAGGTTTATCGGGTCCCAATGTTTTGAGCACCGAAATGCTCAAAACGATGAATGACCAGCCAATCGTATTTGCCTTGGCCAATCCCCAGCCGGAAATTTGGCCGCCAGAAGCCAAAGCTGCCCGCCCTGATGTGGTAATCGGTACGGGGCGCTCTGATTTCCCAAATCAAGTTAACAATGTATTGTGTTTCCCCTTTATTTTCCGCGGTGCGCTGGATGTGGGTGCGACGACGATCAACGAAGAAATGAAATTGGCTTGCGTGCGCGCGATTGCGGATCTTGCTTTGGCCGAAGCCAGTGATGTAGTGGCGGGCGCATACGGCGGCGAAGAGCTTACTTTTGGCCCGGAATATCTGATTCCCAAACCTTTCGACCCGCGCCTGATTGCCAAAATCGCACCGGCCGTTGCACAAGCTGCCATGGATTCGGGAGTGGCAACGCGCCCGATTACCGATATGGATGCTTATGTTGAAAAATTGACACAAAGCGTTTATAAAACCAGCCTGTTTATGCGTCCGGTATTCAATCAGGCTAAGAAAGAAATCAAGCGTATTGTATTAACCGAAGGTGAAGACGAGCGTATTTTGCATGCCGCCCAACAAGTGGCAACGCAAAAACTGGCTTTCCCGATTTTGGTAGGTAACTTGGAAGCGATTGAGGAGCGTTTGCAGTCTCAAGGCTTAACAATCCAAGCAGGTAAGGATTTTACCGTTATCGATCCGCACCAAAATCCTTATTTTGAGGAAAGCTGGAGAGAATATTACAAACTGCGCCAGCGTAAGGGTGTAACCGAAGAAATGGCCCGCCGCCGCGTTCGTGCCAACAGTACGTTGATCGGAGCGCTAATGGTGCGTTTGGGTCATGCAGACGGCCTGGTGTGCGGTACGATGGGCCGCTTCCGCGACCATTTCACCATCATGGAAGAGGTGATCGGCTATAACAATCCCGAAAAAGACGCCTTTGCCATGAATGCGTTGATTTCTAATAAAGGCAACTATTTTATCGCAGATACTTATGTAAACCATGAGCCGACCGCCGAACAGCTTGCCAAGGGTACGATTATGTGCGCCCAAGAAATGAAGCGTTTCGGTATTAAACCGAAGGTGGCATTGGTATCTAATTCCAACTACGGTTCGCATGTGGATAAAGATACACTGAAGATGCAGAAAGCTTTGGAGCTTATCCGTGCTGCCGATCCCGAATTGGAAGTGGATGGTGAGATGCAGGCCGATGTGGCGATGGACGAAGTGATGCGCAAAAAAATCTTCCCCGAAACCACGCTTAGCGGTTCGGCTAACTTATTGGTAATGCCGGGGGTAGAGGCCGCCAATATCAGTTACAACCTCTTGCGTGTACACTCTTCCAACGGTATCACTGTCGGCCCGATTTTGATGGGTTTGAATAAGCCGGCTCATATCGTAACGCCGATTTCAACCGTACGCCGCATTGTGAACATGATTGCGTTGGCGGCTGTGGATGCCCAACGTTTGTAATTAGTTTCTTAGAACCAGTAAGGCCGTCTGAAATTTTCAGACGGCCTTTATTTTATTAGGTGCCGATTTGAAATATTTGTTGTAGTGTTAGGCTTGATGAAGAAATGCTGTATTTCCAGCCGGGAGCCGCCTGGAGTCGATGTATCGGTTGGAATAACAGAGCCTATCTTTTTATTCCAAACAATTTTGTTTAGTCGGCTTAAAATTTGTTTTTCGATTGTTCTTTCGGTTGGTTATGTGTGTATTTCTCGCCGACTACCTCTTTTAAGGGTTCGGCCTCGGCGATTTTTTCGGCGGCTTCCTGCTTATCGTCCTCATCAGGCAGGCTTTCTTCTTGAAGCATTTCGGCGGCCGGCGAGAATTGGAATTTACCGTATACGGGGAAATGGTCGGAACCGATCGAAGGCAAAACTTTAATTTCACTCATCATGAAATCGTTGCTGTGGAAAATATGGTCGAGAGGCCAGCGCAGCAGTGGGTAGCTGGCATGAAAGGTATTGTATAGCCCGCGGCCTTTGCGGGGGTCGAGAAGTCCGCTGATTTGTTGGAATAATTGCGAAGTGCGGGACCATGCGACATCATTCAGGTCGCCGAATACTAATACGGAATGGTTATTGCGACCGATTTCCCTGCCGACTAACAGTAGCTCGGCATCGCGGTCGGTAGCGGTATCTGCTTCGGTAGGGCTTGGCGGCATCGGATGTAAACAGTAAATACGAATCCATTGGCCGGAGCGCAGTTGCAAACCGGCGGCAATCGAAGGGATATTTTCTGCCACCCAATGGCGGATTTCTACATCGCGTAGCGGCAGACGGCTGTATAAGTGCATACCGTAAAGATTGTCGAGTGGGATTTTAACCGTATAGGTGTAGCCCATATCGGTTTCGAGAGGGGACAATTGCTTTTCCCACCATATATCGGTTTCCAGTGTTAGAACAACATCGGGCTGGTGTCGGCGTATTTGCGCCAATAGCAAATCGGTACGCCGGTTTGGGGTGAGCACATTGCTGGTGAGCAGGGAAATAGTATGTTCGTTATCGGGCCCGAGGTATTGTAATACTTCAGGTCGGGTGAGACGGGTATAGGCGGAGATTGCTTTAAGTTGGTAGAGAAAACAAGCCAGATTGATAACTTCAAAAACATTGAATAACCAATAATCGGTAGGGCGTAGCAGCCAGTTGAGTATTACGCATAAAAGGCTGACGGCTGCAATTTGCAGGCGGGGAAAGTCAAAAATACGAAATACCCAATGGGGGTGCTTACATAGCGGTAATAAAGTGGTAATTACCGGCAGCATCAGAAGGGCGAGTAGTAACCAATCGGTAGCGGTTAGTTCAGTCATAGTAAAGAATGATCAAACAAAAGCAGGCGGTTGTTGTCGGGTATGGCTTGGATTTTCAGATGGCATATCGTTTTCAACAGCCTTTTTCAATATAGCCGATTAAGACTTCGACGGCAAACTTATTCCGATAAGCTGTTTGTTCCCTTGTGTACGCTTTGTGGATAAGTAGGCTTTTTAGTTGAATCGCTTAGAAAATTTATGATTGATTAAAAAATGGGCAATGTGCTGATTGGTGGGGTCGCAATATATACAAATATTTGCCCAGCAGTTAATTCTTCCATATTTGTACTATGTCTGAAACATAAGTCAGGTTAAGGCTGCCTGAAAAATACTGCGGATTTATCCTTGATAAATGTTTGCGTATATGTGCGCATTATGTGGATAAGTATTGTTGTCGCTTGAAATATTTTAGAAAAATATAATTGCTTAAAAAGTGTGCAGTTGTATGGTTGCCATATATTAGGCCGTCTGAAAGTTAGACAAGATATTTTTTAGCTAATCGGATTTTTTTTGGGCTTGTATGGTTGTTTGATTGTTAATGTCGGGTAGCTCAATTTATTCGATATTTATCCGCATAGTTTGTTTGCTGTCATGTGCATGGTGTGTGGATAAGCTGCTTTATGATTTGAATTGCTTGGAAAAAATAGATTTGCTTAAAAAGTAGGCAATGTTGGCATGAGGGGGGAGGTTTGATACATAGTGGGCAAAGTTGCTTATCCTCATCTGCTGTTTGCGGCTGTGTGTACGATGTGTGGATAAGTGGGGTTATATTTTGAATGAATTGATAAAAATAGATTTGCTTAAAAAATAATCAATGGTGTATGGTAGGGGCGGCGCGTTATAATTCGGACGGCCTGTTTTATTTGGAAAACTTATGCATACTCTTTCTGCACAAGCACGTAGTGCTGCGGCACGTGAGCGGTTGCGCCGTGGTCGGCGGTTGGCGACCGGCTTACTGATAGCAGCCTGTATTTTGTTTGCGGCGTCGGCGTCTTATGTGCGCGAATATCCCGTTCTCGGTTATGTTAAAGCTTTTGCCGAAGCGGCTATGGTTGGGGCTTTGGCTGATTGGTTTGCAGTAACGGCATTGTTCCGCCGACCTTTAGGCCTACCGATTCCGCATACGGCAATTTTGCCGCGTAACCAACACCGTATTGCGGATGAATTAGGGCGTTTTATCGAAAACAATTTTTTGCAGGGGCGGCCTATTGCATTGCGTGTTTATCAAGCTGCGCCGAGTGAAAAATTATTACGTTGGCTTGCCGGAGAAGATATGCGCCGGCGTTGGTTGCCTTGGTTGGCTGTACAGCTGCCGATTTTATTAAAGGTGGCCAAACCCGACCAAGTGGCGCGATTCGGCAGCCTTATGCTGGCGGAACAATACAGCGGCGATAAAATCGGTAAAACGTTGGCCAATGGTATGGCCGTATTAAAAGCTCAGGGCTTGCATGAAATGCTGCTGCTGGCTTCTATCAAACAGTTGCGACGTTGGTTACAAGATGCCGAAACACGGGTCATTCTTGAGCAAAATCTGCGGGAGTGGGCGGCAAGGGTAGAAAGTGATGCGTCCAGTGCGTGGGACAAAATCAAGGCATCGTTAAAGGGTACGCTGGTAGAACGTGTAGACGGCTGGGTAGCAGCTAAAGCTTTGGATTGGGCAGATGACTATTTAGCAGCGGCTCTGGATAATCCGCAGCACCGCTTGCGTTTGGGTTATGAAGAACAGTTCGACCGTATTACCGACGCTCTGAGGCACTCTCGGTTATGGCATAAGCGTTTGGAACAGGGCAAGATGCAGTTGGCACATTCACCGGCGGTACAAGATACATTGGCGCGCGCTTGGGTGAGCTTGCAGAATTGGACGGCTGCCGATGTGGTGAAAACAGATTCGTTGTGCTTGGCGCAGTTGAACAAATTGCTTGACCATATGTTGTCTCAAGCACATGAATATCCGCAGTTTATGCGGCGGGTAGATGTACGTTTGTCGTTGATGGTACGAGATTTTGTGATGAAGTATAAAGATCGGGCAGCAGCGTTTGTGGCTGAAAAGGTGAAAAGTTGGGACAGCCGTCAGATGGTGGAAAAATTGGAATTAAGCGTCGGCAAAGATTTGCAGTTTATCCGTATCAACGGCACGCTCGTCGGCGGTTTGGTGGGATTGGTGATTTATACCGTATCGCAATGGCTATTTTGAGTTTGAGTAAACTGAAAGAATTATATTTTTGAAAGATTTACTCTTTTTCAGACGGCCTTGTCTATAATTCAGAGATCGTTTCAAAGAATGGTGCAGGTGCCGCGATATGCTGCCGTATCATTGCCGTATTAGTATTAGAGGCTGTTATAAAATACCGCCCGGGGAGAGGGCGGTTTGTATGTGAGAGCCATTGGTTTTTAATCTCGGCAAGGTTGCACCAATACCCAGGGTGCCACTACGACTGCCCACATATCCTGGTTGTCATCGAGAAACTGCCGTGCCTGATTTTCCGTCACCACGCCGAACCGGCCTTGCTGCATCAGCTTTGCCAACTCAGTACTGTTATCGTCAGCCATCATCTTGGCAATGCCGATTAAATCCAAATCTTCGGCCACATAAACCGCTGCGCCGCGTGCAAAGTGCGGTTGTAGTTCAAGCCATGAAATGCGGGCGGTTTCGAGATTGAGTTTGTCGCTGAGCAAGGGTTCGGACATAACGGCTCCGTGCAGATTGAAAAAAATGTATTGTACCGAAATTCAGACGGCCTGGTTTGTTATGCGACGGTATATTTTACAATTATAATGTTATACAGTATCATTTTGCTGTTATTCTAATATTATCTGTTTTCAGACGGCCTGCTTTTTCGGCAGGCCGTCTGAACTCTTCATACTTATGAAATCTATTTTACTGGCCGGCCTCAGCCGGCGACTGATTTTGGCTGCGGCAGCATTGCTTTTGCTGTGGGGTGTTTACTTCTGGGCGGTTGGGTTATGAGTATCGTTGTTGAAAATCTGACTGTAAGTTACCAGCACCGCCCGGCTATCCATCATTTTGATATGACTTTCGATAACGGTGAGATGTGGGCGGTATTTGGGCCGAACGGCGCAGGTAAGTCTACTTTGCTCAAAGCCGTGATGGGGTTGGTAAAAGCCGATACCGGAAAAGTAGAATATAAGGATTTGCAGCGCAGTGGGATCGCCTATCTGCCCCAACAAAGCGAAATCGACCGTAGCCAGCCGATGACAGTTTTTGAATTGGCGGCTATGGGGCTTTGGTATGAAATCGGCTTTTTTAAACAAGTAAATGCCGTACAACGTAAGCGGGTAATGCAAGCTTTGGAACGGGTGGAAATGGCCGATGCCGCTGACCGTCAAATCGGGCATTTGTCAAACGGCCAGTTTCAGCGGGTATTGTTTGCCCGAATGTTAGTTCAGAACGCCCGTTTTTTGTTGTTGGACGAGCCGTTTAATGCAGTGGATGCGAAAACGACTTATGCCCTATTGGAAGTTTTGCGCCAATGTAACCGCGAAGGATGCGGGGTGATTGCGGTATTGCATGATTATGAGCAGGTGCGTGCATATTTCCCGAAAACAGTATTGGTGGCACGGGAAAAAATTGCGGCGGGAGCTACCGAACAAGTGTTGGTGGATGAGGCTCTGGCAAAGGCCAATGATGTCATGATGCGCCACGGTAGCGGTGATTGGTGTGCGGCCTGATATTTTCAGACGGCTTTTGATCAAGGCTTAAGGCCGTCTGAAAAAAGCGGTACGGTATAAAATGAATATTTATGAATTGATTGTTTCCCCTTTTGTAGAATTCGACTTCATGCGCTATGCGCTGGCTTCGGTGGTATTTTTAGCTTTGAGTGCTGCGCCGGTAGGGGTGTTTTTGGTGATGAGGCGCATGAGCTTGGTAGGTGATGCCCTGAGCCATGCCGTTTTACCGGGTGCGGCCATAGGTTATATGTTTGCCGGTCTCAGCCTTCCGGCAATGAGCTTGGGCGGATTTGCAGCCGGTATGCTGATGGCTTTGTTGGCAGGCTTGGTTAGCCGTTTCACTAATTTGAAGGAAGATGCCAACTTTGCCGCATTTTATCTTAGCAGCTTGGCAGTCGGCGTTGTGCTGGTGAGTAAAAGCGGCAGCAGTGTGGATTTACTGCATTTGCTGTTTGGCTCGGTATTGGCGGTAGACTTGCCCGCTTTACAATTGGTCGCCGTTGTAGCCAGCCTGACAATCGTTACATTGGCAGTGATTTACCGGCCTCTGCTGCTTGAGAGTATTGATCCGCTGTTTTTAAAGGCTGTGGGTGGTAAAGGTGGCTTTTGGCATATCCTGTTTTTGATTTTGGTGGTTATGAATTTGGTAGCGGGCTTTCAGGCATTGGGGACGTTAATGTCTGTCGGATTAATGATGTTGCCTGCGATTACCGCCCGTTTATGGGCAAGAAGTATGGGCGTGCTGCTGTTGTTGACGGTAGGATTTGCTTTGCTGTGCGGGTTTGGTGGGTTGCTGTTTTCGTATTACATTGAAATACCTTCGGGGCCGGCGATTATCTTATGGTGTGGTGTGGCTTATTTATTGTCGGTCGTGTTCGGTTGGGAAAGCGGTTTGTTACCGAAGTGGTTGCGTCGTTTACGCCATCACAAAGTCTGATGAATAGTGCCGTCTGCATTCCGTTTCAATGAAAATTATAAGTGTGAGTGAAAAACTTTCAGACGGCCTCTATGGTTGGAGACATTAGGTTGGCAGCATGGTGTAACTGATAATTGTATTGTCGATTACGGGTAATTAGCTGTTAACCGAATATGGGATTGGCTTGAAAGAGTTGTGTAATAAAGGCTAACAGGCCAACTGTTATACTGTTTTTTTACTGCAATTTGTTATGTTATATCATTGGAGGATTTTATGAAGCATTGGAAATTGGGCATATTGGCGGCTTTGGTTTCGTTCGGTGTGCAGGCCGAGCCACTGAAAGTAGTGGCCAGCTTTAGTATTTTAGGCGACGTTGCCAAGCAAATCGGTGGTGAGCGGGTGGCAGTACAGAATATAGTCGGTGCGGATCAAGATGCCCATGCCTACCATCTGACCAGTGGTGATATCCAGAAAATACGCAGTGCAAATTTAGTGTTGCTTAATGGTTTGGGTTTGGAAAAAGCCGAATTGCAACGGGCGGTGAAGCAAAGCAAAGTGGCGTATGCTGAAGCTACCCAAGGTATCAAGCCGTTGGCTGCTATGGAAGAAGGGCATCACCACGGAGACGGCCATGATCATGACCACGACCACGGTGAGTTTGATCCTCATGTGTGGAATGATCCTATGCTGATGCAGCGTTATGCGGCGAATGTAACTGCGGCCTTGATAAAGGCCGATCCCGAGGGTAGGGCGGAATACCGCCGCCGTTTTGCCGCATATCAAAACGAATTGAAAAAACTACATGTCGATACTGCCAAAACCTTTGCTGCTATTCCTGTATCTAAGCGTAAAGTGCTGACCGGACATGATTCCTTTGCATATATGGGCAAGCGTTACAATATACAATTTGTTGCACCGCAAGGGGTGAGCAGCGAAGCAGAACCTTCGGCCAAACAAGTTGCAGCGATTATCCGGCAAATTAAGCGCGAGGGTATTCAGGCTGTATTTGCCGAAAATATCAAAGATGGCCGCATGGTTGAGCGTATTGCAAAAGAAACCGGTGTGAAACCGAGCGGCAGGCTTTATTCGGATGCGCTCGGCAAAAACAGTAATGCCGATACTTACGTCAAAATGTATCGTTCCAATGTACAGGCATTGGCTGCTGCCATGAAATAAATCTCATCCGTAATTTCATGCCGTCTGAAAACTTTCAGACGGCATTTTATATTGCAAAACTTGACTTTGATTAAAATTTGCAGTATCTTTTGAAGATTAATTTTATGCGCCGATTTGACACAGCTTGCGGGCGCGAAAACAGCTAAAGCGTGCGGTTGAGATGCCGTAATGCCGTATATAATTTTTGGCCCGCTGTGTTACACAACGGGCTTTGTTGTTTTTGGATGGGTTATGATTATTCTGGACAACGTTTCCAAACGTTACCAACATCGCGACAAATCATGGTTTACTGCCGTAGAGCCGACTACCTTGTCTATCGAGCAGGGTGAAGTATTCGGCTTGATGGGTTATTCGGGAGCCGGCAAATCGACGCTGTTGCGTCTGATTAACTTGCTTGAACGTCCCGATACTGGAAAAGTGGTGGTGGACGGACAGGAACTTACGGCGCTCAATGCTGCCGATTTGCGCCGTGCGCGCCAAAATATCGGCATGGTGTTCCAGCAGTTCAATTTGTTAAGTAACCGAACCGTAGCCGACAATGTTGCATTTCCTTTAGAAATTGCCGGTTGGACGGGTGACAAAATCAAGCAGCGCGTAACCGAATGCTTGGAAATCGTTGGTTTGGATGATCGTGCCGGCCATTATCCTTCCCAACTGTCAGGCGGGCAAAAGCAGCGTGTAGGCATCGCCCGTGCATTGGCGCCCAGCCCCAACGTGATCTTGGCTGATGAACCCACTTCGGCATTGGATCCCGCTACTACCCGCAGCGTATTGGAATGCTTGCAAGACATTAACCGCCGCTTCAATGTAACGATTGTCATCGTTACCCATGAGATGAGCGTTATCCGTCGCCTGTGCGACCGTGCGGCTTTATTACACCAAGGTAAACTGCTGGAAGTGGTGGATGTGCGCGACAACCGGATTCATGCCCAATCTGAAATTGGCCGCGAACTGATTCAGGAGGATTGAAATGGCCGATATCACTTTTGCACAAGCTGTCGCCACAATCAGCGGGATGCGCGGCGAAATTATCCAAGCCCTGTGGGAAACTTTTATTATGGTCGGTCTTTCCACAACATTCGCCACTATTTTCGGTACTCTACTCGGCGTATGGTTGTTTGTAACGGCAAACCGCCAGCTGCATTACAGCCGTCCGATTAATCTGGTGTTGGATAATCTGGTCAATCTGATGAGGGCATTTCCGTTTGTAATTCTTATGATTGCCATGATTCCGGCCACACGCGCTATTGTCGGCAGTACCATTGGCCCTGTAGCGGCCTCGCTGGTGTTAAGCGTATCCGGTTTATTTTATTTTGCCCGTTTGGTTGAGCAAAACCTGCGTGAAGTACCGCGTGGTGTGATTGAGGCAGCCAGTAGTATGGGGGCGACACCGATGACGATTATTCGTAAGGTATTGTTGAACGAAGCCCGAGCGGGTATGGTTTCCAGCATTACCGTATTGGCTATCGGCCTGCTGTCATACAGTGCGGCGGCAGGTATGATCGGCGGCGGCGGTTTGGGAGATTTGGCCATTCGTTACGGCTATTACCGTTACCAGACCGAAGTTATTATTTTTATCGTTGCTATTTTGGTATTATTGGTAGTGTGTATCCAGAGTTTGGGCATGTTTATCGCCCGTAAGTTGGATAAGAGATAATTGTAGGTATCAGATTCAGCATTAAGATAGCAGGTCGCCGGAATATTTTGTTTTCAGACGGCCTCGGAATAATTTATATTTAATCAAACAAAACATTGCATTCATTTCAAGGAGATATATTATGCAAGCCAACGTTTTATTGAAAACTTTCTCTGCCGGCGTATTGGCATTGGCACTGGCGGCATGCGGTGGTCAGAAAGAAACTGCTCCCGCCGCTGCTTCGGCTGCTTCTGGTACGACTGATACCTCTGTTGATAAAAAAGAAATTGTTTTCGGTACAACAGTGGGTGATTTCGGTGATATGGTAAAAGACCAAATCCAGCCTGCATTGGAGAAAAAAGGCTATAAAGTAAAGTTGGTTGAGTTTACCGATTATGTTCGCCCGAACTTGGCTTTGGCCGAAGGTGAGTTGGATATCAATGTGTTCCAACATAAACCTTATTTGGATAATTTCAAAAAAGAGCATAACTTAGACATTACAGAAGTATTCCAAGTGCCGACCGCTCCCTTGGGTCTGTATCCCGGTAAGCTGAAATCATTGGATGAAGTGAAAGACGGCAGCAGCGTATCCGCACCGAACGATCCTTCCAACTTCGCCCGTGCTTTGGTTATGTTGGATGAATTGGGCTGGATTACTTTGAAAGAAGGCGTAAACCCGCTAACTGCTTCTAAAAACGATATCGCCCAAAATCTGAAAAATATTAAGATTGTTGAACTGGAGGCAGCTCAGTTGCCGCGTAGTCGTGCAGACGTTGACTTTGCAATCGTAACCGGCAATTATGCTATGAGCAGCGGTATGAAGTTGACCGAAACCTTGTTCCAAGAACCTAGCTTTGCTTATGTAAACTGGTCTGCTGTGAAAACTGCTGATAAAGACAGCCAATGGGTGAAAGATGTAACCGAAGCTTATAATACTGATGAATTCAAAGCTTATGCGCACAAGCGTTTCCAAGGTTACAAATATCCTGCGGTTTGGGGTGAGCAAGCCGTTGCCGGAGCTTCTGCTGAAGCCGCCTCTGCGGCATCCGCTGCCAAATAAGCTATATTTTCCGGTTGATAAAAACGCCTGTCCTGTTAGGAGAGGCGTTTTTGTTTATCATCTATATTTGAACAAAGATTTAGATGCCGATAAAAAGGTTATTGATTCGATGCAGAATCGTTATGTCGACTTGAGGAAATGACTCGGCGATTTACAGGTTTTACCAGTAGAATATATATCTGAAGCTGCATAATGGTGATATATGCCGTCTGAACATTTCAGGCGGCATATATCAATCAGAATAAATAGAAGGGCATATTGCGCGGAATGTGTTGTTGGAATTTCGAATCAGGACGATTTGGCAGCAGTTTCGTGGTCGCGCAGAATTTTTTCATATACAGGGCCGGGTAGGTAGCGGCGTACCATGTCGCGCCAACCTTCGGGGCCGACCATGCCTTTAACCATAGTTGATGATACTTCGGCAAATTCCCGAGGAGGCATCAGCAATACGGTGGAGATTTGGGGCTGCAAATCACTATTGATATAGCGCATTGAGCGTTCATATTCATAATCTGAAGCTGTTCGTATGCCGCGCACAATAAATTGGGCATCGATGCTGTATGCATAATTTACTAAAAAACGATTACCAAACGAAGTAATACGTACGTTTGGAAACTCTTTGGTAATGGCCTCCAGCATTTCAATGCGTTCTTGTATGCTGTATGTGCTGCGTTTGTCAGGATTAACGCCGATGGCAACGATCAATTCGTCAAATAAAGCTTGTGCTTCGCGTATCATCCATAAATGGCCGTTGGTAGGGGGGTCGAAGCTGCCGGCATAAACCGCGCGACGGATAGTTTGGTTCATATTGATACGATGTTATTTAATGCAGATTGCAGCATAAACGCCCAAACTGATGATGTCAAAGAAAATGCCGCCTGAAGGTTTTTCAGACGGCATTTTTATTTAATAACTTTTAAAAACAGCTCATATATCGTATCGTCGTATAGAGGCTATTTTGGGGTGCTGCTTAATCTTCACCGGTGAGAGAGGTCAAGATATGCAGCAGGCTGCTAAAGATATTGTAAATTGAAATGAAGATGGTTAAAGCGGCACTGATATGGCTGGTTTCGCCACCGTCAATTACAGTGCGGATTTGATACATAATCAGTAGTGAGCTGAAAATCACAAAGCCGGCAGAAATCGTGAGGCTTAAAGCGGGAATTTGCAGGAAGATATTCGCAATTACGCCAACCATCAATACTACCGCTCCAACCGTTAAGAAACGACCCAAAGACTGCATATCGGCGTTGGTGCGTCTTGCTAAGGCAGACATGGTAAAGAAAACCGCTGCTGTCATGACTGCCGCAATACCGACTATTTGTGCGCCATTGCTAAAGCTCAATGTGTATTGAAGAAGAGGACTAATCAATACGCCCATGCCGAAAGTAAATACCATAAGCAAAGCAGCGCCGGTATTGCTATAGCGGTTTTTTTCAATCAAAAAACACATGCCGTAGAAAAAGGCGAAGAATACGCCTAAAGCTACCCAACGGTTGCCAAATAAACTGAACAGGCTAAAGCCCATTTGGTTGCTTAAAAATGCGCCGAGGGCACAGGGGATAAATGATAGACCTAGTAGGCCATAGGTTTTTTGCAGTACGGTATTTTTTTGTACTGCGCCGGGGGCGGCTGGTTGTGTGTAATCGTAAACGTCGCGTTGCATGGCGTTTGCTTCCTTTTATTTAGATAGTAAGTACGTTGTTGAAGAAAAATGATTTTAACAGCAAATCATGAAAAATGTTGAAAAATTCTCTCAAATAAATGTGAGTTCCTAAAAATTTTATCAGAATAGTTTATTTATGTTGGTATTGGACATGAGCCGGAAAAATATCATGTGGCGGTACATTTCGCTTACTTCAAAAAATTAGGGGAGTTTACTGAAAATACAAGAAGTTGGAAGAAAGTAATTTACTTATGTAGGATAATGGGTGGAGTAATTTCGTATTGAACCATCTTTCTGGTAACGGGATGCTACATTTCTTTCAATCTTAAATGATTGAAGAAATTAAGAGTATTTTTAGAGCTTGTATTTAATTGGGCGATATGTGCAAAATAAGGCTGATTTGTTGGCAATCCCAAGCTATAATCCGAGAATGCCGTGTAGAAACGGCTTGTGCTGCTGATGGCAGACAATATGAAATTCAATTCATTTATCAAGGTAAACAGACCGTCACTTAGGAGAAAAGATTATGACTGCTGCAAATAATTACGAGCGCGTACAGCACGCAGGTTTGCGTGAAAAAATTATGAGCGCGGAGCAGGCAGCCGAATTCATTCAAAACGGTATGAATGTAGGTATCAGTGGCTTTACCGGTGCAGGCTATCCTAAAGCTGTGCCAACAGCGTTGGCAAAGCGCATGGAAGAGGCGCATGCACGTGGTGAGGAATTCGGTATCGGCATGTTGACCGGTGCTTCTACCGCAGATGAGTGCGACGGTGTATTGGCGCGTGCGCAAGGTATCAAATTCCGCACGCCGTTCCAATCTGATCCCACTTTGCGCAAACAAATTAACGCAGGCGCTACCAACTATATTGACGTGCATCTGTCTCACTTGGAGCAGCAAGTGCGCTACGGCTTTTTTGGAGAAATGGACGTTGCGTTGATTGAAGTAACCGGTATTTTGCCTGATGGCCGTTTAATACCTTCGTTGGGTATCGGTACTAATAACCAATGGTTGAAGTCTGCGAAAAAGGTGATTGTTGAAGTTAACAGTCGTCAGAACATTTTGCTTGAAGGTATGCACGATATTCATCCCGATATCGGTGTGCCGCCGAATCGTAAACCGATTCCGATTACCGCACCGAATGACCGCATTGGCTCCCCTTATTTGGAATGCGATCCGGATAAAATCGTTGCGGTGGTATTAACCGATTTGCCTGATCGTAACAGCAAATTTGCTGATCCGGATGATAATTCGAAACGCATTGCCGCCCAAATTATCGATTTCTTCTCTCATGAAGTGAAAATGGGCCGTATGCCGAAAAACCTTTTGCCGTTGCAATCAGGCGTGGGTAACGTAGCCAATGCCGTATTGGCAGGTTTGCAAGACGGTCCCTTTGAAAATCTGACCGGCTATACCGAAGTTTTACAAGACGGCATGTTGGATTTGATTCTTTCAGGAAAAATGTTGTCTGCTTCGGCAACCGCATTGTCATTCAGCCCTGATGCGCTTGATCGTTTTAATGCCAATATTGAAACATTGAGATCAAAAATCATTCTGCGCCCGCAAGAGGTTACAAACCACCCCGAAGTGTCGCGCCGTTTAGGTGTGATTGCGATGAATGCAATGATCGAGTGTGATATTTACGGTAACGTAAATTCTACCCACATCATGGGAACCAATATGATGAACGGTATTGGTGGTTCGGGCGACTTTGCACGCAATGCCTTCTTGTCTTTCTTTGTGACACCTTCTGTCGCAAAAGACGGTGCGATTTCTTGCATCGTACCGATGGTGTCGCATCACGACCATACCGAACACGATGTGATGGTATTGGTAACAGAGCAAGGTTTGGCTGATTTGCGTGGTAAGTCTCCGCGTCAACGTGCCAAACTGATTATTGAAAATTGTGCGCATCCGGATTATCGTCCGATGTTGAAAGAATACTATGAGCGCGCTGAAAAAGCAGGTGGTCTGCATACTCCTCATGTTCTGAATGAGGCGTTGTCATGGCATCAGCGTTTTGTAGAAACTGGTGATATGCGCATCAAATAAGTATCAGAATTGCTTGATTAAAACCTCTGCCTAGGCAGAGGTTTTTGCTTCATGGAGATGATATTAAGATTTTCAGGTATAGTTTCTTAATTGTTACTTATGATCTGGGTATTTTGATTAAGTTATTGCCAAATAAATAATCGATAAGAAGGGCCGTCTGAAAGTTGACTGATGCCAACATACTAGATTATTCAGTTTTTTGTATATATGAAGCATAGAATTTCTGTGGTCGAATAAATTCTAGGCCAGTATTTAAAAATGTTTGGTTACGCTAGTTATTTTCGGCGGAGATAAGTAAAACCAAGCCATATGGTGATGGCTTGGTTTGATTTTTATTGGCTAATCAAAGAAGTTACTCTTGGGGTGTATAGCCTTGCACATGGTCGGCTCCATCGCCGAAGAAATAATTTTCCATTTGCTGTGCAAGATATTGACGGGCACGGGGGTCTGCCAAGCTCAAACGGTTTTCATTAATCAACATGGTCTGATGACGTGTCCATGCCTCCCATGCTTCTTGTGATACATTTTCAAAAATACGCTTCCCCAACTCATTGGGAAGAGGTGCGAATTTCATACCGGGGGCTTCTTTGCCCAATTTCACGCAGTGAACCATACGGGTCATGGTGTCGTTCCTTTGAGAATGATTCAGACGGCTTTTATTTTAGCCGAATGCAGACAACCTGTATATTGTGGGATTTAGATCCGATAAACAAATACTTTGGATTTGCGTCCGCTATCATCATATTCGCGGCGACGCTCGGTGGGCAGTTGGTCTACCGAAGCCGTTTGGAAGCCGCGCTCGATGAACCATTCGCCAGTATGGGTGGATAGGGCAAAAAGAGTATGGATACCGCGTGCTTTCGCTTGGTTGATCAAATGCTCAAGTAAGAGTTCACCGTACCCGCTATCTTGTGCTTCGGGTGAAACGACTAAACAAGCCAATTCTCCCACACCCGCTTCATCAAAGGTTTTCAAGATGACACAGCCGTAGATATGACCGTCGTGTTCTAATACGGAAAATTCGCTAATGTGGTTTTCAAGATATTCACGGCTGCGGCGCAATAGAATACCGGACTCTTCCAAGGGGCGTATTAAGGTAATGATGGCTGCAATGTCGCTGCTGGTAGCCTGACGAATGTTGATAAACGGGTTTCGGGCAATAGATGTACCTGCGCCATGCCGTGTGAATAGTTCGCGAATCAGGCTGCCGTCTTGGAGGCCGCTAAGTATTTGTGTGCGGCTTACACCATTTTCGACAGCATTGATCGCATGGCCGATAAGGCGGCGTTGTTGGTCATGGATACGGTCTGAGTTTAAATATTCTTGTGCTTCGCGGGCAGAGAGGTTGTCGAGTAACAGGCCTTGTTTATCGAGAATACCTTCCTGCTCGGTCAGGTAAATCAATTTTTCGGCGGCTAAGGCGATGGCAACTGCCTCGGCAATATCACCCATGCTGAGATTGAAAGTTTTTCCGCTCAGAGAATAGCCGAGCGGGCTGATTAATACCAATGTGCCGTTATCCAAATATTGGCGGATGGCTTCAGTATCAATTTTACGGATACGGCCGGTATAGCCCATATCTATACCGTCGATTACACCCAACGGGCGAGCAGAAACCATATTGCCGCCAGCTGTGCGTAGAGGTTTATTGCGATAAGGAGAAGGTGCGATACCTACAGCTAATGCGGCTTCTATTTCGTAACGCAGCATACCGCTGGCTTGTTTGGCACGAATAAGAGTGGTTTCATCGGTAATGCGGCGGTTGTTGTAATATTCCGGAGTAATGCTGTCTGCTTCGAGTAGGCTATTGATTTGGCTTCTCGAGCCGTGTACGACTACAAGTTTCACACCTAAGCTAGCCAGCAGGTTTAGGTCGGATGCGATCGAACGTAGGGTAGCTCCCTCTAACAGTGTGCTGGAGATGCCGATAACGAGAGTTTTGCCCCGTAGATAGTTAATATAGGGGGCGGCTTCACGAAAGTCGGGAACGAAAAATTCGGAATGACTCATTTTCGGCTTAGCGCAGTAAGAAAAGGTAGAAAAGTTGCATGATCAATACGGTAAGGGCCACCATTGAAGCCATGGTCCAGTTGAAGCCTTCTTTGGCATCTTTTTGTGAGGTGGCCTGATTGGTGGGTTCTCGTTTGGCCGTAGTAGTCAGCATATTATCGAGCAAGTCGGCAATTTCGTGCTTGCTCATGGTTTTTTGCTTGCGGACTTGAGGGCCTAGGCTATGAACCAGCTTTACGTCGGTGATGGCATTAGGTAATTGGCCTGGTTTGACATTTTTAGGCATCTCGCGGGTATGGTGTTTGGCTTGGAACAAACCTTCGCATTTGCTGCACACGACATAGCCTTGGGCAACATTAAGTTGGTTGTCTTTAACCCATAGCTGGGTTTTACAGTGCGGACACACGCTGACTGGCATAATCGGCTCGGCCTTTTGAATCAAGGATATATTATTTTAAGGGGTTTCTGAGTTTGTGTATATCAACTACCGCCTGAGAAAAAGGCGGTTAGGTATTACTCTACGCCATACCGTTCGCGGTATTGCCGAACAGGTTCTAAGTAACTTCCAAACTCTTCATTATTGTGTAAGAGGGTGAATAAATCGTTGAGATTTGCAATGGAGATAACCGGCAGACAGTATTGTTGCTCGACTTCTTGTACCGCCGAAAGCTCGCCGGTGCCTTTTTCCATGCGGTCAAGTGCAATCACAACGCCTGCCGGTTCGGCGTTTTCACCTTGAATCAATTTTACTGATTCGCGTACGGAAGTTCCGGCAGATATGACATCATCGATAATCAATACCTTACCTTGTAGCGGTGCGCCAACCAATACGCCGCCTTCGCCATGGTCTTTCGCTTCTTTCCGGTTGTAGGCAAAAGGTACGTTTATCCCTTTTTCGGCCAGCATCATGGCTGTAGCGGCCGCCAAGATAATGCCTTTATAGGCAGGGCCGAACAGCATATCAAATTGAACTTTACTGGCAATAATGGCTTCGGCATAAAATTTGGCTAGTGCCAAGGTTCCGGCGCCATCGTTAAATAGACCGGCATTGAAGAAGTAAGGAGACTGACGGCCGGCTTTGGTGGTGAATGAACCGAAACGCAAAACATCTTGGCTGAGAGAGAATTTTAAGAAATCTTGGCGGAAATCAGACATAACGGTCTTTCTTCAAAATAACAAAGGGTAGGGCAAATATGGTCGATTATAGCAAATAAAGAATATGCGTATGGGGTTGTAGCTTTCAGACGGCCTTGGGTACTTCTTAATTATTATTTTGGAGGGTTGGGAATTTTCAGTGTCCGCCGCCGCCTCCGCTGCCGAAGGGCGGTTTGGCAAACCATACTACGGTAATCATGAGAATAAACAAAATGCTTCCTGCCCAAAATATTTCGTTTGAGCCGATTAAAAAGCCCTGTTGGGAAATGGTGCGGGCTATCGTCCCGTATGCTTGTGTATCATTCATGCCCAGTTGTGCCATACCGTTTAATGCCTCGCGTGTGGCATCGGAATAGGGTGTAATATTTTCCGCCAATTGGGTATGATGAAGGGCTTCGCGTTTTTCCCACATCGTGGTTACCACAGATACGCCGACACCGCCCATAAATACCCTTAGGAAATTTGATAAGCTGCTTGCGGCGGCGATTTGGGAGCCTTTCATATTGGAAAGTGTAATGGTGGTAAGCGGCATGAAAAACATAGCTACGCCCAAGCCTTGCCAGAATTGCGGCCAAACTACGTTGCCGAAATCCATACCGGAATAGAAGGTGGTGCGCCAATAGAAGGTGCCGGCAAAAACCAGAAAGCTGGCACTTACCAACCAACGCATGTCGAGTTTTCCGCCGAAGCGTCCGATAATAGGGGATAAAATGACCGGCAGAATGCCGACGGGTGCAGCCGCCAGCCCCGCCCAGGTGGCGGTATATCCGAGGTGCCCCTGTAATACTAGCGGTAGCAGGGTGAGCGTTCCCATGTAGAGCATAAAACCTAGGGAAATAGTGATGACGCCCACGGTAAAATTACGGTCTTTGAAGAGTGATAAGTCAACAATCGGATATTTTTCGCCCAGCTCCCATACGATAAAGTAGCCTAAGCAGACAGTGGCAATGACAGCCAATAAAATAATTTCTCCTGATGCAAACCAGTCTAATTCTTTGCCGCGATCAAGCATCATTTGTAATGCACCGACGCCGATAACCATTAAAACCAATCCTGTATAGTCGACAGGTGTCCGTTGTATTTCGGTTTCTCTGTGGCGCAGATGTTTCCAAGCAACTAATGCGGCAACCAGGCCGATAGGTACGTTGATAAAGAAAATCCAGCCCCAATGCCAATTATCGGAAATCCACCCGCCTAAGATAGGCCCCATTACCGGAGCGACAACGACAGTCATCGCCCATAAAGCCAGTGCCAATGTCCGTTTTTCGGGAGGATAAGATGCCATCAGCAAGCTTTGAGAAAGAGGTATGAGCGGCCCCGCGATAAAACCCTGTAATACACGGAATAACACCAATAAGCCCAAACTGTGGGCAATACCGCACAGCCATGACATAACAACAAAGCCAATGGTAGAAAAAACAAATACGCGTACTTCACCGAAACGACGGGCCATAAAGCCGGTGAGTGGAACTGAAACGGCATTGGCTACGGCAAAAGAGGTAATCACCCAGGTTCCTTGTGTCGTAGCCGCTCCTAAATCGCCTGCGATAACGGGAACGGCTACGTTGGCGATGGTGGTGTCCAGCACTTCCATAAAAACAGCCATACTCAATGCTAAGGTAACCAACACCAATGGAAGGCCTTTGAGTGGCGGGTGATTCATAATATTTTCCTTTGGATTTCAGACGGCCTGCCGGATAAGGGCTTGAAACAGCAGTCAGATAATTTTCATTACAACACTTTTTATTTTTAATAGAACGGCCTGTAAATTTTATTGGTTTGGGTAGAGAAGCGGGTTTCTTACAAAAAGGCCGTTTAAAAGCATAAGTTGCATCAGAAGAAGTTTGTGTTTGAAAATTGTTTGGCAAATCGGAATGGATGCTTTGCGGAATGTTACCGGAGATAAATCATTCAGACGGCCTTGTACATCAGCCAAGCGATTAAGTAATTCGGCAAATAAGGCCGTCTTTTTTATTGGGAAATACATTTTAGACTGAATATAACGGCAGCCTGATAAATTCTTATCCGGCCGCCTAAGGTATTTATTTTGCGTATTTTTCAAAGATTTGGTCAATCAGTGCATCTGCGGCAGCCCAGTCTACCGGGTCTGCTTCGGGGGCTGTTATATTTTTGGCTGCGGCAGCCGCCATGTTTTCGCCGTTTTCATTCTTGGTGTCGACTGTAACCGACATAGACAAACCGACCCGAAGAGGATTTTTTTGCAATTCTTGCGGATCCAAGCTGATACGTACCGGTACGCGTTGCACAACTTTAATCCAGTTGCCAGTAGCATTTTGCGGCGGCAGCATAGAAAAAGCGCTACCCGTTCCGGCCGATAGCCCCATAATTTTGCCTCGGTATTTGACTTTATTGCCATAAAGGTCAGAAGTCATGACTACAGGTTGGCCTATGCGCATTTTGCTTAATTGTACTTCTTTAAAGTTGGCGTCCACCCAAAGATCTTGTAAAGGAACAACAGCCATCATCGGTGCGCCGGGTGTTGTTTTTTGGCCGATTTGGATATTGCGTTTAGCGATTTGGCCTGAGGTGGGAGCGCGGATTTGGGTACGCTGAAGGTTTAACCAAGCATCTTTAATGTGGCTGACGGCAGTTTGTACTGCTGGCTGCTGGCGTAGGGGAATATTTTTACCTAATGCGGCTTGAACTGATGATTCTTGAGCCTGAACTGCTTTTAAAGCGGTTTGTGCCTGCACCACAGCGGCACGAGCATGGCTGAGTTCTTCTCCTGAAATAGCATCCGTGCCGGCCAAAGATTCGCGCCGGCGTAGGTCTGCCTGTGCTTTTGCCAAATCGGCTTTAGCGGCTAAAACCCGTGCTTGCGCTTCGGCATTGCCTGCATTTTGTTGTTGGTATTGGCGGATAGCCTGAATCAGTTCGCTTTGCGCCCTGTCGTATGCCAGTTGGAAGTCACTATCATCCAGTATTACCAAGACATCGCCTTTTTTTACGATATCAGTATCTTCGACAGCCACTTTGCGTACAGTTCCAGCTACTTGGGGGGTGATCTGTACCAAATGGCCGGCAACATAGGCGTCTTCAGTTTCTTCTTGGTGTTGCCAAACCAGCAGGTATATCAGTAGGAATCCGAGACCGATGATGATAAAAAAGAGAGTTAGCAGAGTCAGATTACGTTTACGGTGGCCGGATATGCCGGTTTTTCTAACGGTAATAGATCCCGGTTGTTCTGTTGCCATTTCGGTGCTTGGGGAAGAAGTATGATTGTTATTCATAGTGATATTCGGCTTTGTTTGGTTGTATTCTTTATTCACAACAGTGTCGGGACGATTGGTTTTGTGCGGCCGGCAGGTATCAGTTTGGAATCGATTTTGCGATGTTGTCGCCCGTTTCGTACTTGGTTGCCCCGATATGATTACTTTGAATTGTACGACTATTTGCGCTCCGCTGCCTTATACTATTTCGTTTGGTTAAGGCAATTGTATTCATTTTAATACGGAAATTTGAATACGGTTTATTCAAAAATGCTTTCAGACGGCATACATACTTTTCTGATGTATGGATGCCGTCTGAAAATAATTGGCAGAAGTTTATTTTATTCCGCCTTAAATCCTCCGCCAAGCTGTGCATGTAAATTGCTCCATGAGGTTAGCAAATCAGCTTGGATTTTTACACTTTGTTGCTGTTGTTGTAGTGCTGCGTCTTGTTTTTGCAGATAAGTGAGCTTGCTATCCAATCCGGCACGGACTCTACGTTGGCTGGCCGTGGCTGATTTGTTTGCGGTTTGCTCCGCACGCTTTTGCAAATTAGCTTGTTCTTGCAGTATTTGGTAATCACTGACCGCATCTGCCGTTGAGCGCATGGCATTCAATACGGTTTGGTCGTATAGGGCAATTTGACGGTTATATTCTGCGCGGCTCATGGCTAACCGTGATTGTAAGGCTCCTGAAGTGAAAATCGGTAAATTAACGGCAGGCAGAAGCCCCAGCATGGCGGAATTTTTGCCGTTTACAATATTGAAAGCGTCAATATGCGATAAGCCGGCCAAAAGCTTAAGTTCGATATTCGGGTAGAATTCCGCTTTCACTGCTGTGATGTCTTCGGAGCGAGAAAGCAGTAAAGCTTTTTGAGCGGCAATATCGGGCCTGCGGCTCAGTAAATCTGCCCGGATATTGTTGATGCGCAATGAAGGAGCATTTGAAATCGCCGTGGGTTGGAAGTTATCGAGTGCATTGGGAGCCTGCCCGCAGAGTGTTGCAAGACTGTGACGGAGACGGGCGCTTTGGCGTTGCAATTCAAGAAGCTGACTTTGCAAAAGCAGCTGAGCCTGCTCGGCAGGATATAAGGCACTACCAGGCAATAGTTGTGCTTGGATGCGTTGGCGTAATAGCGTTTCGGTTTCTGATGCGAGAGCGATTCGTTCTTGTAAGATTTTTTCTTGTGCAGAAAGGCTTTGTAAGCTGAAATATTGGGCGGCAACCGCTTGTGCAACTGTTAGGCGGGTTTGTTCCGCTTCATATGCAACTGCTTGTTTTTGTCCTAAAACGGAACGTATGCGGGCACGGTTTTTGCCCCAAAAGTCGAATACCCAGCTGCTTTGTACGGCCAAGTTGGCAAATTTTAAAGTATTTCCGGTATCGCCGTATGGTGAGGAGGGCTTGGGTGAAACGTAGATTCCTGCCCCTTGGGCGGTTAAACCGATTTGAGTTTTATCGGCGGCTTCGGTGATCCCCAGTTGGGCTTGCGCCTGATTAAAGCGGGCTTGGGCGGCGCGCAAGTCCGGTGAGGTTGCTAATGCGCGGTTAACCAATCGATTGAGCTGAGGATCATTTAGCTGCCGCCACCAGTATGGGGCACTTGGTGTGGAACGGCCTTTCGGCAACGAATACGCCGTTGGAGATTCCAACGGCGATTGTTTTCCAAGGGGTGCGCATGCTGCCAATAGTGATATTGCGCTTACCAGCGTTGCGCATCTTAGGATAAATAAACGGTTCATACAGTTTTCCAGCAATACTTCTGCCTGCGACCAAATCAGTTGTTCAGTCGGGTCAGTAGTTTGCTCAGCAGATGGTGCAGTTGGGTATAATCTTCTTCGGTAAATACGTCCCAGACATTATCGCCATTATCAGAAATCTTAGGCCAAATTTTCTGGATGAATGATTCACCTTCGGCAGTTAATTTTAGCACGATTTGCCGACGGTCTTGTTGGTTTATATGCCGTTCTACTCAGCCGCGCTCTACCATTTCGTCGGAAAGACGGGTAGCACTGGTACGGGTCAGATCCATCAAATCGCTCAGGCGGGAGGGAAGAATTTCACTGTTTGGGCTTACATATACCGCCATTACGGCAAACCAAAGGTTTTCATTAATGCCGTAAGCTTTCAGACTTTCATTCAGTTTGCTGCTCAAGCGTTCGGTAACAACACGAAGCATGCGCGTTGCCCGTGCCTGCGGTTCTGAAAATTGAGGCAGTCGCTCGGAAAGCAGGCGTAAAGCATTAGATAATTCGGCTTGTGAAAAACTCATATTTATTATCTCGAAAATTAGATTTAAGCAAAACCTAAGTTACATTAACAGTGGAAACTTCATGTTAGCAGAGGGTAAATGCAGGTAGGCTATAAAATAGATAATCGGTTAAGCTATGCAACAGGCGGTTTAATCACTTCTTGATTGTTTTATTGTAAGTTGTGTTGCGGGTTGCTTTTCTATTTTTAGCTTTCGCCAGGTTTTGGGAGTAATGTCAAAATACCTTTTTTTAGGGAAAGTGTATTTTGATCAGCGGAGTGCTCGTATATGGCGGCTTTCCTTAAGTCTAGTACTTGGGTTCGCGGTTGGTTGTCTGTTGTGCGCCAGCTGATGAGATAAAGGGTGGGAGATACTGTTGTGATGGCTGCATGAGTACGGTATATGCTGCCTTGAGTAATTGGGGTGAGGAGAATTTCATTATCAGAAACAACGGTAAAATTATAACGTTCGTTGCCGAAATCAATACGGTATGTTCTGCCGGCAGCTGGGAAGGGAGATTGATCGTTGTTTGCAAACGGACTTGATGCAATAGCAGTATTTTCGGGTACTGGTAAAGGAGAAGAGTGTTCAATTTTAATTGAAAATGCAGCATCTGTTTGGGGCATAGCTACTGTGGGGGCTGCTTCTTTTTCAATGCGGACGGGAAAGGTGATATCGGGAGTAAGGATCTTATATTCTAGGCCCCAAGCTGGTAATGCCGCGGCCCAAATACCTATACCGTAATAAATGATTGGTCTAAACATAGTGCAACTCATGCTCCATTGAATTTGTTTTGTTTATAAATTAAATACATTGTATCTCCAGTTAGACTTTTGGATTTGAATTTAGTTTCTATACTTTACTAATAAAATAGCATTAAGAATTATTATTTTATTTTTCATAAAAATGATGCAGTTATATTCTGTAACAAAAGTATTTTTGCATATTTATTGCATTAATGTTTGGGGGTGGATTAGGAATTTTCCTACGTTAGGATGGTGTTTCTATATTCCATAAAATGGAAAATAGGAGTATTAAAATGCCAATTATTACAGTTTGAATTAAATATGGAGACGTAAAATTTATGTGTTATCGGTTTAATGCTATAATTTAAAAATTGCACTTGTGGTTCGAGAACCTCCCACATAAAAAAACTAAGGAAATTGATATGTCTAGAAGTGAACAGGAGTTAGGCGGGATTACTTTATTGGGTGATAATAATACCCAATATAAAACCGAATATGCTCCGGAAGTACTGGAAGCTTTTGACAATAAGCATCCGGATAATGAATATCTCGTTAAGTTCGTATGTCCTGAATTTACCAGCCTGTGCCCGATGACCGGGCAGCCGGATTTCGCCACTATCTATATCCGTTATATTCCTGACGTGAAAATGGTGGAAAGTAAATCACTCAAACTCTATCTCTTTAGTTTCAGGAATCAAGGTGATTTTCATGAAGATTGTGTGAATATCATCATGAAGGATCTGATTTCGTTGATGCAGCCTAAGTATATCGAAGTACTGGGGGAGTTTACCCCGCGCGGAGGTATTGCCATTCACCCGTTTGCCAATTATGGGCGCCCGGGAACACGCTTTGAAAAAATGGCTGAAAACCGCCTCTTTACTTACGATTTGCCTTAAACAAAATTACCCGATTATTTTTTAAGCTTAAGTGAAATACCTCAATTGGTATGCCGTCTGAAAGTTTCTTTCCGGCTGCTTTTGTATGCCAATGATGAATGATAGAGGTATGCGGTTTACTTTATTCTGATTGAAAGATTGTTATGTATCATTTTACAGCGGAGCAACAAAGCAAGGCTTTGGTTTGGTTGTGCTTTTTTCATGTTTTAGTTATTGCTGCCAGTAATTATTTGGTGCAGTTTCCATTTGAAATTTTTGGTTTTCATACTACATGGGGAGCTTTTACTTTTCCCTTTATTTTTCTAACTACCGATTTGACAGTACGCATTTTCGGCCAATATTTGGCACGTCGGATTATTTTTTGGGTGATGCTGCCGGCCTTACTGTTGTCTTATGTGGTTTCGGTGTTGTTCAGCGAGGGAAATTGGATGGGCTTGGCCTCTCTGTCCAGTTTTAACACCTTTGTCGGGCGGATTGCCTTGGCTAGTTTTGCTGCTTATGTAGTAGGGCAGCTTTTGGATATTTTTGTTTTTAATCGCTTACGCCGTCTGAAAGCTTGGTGGGTTGCGCCCGCAGCTTCAACAGGATTTGGTAATGCGGTTGATACTTTGGTTTTCTTCAGTATAGCTTTTTACGCCAGTAGTGACAGTTTCATGGCGGCCAATTGGCCAGAGATTGCGTTTGTTGATTTCTTATTCAAACTGATTATTTGCGGTTTATTCTTTTTACCCGCATACGGTGTGATTTTGAAGTATTTGACGGTCAAACTGACGACTTTAAAGAAGAAAGAAGAACCTTTGTTTGAATTTACCTAACAACTGGCTTCAAGATTTTTTGTTGGCCTGTTATTTTGGAAAACCGGCTTTAGAGAGGCCGGTTTTCTTATTGCGGAAAGCTAAGCCATCCATATTCCGTTTTAAAAAAAAGATTGCCGCCATGTAAAATAAGCCAATTGCCACAAGGCCCAAGCACATACCAACATGCCGGCTATAAAACGGACATATTGTTGTTGCAGAAATCCTTTAAGTTGGCTTGCGAAAAAGCCCATTGCAAGCAAATTAGGTAGGGTGCCCAAGGCAAAAGCCAGCATATACAATCCGCCTTTTAAGGCACTCCCACTACCTAGTGCGTAAAGTGATGCGCTATATACCAATCCGCAAGGTAACCAGCCCCATAAAATACCGACTCCCAAACAAGCCGGTAGTGAGCGTATCGGTAGTAATTTGTTGAGCAGAGGATTTAAACGTCTCCATATCGGGCGGCCTAGGTTTTCGATTTTGCTGGCGGTGTTGGTAAGACCAGCCAGATACAGGCCTAACAGCAGTAGAAGTATATGGGCGGCGATGAATAAAATATTTTGAATGCTACGGGTTTGATCTAATGAAATACCGACTTGGCCTAGTACTCCGAGTAAGACACCTATAATCGTATAACTGGAGATGCGGCCGATATTAAGCAGTAAAATCAACCAAAAGCGCCGGATGTGCGATGGCAGCTGTAAGGCAAATGCGCTGGAGAGTCCGCCGCACATGCCGACACAATGTCCGCCCCCGAAAAAGCCGATTAAAAATAATGTAAATAAGGTAATGTTGCCGCTCATGGCTGTTGCCGCTTGGTTGGAATAATGATGAAGCAGTAGCAGTTATTGTAGCAATAATATCTTTAGGCTGCTGATTTGTGGACAGTGCAATACACATAAATTGTAAAGAGAATAATATTAAGGAAGTTCTTTTGGGGGAGATCTTGCATTTGATTTCCATGGAAGAAAGATCTATTAGATAGGTATATCCATATGTAAATTCGAGTAATTTTTACAAATGCTGCTTGAAAATTTGGCGGCTAAATGGAATCTTATAAACGAACCGGGCGTGGCTCGGGTTTTTAAATCTCTTAGGGAGTCTAAATTATGGGGCTGTTTAGCTTTGTTAAAAATGCAGGTGAAAAGCTGTTTGGTAAAGATGAAAAAGAAGTAGCGGCTGCGGCTGCTGCCAATGTGGCGGATTTGAACGGTAAAGCTTCTGCTGCGATCCAAACCTATATCGAAAAACAAAATCTCGGTTTAACCGGTTTGGCAGTATCTTTCGACGGTGCGACCGGCAAGGTTACCTTAAACGGTTCAGCACCTTCTCAAGAAGCTGCCGAAAAAGCAGTGCTGGCTGCCGGCAATGTAACCGGTGTGGCTGATGTTGATAATAATTTGGTATTCCCTGCTGCCTCTGCTGCACAATATCATGATGTGGTAAGTGGTGATACTTTGTCTGGTATTGCTAAAAAATACTATGGTGATGCCAACAAATATATGAAGATCTTCGAGGCCAATAAGCCTATGTTGAGTGATCCCAACAAAATTTATCCGGGGCAGAAGTTGCGTATTCCTGAATAAGCTCAGTTTATTGGATAACTAACGACCTTATCCTAAGGCCGTCTGAAAAAAGTTTCAGACGGCCTTTTTGTGTTCAGATGTTTTTGAATAAACCATATTGCTACGAAAATTTCATTCATTTTATTTTTAAGTGTTTTGTAGTGAAGCTAATTTGACATAAATTTATTTAAAGTAATTTTTTTTTAGAATTAAATTTTTTCAAATCATGTTTTAGGTATCGATTCCTGTAATTTTACCCAGTGCAATTTATTTTTTTTTCGCCTAATATTCGAAGCACAGACTATTTTGTTTGCCCGATAAGGATAAAAAATGAGCAAAACATATACTACTAAATTTTCATTGCTTGCAGTGGCTGCGATGGCTTTGGCCGCATGTTCGCCTGCCGAGCAGAAAAGTGCCGCTGCTACTGATGCCGCTCCTGCTGCCGGAACCGTAAAGTATGTAGCAATCACAGCCATTGTCGACCATCCTGCTTTGGAGAGTGTGCGTAAAGGTGTGATAGAGGAGCTGAAAACACAAGGTTTTGAAGAGGGTAAAAACCTGAAAGTCGATTTCCAATCCGCACAGGGCAGTACGGCTACAGCGGGGCAAATTGCGAAGAAATTTGCAGGCGACAAACCCGATGTGATTGTTGCCATCGCCACACCCAGTGCACAATCCATGGTTGCGGCAACCAAAACCATTCCGATCGTATATGCGGCAGTAACTGATCCAGTTGCGGCGAAACTGGTGCCGAGTTGGGAGGCTTCTAAAACAAACGTTACCGGCGTTTCTGATGAGCTGCCGTTGGAGCCGCAGATCGAATTGATCAAGAAAATTGTGCCTAATGTAAAATCCGTCGGCTATGTGTATAGCCCGGGCGAAGTAAATTCAACGGTCGTATTGGATCAGCTGAAAGCAGCCTTGATTCCTCAAAATATCACCGTAGAGGCTGCTCCTGCACAGCGCAGTGCCGATGTGCCGACTGCTGCCCGCAGCCTGAAAGGCAAAGCTGATTTGATCTATACTTCATTGGATAACAATGTGGTGTCTGCATTTGAGTCGCTTTACAAAGTAGCCGTAGAAAATAAGCTGCCACTTTTGGCATCTGATACCGGTTCGGTAAAGCGCGGTGCAGTAGCCGCATTGGGTGTTAATTATATTGATCTGGGTAAGAAAACCGGAGAAACGGTTGCCCGTATTCTAAAAGGTGAAAAAGCCGGCGATATTCCTTCTGTCCGCATGGACAAGCTTGATCTGATCGTGAATAAAAAGCATGCGCAAGAGCAAGGCCTGACTCTTTCGGATGAAGTTTTGAAAGAGGCGGCAGAGGTACAGGAGTAAAGCAGAACATTGGATGAGATTGCTGAAGGTTTTACGCAGTCTCTCGGAACCATAAAGGCCGTCTGAACGGAAATCATTATTCGGACGGTCTTTATTGTTGGATTTACAGTTTGAAAAATAAGCAGAAAAAAATGTCTATAGAAGCATTATTCGGAGCGTTTGAAAGCGGTTTGATTTATGCACTGGTAGCCATCGGTGTGTTGATTTCCTTCCGCATTTTGGATTTTCCTGATCTGACTGCCGACGGCAGTTTTCCCTTGGGTGGTGCGGTGGCCGCAGTTTGTATCGTAAGCGGGGTAAATCCGTGGTTAGCTTGTGCCGCAGGAATGCTTGCAGGCGCGGTAGCCGGTGTGGTTACTGCCTGGTTGCATGTGTCGCTGGGTATTTTGCAGCTCTTGGCCAGTATTTTGGTGATGGTCGCGCTGTATTCCGTCAACCTCAGAATTATGGGGGCGCCGAATGTACCGCTGATTGGGGAGAGTACCGTATTTACTCCATTTGTTGCCGAGGATTTCAGTAATCAATATTGGGTGCAGCCGCTGGTGATTTTGGGTTTCGTGATAGTGGCAAAACTGGTTATGGACTGGTTTTTCTCAACAGAAGCGGGTTTGTCGATGCGCTCGACGGGGGCTAACGGCCGTATGGCTAGGGCACAGGGCGTGGGTACGTCTAAGATGATTATTATCGGTATGGCGATTTCCAATGCACTGGTTGCATTGGGCGGCGCGCTGTTTGTGCAAACACAGGGCGGTGCTGATATTTCTATCGGTGTAGGTACGATTGTGATCGGTTTGGCGGCAGTGATTATCGGCGAAACTTTAATGCCGAGTAAGCGTGTGTGGGTATGGATACTATCGGTGGTGGTAGGGGCGGTGCTATACCGTTTGTTTATCGCCTTGGCCTTAGGCAGCGAAACTTTGCGCAATATAGGTTTCGGCCCGCAAGACTTGAATCTGCTTACCGCCGTTTTGGTAGTGATTGCTTTGCGTATGCCCTATATCAAACGCCGATTGAAAAGGAAATATTCATCATGATGCGCGCCGATAATCTGAAAATTACTTTTAACCCGGGTACGCCGATTGAAAACCCGGCCTTGCGCGGCACCAGCTTGAGCATTGCAGATGGTGAATTTATAACCGTTATCGGCAGCAACGGCGCGGGTAAATCTACATTTTTAAATGCCATCAGCGGTGATTTGCAGGTGGACTCGGGAGTGATTACGATTAACGGCCAAGATGTTACCCGTTTGCCCGCCCATAAGCGCGCACATCTTGTCGCTCGGGTGTTTCAAGATCCGATGGCAGGAACTTGTGAAGCTCTGAGTATTGAAGAAAACATGGCACTTGCTTATAAGCGTGGACAAAAACGCGGCTTGGGGTTGGCTTTGAATAAGGCGAACCGCGAGCTTTTCCGTGAAAAACTTTCAATACTGAAGTTGGGTTTGGAAAACCGTTTAACCGACCGTATGGGCTTGCTCTCGGGCGGACAGAGGCAGGCAGTTAGTTTGCTGATGGCTAGCCTGCAGCCCAGTAAGATTTTGTTGCTTGATGAGCATACCGCCGCACTCGACCCGAAAACGGCGGCTTTTGTATTGGAGCTGACCGACCGTATCGTGAATGAAAACAAACTCACGGCCATGATGGTTACTCATTCGATGCGGCAGGCTTTGGATCACGGTAGCCGTACGGTAATGCTGCATCAAGGGCAGGTGGTGTTGGATGTATCAGGTGAGGAGCGTGCGGGTATGGATGTTCCTGATTTGTTGGACATGTTTGAGCGCACGCGTGGTGAGAAAGTGGCGGATGATACATTATTATTGGGTTGATTATTGTAAAATGATTGAACTGTTTAATATTGAATAATTGCCGGCCAAATATGCTATGCCGTCTGAAACTAAGTTTCAGACGGCATTTTTTACTTTGGGCCAGATAGGTTTGAAAAAAGTTTATTTTTAATTGACTAAAAAATGATGGGAGTATCAGGCTTTAAATTGATAAATAAAACTTAAGCCGAGCGGCGGCGTGCGGCCATTTTTTCACCGATAATGGTTAACTGTTCGACCGGAATAAATTTTTTGCCTAGCTCAAATAAGGGTTCTTCCAGCGCCAAGTGTTGTTTATAGGCTCGCGTAAAACGACGCAGAATTTCTTCATTCGGAAGATATGGCGTGTCGCCGGTTAATTTTTCAAATTCTGCGGTAAGTGCTAACCAATTGAGATGAAGGGATTCGTGCTGTTGTAACAGCAGGTTGATATCATTTTGAGTTTGCGGGGCATATTGTACCAATAGAGGGAAAAAGTCCTCTTCTTCGTCTTGATGGTGAAGTGGCGCAGCCTGTGTGAAGTAGCGGATGATTTGTCGTACGGCTTGGGCTGCAACAGCGTCATATCCTTTTTCGGCAATGTGTTGCGGTAGAAGATTAATATCGTTGCAGAAACGGCGTACTTTTTCGTGGCATGCGTACAGCATTTCGACAGGCTCTGCAAAGGTTGTGCTTGTTTGGCCGGCGGGTGTAATTTGTATCATGACAGTAGGCTTTCCGACAAAATGATTAATTTATATGATAGCCGATTGGTGCGGTATTGCCATTCTTCAGAATGACTAGCGGCAATATGTGCCATCGAGAAAGTTGTGCATCACTATTCGGATATAAAATAGTAAAGATAATAACTATTGTGCCGCACTTGATACAATCCGTATGTAGAGTCAAGCGGAAAACGGCGGATAAAGTTTCAGGCCGTCTGAAAATATGCTAATTTAGTATGGTTTTAATAACGGTTCGATAAGGGGAAAAACATGTATATGTTGGCGAAAAACCGTGCCGAATACGACCGGGAATGGGCGGTAGGGCGGCAACTGGCCGCATCGGATACGCAATCTCTGATTGAACGGATTCACGCGGGCGGTTCGGCGGCTCTTGAAGCTTTGGATAAATTATCAAATATCCATTTTGCCCGTGCTTTTGTTGCATTAGAGCAGACCGATCTCCGAGCCTTCCGTCAAGAGTGTTATACGGCGGGCAAACTGCATATTATGGCTGCTTTTAATGATGGTCATGGCGGCCAGCCGTTTAAGGTTCATAGCGGAAATTATATCTATATTTTGTTTGCGGCTTTAATGTCGGGAAATCCTGCTTTAATCGGATTTTTGCAGCAAAATACCGAACATATCGGGCAGGGCGGGTTTAAGTTTTCCGGTGTGGATGGCGAACCGTATTTGGCGCAAACGATTTTATTGGCTTTGAAAGGCGATTTTTCTGCCGTGGCACAGCGTTGTGCGTTATTTTTAGAAAAGCCGGTAACCAAAGCAATGCAAAAGCGTTTGGCGGATTTTCAATTTTTGCAGGCGTTGGCAGAGGGGGATATCAAAGCAATGATCGGTTCGCTCACTTCTTTGCTCGAACCTGCTACCGCACGCCGTTCCGCCCAAGGTATGCTTTGCGGGTGGGATTTCTGTTTACAGCCGCAGGTATTGATCTATTTGCGGGTGGCGCAATTGCATGGTTTCGTATTGAACATTGCTTCGAATATTGCGCCGCGCGGCTTGGCTTTGGCACCGATGCCATCTGAATATAGCGAATCTTATCCGTGGATGGCAGATTATGATTTGGGTGTATCTTTCGACCATCAATACAAATGGTTGGAGAAATTAAGCGCATAAAATTGATTGGTACGAGGTGATAGGCCGTCTGAAATATTGAGTTTCAGACGGCCTATAAATTTGCAATAACCTTAGTAAACCTATTATAGCCAATGCTGGTGCTAGGTGATTGTAGTTTAGTCTATGTGGTTTGATTTTATTGAGTAGGAGAAAGCCGTCATAACTGGGCGCGTAAATTATGAGTTATGACCCGTGGTGGCTAAACAAGTTTGTGTCAATTAATTGATATAAAAGTGATTTTTCTGTTTTTCATTGATAGCTTATATGATTGCAAACAAAATTATGCCAATACGGTAACAGCATCACCTACGGCAACCGTGCCGCTGTTGAGTGCCCGCATGTTCATACCGAAAATGGCTTTTCGAGTTTGGGCTAGGGTTTTCAGCGGCTGTTGCTGAGGGTCTTTTTCGCCGTTGTGCAAATCTACGGTAGTCATCACGCAGCGCGTACAAGGTTTGAATAATTCAAACCGCACATTACCGATTTGAATTTCCCGCCAGCTTTCTTCTTCATACGCTTCGATACCGTTAATCACGAGGTTAGGGCGAAAGCGGCGCATTTCCACTGCGCGGGGTAGGGTGGTATTGAGAGCCGCCAAAGAGGCTTGGTTGGTAAGCAGATAGGGCGCACCGTCGGCAAAGGAAAGAGGGGTGTCTGTGCCGGCAAGGGTACGGTTGCTTGGTGCGCCGATATAATTCAGACGGCATTGCGTACCGATTTTGCTGCTTAACCATGGGTCTGTATCATTGGTGTTTTGTTGTGCGGCAAAAGTATCTTTCCATACGGTTACATTGCTTGTTAACGTAAATTTTTCGGTAGGAAAAAAGCGGGATTCTCCATCAGGTGCGGTCAGGTATAAACCATCGGTTTCCACGGTTGCCTGCCATAGAAGTAGTTGGGGATATTTGCGGGCGGTGATGAAATTGCCTGTAAGGTCGGTCAGCAGCCAGCAGCGGTCGTGTTTAATGCCCATGGGTAGGATTTCCGTTTGTGCCATGTTGATGCCGCGCATGGATTTAACGGGATAGTAAATTAGTTCGGTCAGTTGCATAGTGGACTTCCGTTTCCGTGTGGTTGGAGCAAGTGGCAAGCAGAGCAAGGCCGTAATCGGCATTTGGATGGGTGGCCTGAAGGCTCCAACGTTATCGTAAAACCATTCTCTCTTCAACATACGCGATAGATTTTGATTGTAAAGAGATTTTGACTGTAATTTAAGTTGTTTGATTCTGAATGCTGCTTGCCTTTTAATTATTGGAAAACGTATCTGTATTTGTGATGTAAAAGGCCGTCTGAATGTATGATGGTTGGTTGATAGGCTTTTAATGCGGCTTAAGGCTTAAAATGATATGGGAGGTTGTCAGACGATATATTTTTGAAATTCATCAGGCTGGTGTGTGTTTATGGGTATGCCGATATTAAAAGCCGACAGTTCACAAACTGTCGGCTTTTAATATCGGGCAAACGAAGAGTGAAGTATCTTAGGCTTCTGTTTGGTATTGCAGCGGCCGCAAGCCTAATTTGTCCATCAGCAGGCGGTCTTTGTCTTCTTCGGGGTTACCGGTAGTCAATAGCTTGTCGCCGTAGAAAATAGAGTTGGCACCTGCCAGAAAACACATGGCCTGCATGGCTTCGGGCATATCGCTGCGCCCTGCGGAAAGTCGTACATAGCTGTTGGGCATGGTGATGCGGGCAACGGCGATGGTGCGTACGAATTCTGTCCAGTCTAAGTCTTCGGCATCGGCCAGCGGCGTGCCTTCTACTTTTACCAGTTGGTTGATGGGTACGCTTTCGGGCTGGGGGTCGAGATTGGCGAGGCTGGCGATCAAGCCGGCACGCTCGGGACGGCTTTCGTTCATGCCGACGATACCGCCGCAGCATACTTTCAAACCGGCACGGCGTACTTTACCTAAGGTATCCATACGGTCTTCGTGTTGGCGGGTATGGATAATGTCGTTGTAACGCTCGGGGTCGGTATCAAGATTATGGTTGTAGTAATCCAGTCCGGCTTTTTTGAGGTCTTCGGCCATGCCTTCTTCGAGCATACCGAAGGTTCCACAAGTTTCCAAGCCGAGATTTTTGACGGCAGCGATAATTTCGCTAACTTGTTCGACATCTTTCGGCTTGGGGCCGCGCCAGGCAGCACCCATACAGAAACGGCTGGCTCCGCGTGCTTTGGCGATTTGTGCTTTTTCGAGAATTTCGGCCACATCCATCATGGTTTCTTTTTGAACCTCGGTGCTGTAATGCGCCGATTGCGGGCAATACTCGCAATCTTCGGGGCAACCGCCGGTTTTGATGGAGAGTAAGGTAGAGAGTTGGATTTCTTGTGGGTTGAAATGCCGGCGGTGTACTTCTGCGGCCCGGTAAACTAAGTCGAGAAACGGCATTTCAAACAGTTCTTCTACTTGGCATTTGCGCCAATATTGTGCGGTAGCGTGCGGGTTGCGTTCGCTTTGGCGGCGCAAGGCAACTGGGGATACGGTCATGATATGGCTTTCTGTGGTTTGCAGCGGCGCAATGACGCTGACGTGCCGTTTGCAAGCGCAATGTTTGCAAGGGCGGTGGTAGGGATAAGGCCGTCTGAAAGCTATAAGGATTCAGGCGGCCCCAGTATGTGCCGCTTAGTGTAGCATACAAATAAGTGGCGGACATATTTGATATATGGCAGGAATGCTTTACATCGGCTTGGCTTTTCCTTTTATAAGGTTGGTGTGGAATGAAAGAAATAGAAAGGCCGGTATTTAAAGAAAGCCAGTCAGAAAATAGTTCGTTTAATTGATACGTATATTTTTTTGAGATGGAGCGAAAGAGGTGCTGCGGCGGTAGGAAACACGAGGTTGGGCTGCAAGCCGCATAACTTTTTAGGAGCAGCCGCTTAGTGAAGACTTTAGCAGCCGGTGTTAATTGAGTAGCATTTCCTGCATTAATTTCATTCCCCATTGCCAACCATGCAGATAACCGTTCAAATGGCCTTCATGAGGCGACGTAAGTAAGAGGGCATTCCAACAGGCCGCTTGTGAAGCTGCCCATTCACGGGTGCAGTAAGGGTCGTTATTTCCGATAACCAAAGCGGTTTTGCAGTGACAACGTACCCTTTGCAGTGTATGGCAGCCATCATCGGGAAACGCGTGTTGCAGAGGCGAAACTAAAATCATATTTTTGATCCGCTTTTGCGTGTTGACATCTGCGAGATAAAGCCATGCCAACCAGCCGGACACGCCCGCGCCATGTGAAACTACAGCGATATTCCGACTATGTATATCCTGCCAAGCCTGTTCAATAACCTGTTGCCAGTGAGCAATTGTCTGGTTTTGAGAAACTTCCGTAAGGCGGACGGTGGGATAACTGACTGCCCAACGGTCGATCCACATTTCAGGCTCGTCCGCATCGCGGACCAGCAGTAGGGTAAGGTCTTCGAGTTCTTGCGTATGCATGGCTTTGCCTAAAAGTTTCAGACGGCCTTATCGGATAGAAAATAAACAGTAGGGCTAAAGCGTTTACAGCGAATAATCATATTCCACCACTAAAGGTGCATGATCGGAGAATTTTTCATCTTTATAAATATGGGCGTGCAGTGCGCGTTCGGCCAAGTGAGGCGTTACCATTTGATAGTCGATACGCCAGCCCACATCTTTCGCATAGGCCTGCCCGCGGTTGCTCCACCAAGTATAACCAGGTACTTCGGGGTACAATTTGCGCCACATATCCACCCAGCCCAAATCGCGAATCACCTTGCCTATCCATTCACGCTCTTCGGGTAAAAAGCCAGAGTTTTTCTGATTGCCTTTCCAGTTTTTCAAGTCGATATTTTGATGGGCGATATTCCAGTCACCGCATACCACAATATCACGGCCTTCCATTTTCATAGTTTCCAACATCGGGTAAAACGCATCGAGAAAACGGTATTTGAGTTCTTGTCGTTCCGGCGCGCTGGTACCCGAGGGTAAGTAAAGCGAAATAACAGAGAGATTACCGAAATCGGCACGTACAAAACGGCCCTCACGGTCAAATTCTTCAATACCCATACCATATTGAACATTATCCGGAGCCTGTTTGCTATAAATGGCCACACCGCTGTAGCCGCGTTTTTCGGCACAATGCCATACACCGTGCATACCATTCGGATTACGCATTTCAGGCTTCATATCAGCCTCTTGGGCTTTTAATTCTTGTACGCATACCACATCGGCATCTACTCGGGCAAGATATTCAATAAAGCCTTTTTGGGCGGCAGAGCGAATACCGTTTACATTGGCAGAGATAATTTTCAGCATAAATGTTTGGAAAAGGAAAAAATTGAAAGGTTGTATTGTACCTGAAAACCTTTTTGGACAGTTTGGGGAAAATAATAGTTATTTTATTGCTTTTGCTATTTTGTTTGGTTGTTATCATGCAGTTATATTGTTGTGCGGCTTTTTCGGCGGCTACGGCTGCGCTGCCGCCCGATGCGGGGCTGCTGCCGTTAATGTAGGCCAAGGTTGCGCCCAATGCGAAGTGGCCCAGTATTTGGGCGGCTTCGTTTTTGTTTTCACCGTGGCCGAATTGCTGTCCAATAGCGGCAGCGGCATAAGGGGCGAGGGTGTTGGCGGCTGCCTGCAGGTCGCTTTGTCCGCCCAATACGCCGGTAATGAGGGTGGTTGCGGCATTTAGGGCGCGGCTGTTGCTGCCGCCTACGCCCCAATCGCGGGCTTTTGCATAGGCCGTCTGAAAGTTTTCGCTATTGTTTAGCAGAAAGAGGGTTTTTCCTGTGTCGTCCAGATTGGCGTAATGCATTTGTTGTTCGGGCGACAGGTTATTCAGGGCTTCTGCGCGGGCGGCTTCTTGCTCTTTTAGGGCATCGGCAGCCATATTGCCGCTAAAGGTGCGTACGGCGGAGAAGATGTCGGCAGTGGCTTTGGCAACGGTTTGCTGTTTCTGCATCACCTCGCGGATATCGGGTAGGGCGTCGATTTGGCGGTGGGCGGCTGCCGCATCGCTGTTGATGCCCAATTCCTGCGCGGTGGTTGCTTTACCGCCGATATTCAGACGGCCTTCGCTTAGGGTGGCGTAGGTGGTGCCGCTGTCGCCGCCGCTTTCGTATTGCGGCAGGGTAGGGGCGAAGCTGGCTCCTTGGTTCATACTTTGTCTGGCAATGGCGGATGATTTGCCTAATGCGCTTTGTTTGAAGGCTTCGCCAGAATTGAGCTGTCCGCCGTAGCCGCCGCTCAAACCGATATTTGACGCTTTGTAGCTGCTTTGGTTTTGAATATCTTCAAAGGTAAGTCTGTCGGCAGTCAGCTCGTTTTGCGCTGCTGGTGCGGTTGAGGCGATGGCGCCGCCTTTGAGGTGGACGCTGTCGGCTTTGACATGGTAGCCGCCTTCTCCGGCAAAGAGGCCGGATTGTCGGTTGACGGTTGCGCTTTGTCCGCTGCCGTTGCTTTGGTTGAAGTTGCCCGAGGCTTCCCAAGCTGTGCCGAGGGATACCTGTACCCGTACGCCGGCACCGCTTTGTTTGCTTTCCTGAGAAAGTGTGTCTTGCAGGCTTTCGATATGGAGCTTGCCGCCGATATCGGTGTCGATACGGCGGGCGGTGGCGGTGGCACCGCGCAGGGTTGTATCGCCTTTGCCGGTGATGCGGATGTGGTCGGCATTGAGCGTGGTGTTCTCGTGGGTTTGGGCATCGCTGCGGTATTTGCCTTTGCTGACACCGGCTTCGGCATAAACGTATACGCCGGTTTGTGCCCCTACGGATGCGCCTACGCCGACAGATGCGCCGACATTACTGTTCTTACCGTCTGCATGCTGCCGGCTTTGGCCGGCTTCGAGCATGATATCGCGGGCGGAATCAAGGGCGAGGGTGTTGTTTGCTACTTAATTGTTAAAGAAAAGAGGCCGTCTGAAAGAGATTTCAGACGGCCTTGAATAAATTTAAGATTGTTGCTGACGTTTTAATTTTACGCGTTCTTCCCACAGTTCTTTCGGGACGTAGTAAATATTTTCAGCCTCTTCTTCAGTTAAATCGCTGATACCTCGTGAATATAAGCCAGGCCAATGGTCTTCTTCTGGAATATAAAAAAACTGAATATTAAATTTAGCTTCATTTGTTAGGCTAATTCTATAATGAGACCATTTTTCTTTAAATATTTTATTTTTAGAGAGAGTCTTTATTAAATCAGTTACTTCATCTCCGGCGTTGTTTCTAATGTCATCAAAATCAAACCATTTTTCTTGCCCATTAAAATCTATCCATGAAAAACTATAAGATGTAATTTCTGGATAAATATAGCCATCACAAAAAAATATCTGTGCATCGTGATCCATTATTGACCATAATAACTTACCTAATTCTTGATATATTTTTTGATCATTCATGTTTATTTACCTGTGGGTGTATTTTTCAATGTACTAACCTTTGGACGACCAGAGTTTATCATTTCCGTTACTTTGAAAGCATCTGGGCGTTTGCTATTTCCTGTATAAATTGGCTCTATTTTCACTTGCACCCTTCCTCCAGTCTCAAGCGTTTTCTTCCATTGTTGTTCCAACTTATACCACTCACCACTACTGCCATTCAATTTAGCATCCATCGGTACTAAATTAATCCCTTCGCCCGGACCACCAAACATTGAGGCAATCAAATGACCACCACAATCCGACTGCTGACGGCATGAGCCTCCTGCAATACGCTGCTGATAGGTGTTTCTATCCCATGGGTCAATTTTCAAATCCGCAGAAACAGCTTTTACCCTCTTTTGGGTGTCTGTTGCATATTGGAATCCGTTATCAAAGCGGTAAATGGTATTAGCATCAGGTTTATTTGCAATTTTACTCCATTGGTTGATTCTGCCTCGTTGTAACTCTACAATAGCTCGCTCAACTTTGGTTCCACCAGCAATAAGTTTACCTGATTTATACAGGCTTGCTGCCTCTGCCAATAGTTTTTTAGCTAAGCCATAGCCTTTTACAGCAAGCTTTTCGCCAGGAATAACGGCTGCAACGGCTAAAGCTTTTCCTGCTAAATCTTCTGCTTCATAGTAATCTCTTCCCGCTCCATAAGGAGTAATCAGTAGACGGGCAACTTGGTCTAGAATTTCCGATTGTTCCCGCTTTAGTTGTGCGTATGCTTTAGGGTCTTGTTTTAACAGCTCTTGCTCAGCCCTCCACGCAGAAAAAGAAGCACCAACATCGTTATTCTCGACCGCATTCTGCCCAATCACCCCGCCAATCTGCGCACCCAAGGCAGAGCCGCCGTCTCCGGTTGCGCCAACGATAGACGCAATTACACCGGTAGTCGATTTAATTTCTTCTTTGATATGCTCGGGTAACAGGTTGGCGTTGAATTCGCCCGTTACCGGGTCGAGGGCGGTTTGTCCGTCGTCATACTGTTGTACCAAATATTGTGCGGCTTTTTCGGCGGCTACGGCTGCACTGCCGCCCGATGCGGGGTTGCTGCCGTTAATGTAGGCCAAGGTCGCGCCCAATGCGAAGTGGCCCAGTATTTGGGCGGCTTCGTTTTTGTTTTCACCGTGGCCGAATTGCTGTCCAATAGCGGCAGCGGCATAAGGGGCGAGGGTGTTGGCGGCTGCCTGCAGGTCGCTTTGTCCGCCCAATACGCCGGTAATGAGGGTGGTTGCGGCATTTAGGGCGCGGCTGTTGCTGCCGCCTACGCCCCAATCGCGGGCTTTTGCATAGGCCGTCTGAAAGTTTTCGCTATTGTTTAGCAGAAAGAGGGTTTTTCCTGTGTCGTCCAGATTGGCGTAATGCATTTGTTGTTCGGGCGACAGGTTATTCAGGGCTTCTGCGCGGGCGGCTTCTTGCTCTTTTAGGGCATCGGCAGCCATATTGCCGCTAAAGGTGCGTACGGCGGAGAAGATGTCGGCAGTGGCTTTGGCAACGGTTTGCTGTTTCTGCATCACCTCGCGGATATCGGGTAGGGCGTCGATTTGGCGGTGGGCGGCTGCCGCATCGCTGTTGATGCCCAATTCCTGCGCGGTGGTTGCTTTACCGCCGATATTCAGACGGCCTTCGCTTAGGGTGGCGTAGGTGGTGCCGCTGTCGCCGCCGCTTTCGTATTGCGGCAGGGTAGGGGCGAAGCTGGCTCCTTGGTTCATACTTTGTCTGGCAATGGCGGATGATTTGCCTAATGCGCTTTGTTTGAAGGCTTCGCCAGAATTGAGCTGTCCGCCGTAGCCGCCGCTCAAACCGATATTTGACGCTTTGTAGCTGCTTTGGTTTTGAATATCTTCAAAGGTAAGTCTGTCGGCAGTCAGCTCGTTTTGCGCTGCTGGTGCGGTTGAGGCGATGGCGCCGCCTTTGAGGTGGACGCTGTCGGCTTTGACATGGTAGCCGCCTTCTCCGGCAAAGAGGCCGGATTGTCGGTTGACGGTTGCGCTTTGTCCGCTGCCGTTGCTTTGGTTGAAGTTGCCCGAGGCTTCCCAAGCTGTGCCGAGGGATACCTGTACCCGTACGCCGGCACCGCTTTGTTTGCTTTCCTGAGAAAGTGTGTCTTGCAGGCTTTCGATATGGAGCTTGCCGCCGATATCGGTGTCGATACGGCGGGCGGTGGCGGTGGCACCGCGCAGGGTTGTATCGCCTTTGCCGGTGATGCGGATGTGGTCGGCATTGAGCGTGGTGTTCTCGTGGGTTTGGGCATCGCTGCGGTATTTGCCTTTGCTGACACCGGCTTCGGCATAAACGTATACGCCGGTTTGTGCCCCTACGGATGCGCCTACGCCGACAGATGCGCCGACATTACTGTTCTTACCGTCTGCATGCTGCCGGCTTTGGCCGGCTTCGAGCATGATATCGCGGGCGGAATCCAAAGAGAGGGTATCGCCGGCTTGTACCTGCGTGTGTTGCATGCGGATATCGCCTGCGGTGGATTGGAGGTTGACGTTTCCTCCTGCAGACAGGCGGTTGCTTTGGCTTTGCGCGTAGCTTTGGTTTTGGCTGGAATTGGCGGTTTTAAAGCCGATGCCGGCTTCGGCTTTTGCCAATACGGCTCCTTGTTTTAAGTCTTTGGGGTCGACGGCAGTGCCGTTTTGCAGTGCTTTTTGTACGGCTTGAGCGTTATCGGCGGCTGCGCCGGCGACTTTGTTGGCGGCATCGTAAGCCTGATAGGCTTGGGCACCGGCGGCCAGCCCTTGGAGGGCGCGGGTGCGGTCGTCGGCTTTGCTTTTTACTGCGCCTTCGGCGGCATTGGCTAAGTCGATGAGCGGTGATGAGACTTTGGCGAATGCACCGATTTTAAGGTCTCGTTCAGATTGGCTGCTGCTGCCGAGGTTGTGGTCTTGAAGGATGTCGATGCTTTGCGCGCGGATGTTGATGTCTTTGGCCGCGGCTATATCCGCAACTTGTTGGGTATAGTTGCCGCCTGCTTGGATGTTGACATTGCCGCCCAAGCTGCCGACTTGTGATTTGACTTGCTCTACTTGGCTACTGCGGGAGCTGCGGGTGTTTTTCATCCAGCCGCTGAAGTATTCGGTGTCGGAGATTTGGGCGGAGCCGATGCCGCTGGCGGTTTGTGTTTCGCTGAGGTTGCTGCTGTTTTGGGTAGAGCGGATATTGACATCGCGGGCGGCATTGAGGGTGAGATCTTCTTGTGCGACGGCACTGCTGCCTAAAATGTTGATATCGCCTTTTTGGGTTTGCAGGGTGGCGGTACCGCCTACGGACAATCGGGTAGCGGTAGTATTGGCCAGTGCGCCCCGGCCGTCGCCGCGGTCTTTGAATGTGCCGGCGGGAGTCAGCACGTCGACGGTATCGATAGCGAAACCGCTACGGCGGCTTTGCGCGTTTTGGTTTTGGCTATCGGTGGCGAATCCTAGGTTGATGTTGTCGCGGGCATGCAGCAGGGCGTTGCCTTCGGCGGAGATTTTAGTGCCTTCGCTGTTGATGCTGCTTTGGGTAGCGATAATGTTTAGGTTGCGGCCTGCGGTGATTTCTCCGGTAACGGCTTGTTCCGAAGCGGTATTTTGCCGGATCTCGCTATTGGTTTGGCCTCCGCGGATAACCAGAGGCGATTGTACAGACGTAGCGCCTTTAAATGTGGCCAAGCCGTGCGTAACGGATTTTCCGACCAGGCTGCCGCTGTTTTGGCTGCCGGCCATGGTTTGGTCGTAAACGTCTTTGGTTACTTTGAGCGGGTTATAAACCAGCCCTACGGATAAGCCGCTCTGTTTGCTTTGCTGCTCGGTATGGTTGCTGTCTGTGATATGCGCTGCGGTCAGGTTGACTTCGCTGCCTTGCAGGTTTATGTCTTGACCGGCATTCAGACGGCCTGCTTCGATATTGAGAGCCTTATCCGCAATAATGGTTGTGTTGCCTTGGGTGCTGCCGATTTGGGAAAGGGTAAGGGTTGGGCTTGTGCCTTCTTGTTGCAGGCTTTGGCTGGATTTGCCATAGCCGACGGAGGCAATGCCGCCTTTCAGGCTGCCGGTAAAGCCTTTGCGTGTTTCCTGCTGGAAGTTTTCATGATGAGTAGTATCAGTAACGGTATCAATATGAATATTTTGTCCGGCAGCTAAACGGGTTTGTTCTTGTGCCAAAATGTTACTGCCACTTACCGTCAAATCATTGCCTGCACTAATCTGGATATTTCGTGCGGCAAGATTGCTGCCAACGGCATTTTCTTCAGCTATCCGGATATTGCTGATATTGGTCTGCTTACGTCCTCCTCCGGTTCGTCCGACATGCTTGGAGGCGTCATCAACCGTGTTGCTGCTGTTGCCTGCATTCAGTGCAATATCGTTACCGGCGCTCAGATTGAGTTTGCCGTCGCTGCTGTAAAGATCGGCGGCTGTGGTACTGATGTTATTTTGAGCTGCCAGCGTAATATCGCCTTGTGCATGAATGGTGCTGCCTATATCGGTATGACTGTCACGGATAATATGGTTGTCGGCATCAAAATGGTTTTCCTGATGGCGGCCAGTACCCACGGATCCCAGTACAATCTCGTTACCCGCCTGCAACAACGTTTGACCGTTGACTGCTGAATTGCCGATGTCGGCGGCAGCAAGGTTGATATTACGCCCGGCATCCATTTGCAGAATCGCATTCTCTGCACCAGAAACGTAAATGCCGGCCAAGCGATCAAGATGGGTAACCGAACCTTGTTCGTTTTGGTTGCTTGCACTGGTACTGCGGTGATTGATGTCGCGCTCTGCTTGCAGCAGTAAGGTATTGTCGGCATCTATGCTGCCTCCAATATTGTTGATATCTTCGGCGGCATTGGCAGCCAATCGGGCAGCATGGATTCTGCCGCCGATGTTGTTAACCGTATCGGCATTAATTTGCAAGGCTTGGCGGGCGGCTATGGTACCGCTGTTGTCAAGGTTGCCGCCTATATCCAATGCAGCGACACTGCCTGAGAGTAGTGCGCCGTTGCCGTCTATATCACCCGGTTGTACACGGACATAAACTTGCGGTACCAAGACAGCTTGGACACTACCGTCGGGTAATGTAACATCTTGAGCAACCAGCCAGATGATATCACTGGTAAGGCGAGCAATCTGTTCTGCATTCAAGGCGATACCGGGAGCGAGGTTGAAAGCTTGTGCAGCAGTGATTCCGCTGTCCATCAAGGCCTTGAATTGTTCTTCATTATTGCTATGGCCATTCAAATAACGTTGGCCGGTGAGGTTCAGAATCTGCTCAGTGACCATGCGTTGCTCGTAATAGCCGTCGCCTAAGCGTTTATGCATATTTCCGGAATCAATGTTCAAGGCTTTGAGCATGTAATCGCTGGATAACCACTGGCGGTAATTGGTAAAAGCAGGGTCGGTTTCAATCAGATAACTGCCAGACTGGGCATTAATGGCAAACAGGCTGCTGTTCGGCAGTGTAGCGCCCGGTGTGCCGGTACGCACGGCTACTTCGGCAGCGGTGGCTGCATTGGTTTGTCGTACTGTTTGCTGGCTGTCATTTTGTGTTTTTATGGCTTCGACAGTGATAGTTTGGGCCGTGGTAGCACGATTTGGGATGTCTATGACCGATGTGGCCGCATCGGCGTTGATGCGCAAACCCTGGCGTTTCTCAGTGGTGTTTGCAGGTGTAACAGCCGCATATTCCCGGTAGGCAAAAGAGCCGAGGGAAATATGGTTATTGATTTCCGGCGCCGGAGCGTAATCTACCCGGTTGTGGCCTGTGCTATCCCGACCTTTTTGGTGGTTACGCCAGTAAGAATGCAGGCCTGGAGAGGATTCGCTGTTCCAGTGCCCTTTGCTTATGTTGAGCCCGGCCTCGGTTGCTTGTTGCCGGGTCAGGCAACCATCGGCATTTGCGTTCTCGACCGCGCAACCCAAATCATGAGTTATCTTAGTGCCGAAGGATTCTTTATTAAACAATTGGCCTTTAGGCAGATTAGCAGCCAGCTTGCCTCCAGCCACGATTTGGCTGTCGCTGTTCCACAATTCACTGGCGTTAATGGTCAGATTGTTACCGGCAATAATTTTGGCCGGAGCAGTTTCTGTAACACGGGTTTCCTGGGTAATACGCCAATAATCATACTTATGCCAGCTTTCATGGCGTTGGCCGTCAGGAGTGCGCAACTGATTGGATTCATCGTTAAAAATACTCCAGCCCAATTCGGTCTGAGTGCCTTCGCGCAATCGTTCATCGCGCCCTTGTGCCCCGTATTCGACGATATGTTCATGACTGGTTTCCACCAGCTCGGTCTTAAGGTGCTCGTTGGTGTTACGCAGTTCTTTGGCGTAAATTTGCATCTCACCACCAGATTCGATGGTGGCGCTGCTGTTGTGGATGGTGTCCGCTGTGCCGATGGCTTGGTTTCGTTCGTCCAGTGCACCACCAATGACCATTTCTCCATCGCTGAGTATTAGTGCATTTTCCCGGTTGGTGAGGTTTTTTACTCCAAGATCAAGACGGTTTCGTGCTGCAATGGTGCCGGCTTTACCGTTTTCATTGTCGTTATTCAGGGTTTGGGCGGCAATAGCCAGGTGATTGCCATAAATTTTGGCGTTTTCTCCTAGATTGTGGAGCGTTTGCGCTGCAATCACGGTGTCGGCACCATCAATCAGGCCCTGGTTGGTTAGGGTGCCGCTGATCTGAATTTGTGTGTCAGTGGCGTTGATTGCTCCGGTAGCTGTGTTGTCAAGCTTGTCCGCTTGCAAATGCAATTGTTGGCCGGCTTGCAAATTGCCCCGATTATCCAGTGTGCCGTCAATTTGAATATTTGCGTTACCTGAGGCGGCCATATCGCCACGCTGCTGGTAATCCGAGGCAAGATGGGCATTCAGGTTGCCCAAAGAGATGATTTTGCCGTCAAGGTTATTCAGAGTTTGGCTGCTCAAATTGAGTTGGTTGCCTGCAAACAATTTACCAGTGTGGTTTTCGAGGGTGGTCAGCGGATGATTGCCATTACTGAGAGAAAGTGTATCAGTCGCAGTGATTTTGCCTTGGCTGTTATCCAGGTTATGGCTGTTGATGTCTATGTGGTTGGCTTGAATGCCTTGGCTTTCGGTTTGGGTTCGGCTGTTATCCAACAAGGCTGTTTGAATGGAAAGGGATTCTCCGGCAGCCATCAGCCCCTGTTGGTTATTTAGCTCGTTGGTACTGGCAAGCTGCATATTGCCAATGGTCTGGATTTCTCCGTTTTGGTTATAAATGGCCGTGCTGTCGACAATGATGTTATTACCGCTCAATATGCTGCCTTGCTGGTTTTCTAGCGAGGAAGTATGGATCGACAGGGAGTCTTGTGCCAACAAGCCGCCGTTGCTGCGGGTGTTCTGATTGTTGAATGCATGGCCGTGCGTATCGATATTGAGCGTACCGTTGCTTTGTATCATGCCGCTGCTGTTGTTTAACGCGCCGCTTTGTAGCTCGGCTTGCGTGATGGCGCTGATACGGCCATTCTGATTATTGAGTTGTTGTTGCTGGGTGTCGATATGCAGATGTCCGTTAACACTGATTTCACCAGCCTGATTATTCAAACCCAAGCTGGCTAGGGTGGTTTCACCACCCGAAACAATACGACCCCGGCTGTTGTCCAGGTCTTTTTGGGCATGGAGGGCTATCTGGCCGCCAGACAGGATGCCGCTTTGATTGCCAATTTTCTGGGCTTGGATGTGCAGTTGATCGGCCGCCGTGATTTGACCGCTCCGATTTTGTAGATTGCCGCTATTATTGATTGTTGTTGTGGAGCTTGCGGAGCCTATTTCACCGTTTTGATTGTCCAGATTGTTGCTGTTTAGACTGAGTAACCGATTTGCAGCAATCAAGCCGCTTTGGTTGTTCAAGTCGCCCGTCACATTGGCTGTCAGCATGCCGGTGCTGAGTATATGTCCTTGTCGATTGGTCAGAACACCGGAGGATAGCAGCGTATCGCCGCCCGTTATTTGCCCTTGAGTATTGTCCAGCGTCCGGGATGTGAGTTGCAAAGACTCAGCAACAGCGATGCTGCCTTGGTTGTTGGTGCTTTCGGTTGCCTGGATATGGGCTGTTTTAGCAGCTATTGTGCCATCATCGTTGTTCATCCTGCCGCTTTGAATATTGAGGTCGGCTGCATAAATGCCTCCGCTGCCAGCAGTATGACTATTGTCCAATATTTTCTGGTGCGTGTTAATCAAGGCGGCTTTCTGCGCAATCAGACTCCCATTTTGGTTCAGTAAAGCTCCGCTTTGAATTTCAGCCTGCTGCCCAGCACCGATTTGCCCATCGGTATTGGTAAGTTGCCGACCTTGTGTGTCCATGGTAATGTTTTGATTGGCTAGAATTTGGCCTTGGCTATTGTCTAGAGCACCGCTGCTTATTTGCAAGTCGGTCTGGCTTAGCAGTTTCCCTTGTGTATTGTTGATTTGCTGGTTGCCTGCGCGCACATCCAGTTTGTGTCCCTGTATTGTGCCTTCAGTATTCTGGATGCCGCTTGCCGCCAGCGAGATATTTCCCGTGGATTGGATGCGGCCTTGCTGGTTGTTAAGGCTGCCTGATTGTCCATCAATCGAAACGGTATCTTGTCCTGAGATGATTTCACCGGCTTGATTGTCAATGCCTTTGCTTTGCAGCGTAATGGATTGATTGGCATGCAGTTTGCCTGCCTGATTTTGCCAAAGTGCTGCGGCATTGATATAGAGTGCATCGGCGCTGGCAATGCTGCCTTGCCGGTTGTTACCCTCACTGGTTCGGATTTCGGTGCTTTCACCGGAAGCTATATTGCCTTTGCTGTTGTCAAAGTACTCGCTTTCGATATTGATGCCATGATGGGCGCTGATTCGGCCGGATTGGTTGCTGAATGCCTGAGTTGCGCTTTGGAAATCAGTGGTTTCGATTTGGCCTTGGTTATTGTTGAATGTTTGTCCTCCTGCGTTCAGGTTATGCAAATTCAATATGCCCTGATTGCTGAGACTGCTGTGGCTGTTCACATCCGTTTCGCCGTTGGCACTGATACTGCCGCTGTTAATTAGGTTATCTACAACAGTAATGCTGCCTGCGGCTAGTGTTACAGGAATACTTGTAGTCGGCACGGTAGTAGTGACACCTCCGCCAGTGGCGGTGCTGGGGGCAGGAGAGGCGTTGCCGTTATTACTGCCGTTATCGGTGGAACCGTCGCCGGTGCTGCTGTCGGCCGGGGTGTAGCCGATCAGGCCGTTGCTACGGTTGGTGAGCGTCGCGGTATCTACAGTCAATGTCTGCAAACCGGTTTGGCTGATGTCGCCACTGTTGAGGAGAGTGTCTGTTCCAATATCGAGGCGGGCTGCGCTGGTTTGGCCGCTGTTGCTGATTTCGCCGCTATTACGGATGTTCAGCTCGTTGGAGGAGGCTAACAGACCGCTGTTGTTCAATGAGGCCGTCTGAATGGCGGCTTTGCCTTGGGCAGAAATGCTGCCGCTGTTTTCAAGCGCATCGGCACGAATGCTGACGGACGCATTATCAGCATGGCTTTGCTTTTGCTCGGAAGCAACGATGCTGCCGCTGTTGCCGATTTTGCCGTCGGCGCTGAGGGTGACGCCGCCCGCTCCTGCGAAGATTTGGCCGGCATTGTTGATGCCGATGCCCTTATCGGTGCTGACAAGGCGGATTTTACCGGCATACATGCCGCCGAGGCTGCCGGTATCGATGGACATTTGGGGGGTATCAGTAGTTTGGCCGTCTGCAACCGGGGTATGCGTGCCGTCGGCGTGGATGTCGTTGCTGCCAGCAACCACTTGCAAGTCTTTCGCCCAAATGCCGGCATTGACCTGGGCGGCACGGGCGAGGATACGGGTGTAGTCGCTGTCGGACGTATCAAGGCCTTTACCTGTAATGCCGATGCTGCCACCGCGTATGATAAAGCTTTCAAGGTAGCCGTTGTTGAGTACTGGTTTGCCGGTAGTGAGTGTGACGCCGGCGGCGTTGATGAAGCCGCCGCCGTTCACCTGAATGCCGGCGGGGTTGGCCATGATCACTTCGGCGCGTTTGCCGCCCACTTCGATGTAGCCGTTCAGCAGGCTGGGGTTGCTGCTGTTGACTTGGTTCACAATCACTTTGGCTTCGCCGCCGGCCAGCCACGGATTGCCCTGTATCCAGCCGCCCAGCTGCGTTTGGGTATTGCTGCGGCTGTTGTTGAGGATGGCGCCTTTGACGTCGACGTCGAACTGGCGGTATTGGTTCATCGATACGCCGCCGACCGTCGGCGTTTGGATGTTGACTTGCGGCAGGCCGTTGCCGGTTTTTAAGACGGTGGGCTGCTGGTTTTGCGGGGCGGCTTTGTCGGCCGTAATGCCGGTGGCGTGAGCGGGAAGTACCAACGCCAAACCGAACGCGAGCATCAGCGAGAAACAGACAACTGGTAGATGCAACACCGGAGTTGTTCCCCTTGCTAAAGTCGTACCACCCGCGCTGTCCTGAACTGATTTACCTTCACGGGTAGTATTTTCGGCAACCACCACCATTTGGCCACGTTTTTTGTTGAAGATGACTTTATATAGGGTTTTGTTCATGATAATGCTTTGTTCAAATAGACGTTTGAATAATTGGAATAGATACTAAATAATTGTTTAAAACGGTGCTTGCCGTATAGGGTGAGCCTTCTCCCATGCAGCTTGTTGTACAGCATCAACGGCTTGCCCTTTAAACAACATGATTCTCATGCCGCGTTCATCCCCTCTATGATGTAAAGAACGCGCGCATTGATGGGGAAATAGCTGAACCGTTATATTTTTTATTAGGCGGCTGTGTCCAAAGGGAGCAAACCAATTAATGAACCACATGCAATCACCACTGTTCCAATCTTGGTTCTGCAGCAAGCTGTCGTTCGATTCCAGGTAACGTGATTGAGCCGCCTCATCGAAGTAGGCCCACGTGATATAACCCAGAGGTTGGGCATGGCGGCTAAACAAGGCAAACTGGCCATTTTTCAATACGGGCAATACCCAAGCAGCCATTTCGTTGATAGGGCTGTTGCAATAGGCTTTTGATTTCATCCACAACCAGGTAATAGCGCCAAAAACCTCTGCTTCATTCCAAATTTCATCAGGAAACAGGCTCGGAGCAACAACATCTATATCTTCAAATTTCATTTATCTGCTTTTCATTAAAACGAATAATTCAAACTGAATCCCAATGCCGTATTGGCCGTTTGAAAGCCGGCGGGCTTTTTAAACGGCTTGCTGGCGAACACATCGTAATAAAGCTGGCCGCTGGCCTTGATTTGCCCTTTAAGACCGACCACGCCGCCGGCGAGAGTTTGACCGAGCAATTTCGGCGCGGATGGCCCAGACACATGGCCGACATCGGCACCGATATACGCCAAATGTCCCGGCCGGTATTGCCAGCTCAGATCGTTGCGCCAATACCAGCCACGCTCGGCCGCCAGGGTCATCTCGCCATCGAAGCCACGCACGGTGTATCGCCCGCCGATGGCAAGTTTGTCCAGCTGTATCAGCGGCGATTTGTTCCATTGGGCATGTACGGCGGTGTCGTAGGCCAAAGTCTGTTTGCCGATGGAGAAGGGTAGGTTGAGATCGGCATCGGCAGTGAGGATTTTCATGCGCGAAGTGCCTTCGCCGACGGCTTCTTCAGGCGCACGCAAGCTGTTGGCCCCGCCGGTACCGCGTTTGTAGGCCGCACCAAGGTTGAGGGTGGCATTGCCGATGTATTCCTTGTGGCTCAGATTGAGTCCCCAACCGGCGGTTTTGCGGCGCTGTACGGGAATTTCAGCATCATTGATGAAACTGTGTGATTCCTGCTTCCACAGTTTCAAACCGGCATGACTTTTACGGTGGGCATCCCGGTAAAGCAGGCGGGTGACGCCGATGTCGGTATTGAAGCGCTCACCGTTGTAATCATAGTTTTCACTATCGCCGGCCACCGCCTGATGGTAGCGGTAACGGCTGTGGTTGAACGCCCACAGCCAGTTGCCGAACGGCACTGAATAATGTGCCGCCAGCGATTTGCTGCCGCTGCCGGTGGTGTGGCCGTCGTTATCGGTGTAGCTGGCTTTATGGCCCAAATCGCGGCCGTATGAAAGATAGAACAAATCGCTCAAACCAAACGGGTTGTCGGCCGAGAAGGTCACATTGGCCTGGTATTTGCCGGTTTCCTTACTGCCGCTGTCGTCAACGCTGAAACTCAGGCGGTAGGGCAGAGGGCGCTGCTGCCATTGCACCACCACGTCGCTTTGGTCGGGGGCTGCTGCCGGTTCGATGCGGATGTCGGCTTCCGCAGTGGGTATACGTTTGAGATTTTCCAGCCCTTGCTCCAGATCACGGAGATTGAGAATTTGGCCGTTTGAAATAGGAAATTCGTTCTGAAAGTTTGCAATGCGTCCTGCGGTATTATTGCTGTTTTCATTTCCTTGCACATATAGTTTGCCTATACGTCCGGGGACAACAGTTAAGGTCAGGATACTGTTATTTAAGTCTTGCGGGGCAGCCAAAATGCGGGTGGTGATATAACCCTTGCCGATTAATGTATTTTGGGTAGATGACATTATGCGGTTGATTCCTTGTGCCCCCAAGCACATACCGGATTTAAATCCGAGAGAATCTAATGACTTTTTGAGGTCTGCTTGAAATTGCTGTGCACTATCGCCATCAAGCAATACTTGTTGGATGTGGAAGCATGGAGACTCCTCCTCCGGCAGGGTTGTTGCAGGTGATTGTATTTTTCTATCTAAACGTACATCTTGGCTAGGCTGCCATTGTTGCTGTTGCTGGTCGATGCGCAGCTGTTCGCGCAAAAAATGATTTTGTTGTACTTCGGCGGCTTGATGTTCTGATTCTGCAGCGATGGGAGCCGAAAAAAGAGTTGTTGGTAAGGTAAGGGTGACTAAAGCTGTTGCTAAGGGTTTGATTTTAGAGTTTAGCGTTTTCATATTTATTAAATAAACTTATCTGGTTGTTAGATATATTTTATTTGTAAAAATAATTTAACATTAAGTGGAGCTGAAATGCTGAACCAGGTAATAAAAGGTTAAAACTTAGTAATGGGCGGTATTGGGAAGTCGCGATTTCATTTTCAGTAAGAGAACTTATTTATTGTTTTATTTAAATCTTAACAGACTCGCCGTAAGACTATTGGTATCTCTAATTGAAACTGGCTGTGGATTTTCAAAAAATTGAAATACTTGAAGTTTATAGGGTTCTAGCCATTATTTTCAGACGGCTGTTTGATGATACCTGTTGCAGATCCTTATGCACATGATATTAGGTTACAAAAAACCGCTGTAATATACAGCGGTTTTTTAGTAAGAAGCCCGTATTTAGGCTAGTTTGCCATGGCACTGCTTATATTTTTTGCCGCTACCGCAAGGGCAGGGATCGTTGCGGTGGATAAGTTGGCCTCGAGCTGCTAATGCTTCCGGGCTGAAATCGTTACCTGTCGGATCGAAAGCTTCGGTAGCCAAATTGTCGCGCGATTCTCCCAAAACTTCCGCCATAGCAGGTGCACCGGAATGGATTTCTTGTATGTCACTAATTTCCTGCGGTTGTGTTTCCGCAATGATGTCTTCGGTACGCTCTATTTGAACAGAGGTTAGCAATGAGGCAACGTTGTGCTTGATGCTGCTCCATAAGTTTTCAAACATTGAAAAAGCTTCGCGCTTGTATTCTTGTTTGGGGTTTTTCTGTGCGTAACCGCGCAGATGGATGCCTTGGCGTAAGTAGTCCATAGCGGCTAAATGTTCGCGCCAGTTGCTGTCGATAACTTGCAACATAACGTTGCGTTCGAAGCCGCTCATGGTTTGCTCGCCGACAATTTCTACTTTTTCGGCATATTCACGTTCTACTTGCTCTATCAGGCGGGCTTTGATATCCGGATTATCTAAGGTTTTTTCTGCTGAGAGCCAACCTTGAATATCGGCGTGAACGCGGAATTCGCCTGCTAATTGGGCTTCAAGTGCGGGAATATCCCATTGCTCCTCCATGCTGTCAGGCGGCATATGCAAATCGACCAAGTCACCGATTACCTCTTCACGGATACTCTTAGCCAGCTCGGTTACGTTGTGATTGGTTAGGATTTCGTTTCGTTGGTGGTAAATCACTTTACGCTGGTCATTCGCAACGTCGTCATATTCCAATACTTGTTTGCGCATATCGAAATTGCGGCCTTCAACTTTGCGTTGTGCCCCTTCGATTTGGCGTGTTAACAGGCCGTGTTCAATGGCAACGCCGCGCTCGGGTGCGAGGCGGTTGAGAATGGCAGCAGCACGGTCAAGTGCAAACAGGCGAAGTAAAGGATCTTCAAACGAAAGGTAGAAGCGGCTTGAACCGGGATCTCCTTGACGGCCGGCACGACCGCGCAGTTGATTGTCGATACGGCGGCTTTCGTGGCGCTCCGTTCCGATGATGTGCAGGCCGCCGGCAGCCAATACTTTTTGATGCTCTTCTTCCCAACCGGCTTCCAGCGCGGCGATACGGGAGGCTTTTTCTTCATCGCTCAGGCTGTTGTCGACCATGATGGCATCGGATTGGTGTTTGACGTTGCCGCCCAATACAATGTCGGTACCGCGTCCGGCCATATTGGTGGCTACGGTAATCATGCCGGATTTGCCCGCTTGTGCCACGATCAGTGCTTCACGTTCGTGCTCTTTGGCATTTAAGACGTTGTGAGGTAATCCCTCACGATTTAGAAGCTGGGATACGAGTTCGGAGTTTTCGATACTGGTGGTGCCCACCAATACGGGCTGACCGGCTTCATAACAGCGTTTGATATCGGCGACGACGGCTTCGTATTTTTCTTCTGCACTTCTGAAGATTTGGTCGTTGGCATCTTTGCGCTGCATCGGACGGTTGGTCGGGATAATAACCGTTTCCAAGCCATAGATGCTTTGGAACTCAAATGCTTCGGTATCGGCTGTGCCGGTCATGCCGGCAAGTTTGTCGTAGAGACGGAAATAATTTTGGAAGGTAATTGAAGCCAGTGTTTGGTTTTCACGTTTGATTTCTACGCCTTCTTTTGCTTCTACGGCTTGATGTAAGCCCTCGGACCAGCGGCGTCCTGCCATCAGACGGCCTGTAAATTCATCGACAATAACGATTTCGCCGTCTTGGATAACGTAATGCTGGTCTTTGTGGAACAGGCTGTGTGCGCGTAATGCGGCCATCAGATGGTGCATCAGCATAATATTGGCAGCGGAATATAGGGAATCGCCTTCTTGTAACAGGCCGATTTTTACCAAAATATCTTCGGCATGCTCATGGCCTGCTTCGCTCAGGATAACCACATGGCTTTTTTCGTCCACCCAGTAATCGCCTTCACCTTCTTCGGTTTCTTGGCGGGTAAGCATGGCGGGTACTTTATCCATGACTTGATAAAGTTGTACGTTATCATCGGCTTGGCCGGAGATAATCAGCGGTGTACGCGCTTCGTCGATTAAGATTGAATCGACTTCGTCTACTACGGCAAATGACAGTTCGCGCTGAACCTTATCGTATTGGTCGGTAACCATGTTGTCGCGCAGGTAGTCGAAACCGAATTCATTATTGGTGCCGTAGGTTATATCGGCGTTGTAAGCGGTTTGGCGATGGAAAGGCTCCATATCAGCCACAATCACGCCTACGCTTAAGCCTAAGAAGTTATACAGTGGCTCCATGATGCTGGCATCGCGGCGGGCAAGATAGTCGTTGACGGTTACGACATGTACGCCTTTTCCGGATAGGGCATTCAAATAGACGGGGAGGGTGGCAACCAGTGTTTTGCCTTCGCCTGTACGCATTTCTGCAATTTTACCGTCGTGCAATACCATGCCGCCGATCAGCTGTACATCGAAATGACGCATGCCGAGCACGCGTCGGGAAGCTTCGCGGCAAACGGCGAAAGCTTCTTCGAGAATATCGTTAAGTGTTGCGCCATCGGCCAAGCGTTGTTTGAATTCGGCGGTTTTGGCTTGAAGCGCTTCATCGCTGAGTGCTTGGATTTCGGCTTCGCGGGCATTGATTCGATTAACTGTTTTACGGTATTGTTTGAGCAGACGGTCGTTACGGCTGCCAAAGACTTTTTTGGCTAATTTTGTAAGCATATATGGATTTCCTGCGCCAGAGTTAAAGTTGGCAATCAACTGCCGATTTTAACACAAACGCTGCGTTTTAAGGGACAATGCTGACAGATATGGCGGCCGAGCGGCCGGATTTCAATTCTGGGAATATAACTTTTCCCAGATCTTCGCCCGTCGAAGGGTATCGGATACGGATCAGTATTATGGATTTAGACCAAATCGGTAGGCGTAATACCGGAGCGGTAGAACACACCCGGTTAAAGAGCTTGATTGCGCAGGCACGTTATTGGCATAGACTGCATAGCCGGGTAAGTGAGATTCTTCCGGCCAATTTACGTCCTTATGTTCAGACGGCATGTATTGAAGAAGGTTGTTTGGTATTGTTGGCAACCAATAATATGGCGGCGTCACGTTTGAAAATGTTGATGCCGGGGCTATTGCCACAGTTGCGGCAGTTGGATAGCCGTATAGAGAGGGTGCGGGCACGTTTGATACCGCAGCCGCCCCAGGCGTTAAGAGAAAACCGCTTGCAGATGAGCAAAGCGGCTTTGGATGGTTTCAGCCGCACAGCCAGACAGTTACAGCATCATCCGGAGCTGGCTGAGGCTTTGCAAAAGTTGGTGTGGCGTCGGAAAAATACGGCTGGGTAATTTCTAGAATATTGAATATATTTTAAAAATTTATCTTATTGATGGAGTGTTAATGCTATTTGAGTAAGATTGTGCGGATTCATACTTATTGTATTGTGTTATGCATGTGTAAATTTATGTCGTTTTATTTTGATATAAGACAAAACTGATACACAATACATAGACCATATGACATATCGGTTTGGCCGAAACTGCTATGGTTGGAAACCAATCGACGGATAAGGTATGGCTTGCTGCTAAAAACCGAGCTTTTGTATTGCGTTTCTCAGCTAACCCGTCCCTGTTTTAGGGAAATCTAGAAATACCAAGGAGTATATTATGAAAGTTTATCTGGCTATGATTTCCGCTGCTGCATTAGGCTTGGCTGCCTGTTCGCAAGAAGCTCCGAAATCTGCCGAAACAGCAGCACCTGCTACCGAGGCTTCAGCAGCAGCTTCTGCTCCGGTAGCAGAAACCGCACCTGCATCAGCCCCGGCTGCTGCATCATCAGCGGTTCCGGCAACTGCGGCAGCCTCTGATGCGGCGTGCAGTACGGTTGTCGAAGCAACTGATGCGATGAAATACAATGTATCTGAAATTAATATTAGCAAAGCTTGCCCGAAATTCTCTATTACTTTGAAACATGTAGGTACGATTCCGAAAGCGGCAATGGGACACAATCTTGTGATTGCGAAAACGGAAGATGTTGACGGCGTGGTTCAAGAAGGTGCGGGTGCGGGTGCCGACAATAACTTTATTAAGGCGGATGATACCCGTGTAATCGCCCACAGTAATTTGGTGGGTGGCGGTGAGGAAACTACCATCACGGTTGATACCGGCAAATTCTCGGCGGGCAACCAATATGAGTTTTTCTGTACGTTCCCCGGCCATGTGTCGATGATGCGCGGCAAGGTGAATTTGACTGATTAATATGCTTTAAATCAATTGAGAGGCCGTCTGAAATTTTCAGACGGCCTTTTTATGGTTTGGGTAGTAGGAGATTTTACAGTTTATTTTTAAAACTTATATTCTAAAGAGCTGGTCTTTTTATATCTTGCCCGTGGTGGAGTTTTATAGTCGGCGGCAGAATTTTATCGGCTGTACGGATAGGTATGCAAATTCGGGCGGTGCTAGGAAGAATATGGATATTCGCTGCTTTATATTGTGCGGTTGTGTTGTTTGATTTAACACAAAGCAGCCAAAGCATATCCGTATCATACTGAACACCGTTGCGAATGCTTGCTATCAGGGTTATTTTTATTGGGAAAGTATTCCGTGTTCTCAAAGGAGTAAGATTATGAAAACTTATTTGGCTATGATTTCCGCTGCCGTACTGGGTTTGGCAGCCTGTTCCCAAGAGGCTCCCAAATCTGCTGAAACCACAGCGCCCGCTGCCGAATCTCCGGCATCGGTCGCAATGGCCGCCTCTGCTGAAACCGCATCTGTCGCGGCGGCAGATGCGGCTTGTAGTACGGTTGTGGAATCTGATGACGCTATGAAGTTTAATGTGTCGGAAATCAATATCAGTAAAGCTTGCCCGCAATTCTCGATTACGCTGAAGCATGTGGGCAAAATGCCCAAAGCGGCAATGGGGCATAATATTGTGATTAGTAAGGCCGAAGATGTGGATGCTGTGGTGAAAGAATCTGCCGCAGCAGGTGCCGATAACGAATTTGTAAAAACCGATGATGCTCGTGTGATTGCACACAGTAGCTTGATCGGTGGCGGTGAGGAAACTACGTTTACGGTTGACACCGGTAAATTCGCAGCCGGAAACCAGTATGAATTTTTCTGCTCATTCCCCGGCCACGCAGCCATGATGCGCGGCAAGGTGAATCTGACGGAATAATAGGCAGTATACATAAAAACACTTACGGGGCCTCAAAAAAATGCCTGCAGGATAATGCGGGCATTTTTTGTTGCATAGCTTGCCAAACGGGAAAATATGGAAAAGATATGGATATATACACCTTATTATTTGATGATGCCGTCTGAAAAATGCGTATTCAGACGGCTTTTTAAAGATTGTTAGGTAATAGTGGGGGCGATGTATTTTGGTTGCAGGTGTTGGCCGTCGAAGTAGATAAATTAATTTTCCACTAACGAGCCGCCTGCCGTGTCGGCTTTATGCTCTGAATATTCAGGTAATGCTTCCTGGCGGTTTTGGGCTTGTTCGATTAGGGATTTTTCTAATTGCTTGCTGGCTTTCGCTCCCAATTTGTAAAGTTTTTGGGCGCGATTTACCAGATTGCCCCTGCCTTCAGAAAGTTGCTTATAGGCAGCCTGATATTGGCTTTGTGCCTGCTCCAGGTTTTTACCTATATTTTCCAGTGTGCCGACAAAACCGACGAATTTGTCATATAACTTGCCGCCCTCTTCGGCAATCGCAAGTGCGTTTTGGTTTTGCTGCTCATTACGCCAAATATTGGCTACAGTCCGTAAAGTAGCCAGCAGGGTACTGGGGCCGACCAGCATGATGCGTTTGTCGAAGCATTCTTGAAATAGGGTATTGTCGTGTTGAAGAGCCAACAGATAAGCGGGCTCGACTGGAATGAACATAAAAATGAAGTCGAGGGTATTGATACCTTCGATGTTGCTGTATTGTTTGAGGGAAAGCCCTTTGATGTGCGCGCGGATGCTGGCGACGTGTGCCGCCAAGTGCTGTTTGGCTTCGCTACTGTCGGCAGCTTGGGTATGGCGCACATAAGATGTCAGGGATACTTTGCTGTCGATAATGATTTGTTTGTTGTCGGGCAGGTTGACGAGAATATCGGGTTGCAGCCGGCGTGTGCTGCCGTCTTCTTCCGTACGTGTGCCTGCAGCCTGGACAATATATTCACGGCCTTTGAGTAGGCCCGAATTTTCTAATACCGTTTCGAGTATCATTTCGCCCCAGTTGCCTTGGGTTTTGTTTTGAGTGCCGGTGAGGGCTTGGGTAAGTGCTTGGGCGTCATTATGCAGTTGCGTGTTGAGGTTTTGCAGGCGTTTGAGTTCGTTTTCGAGAGTTAACCGTTCTTTGGCTTCTTTTTCGTAAGTATTTTGTACCAATTGGCTGAATTGCCCCATCCGTTCATTGAGCGGATTGAGCAACCGGTTGAGGCTTTCGGTATTTTGTTCGTTGAATTTTTTGGTTTTTTCTTCGAGTATGCTGTTGGCGAGATTTTGGAATTGGTCGCTTAAGCTGGTGCGCGCCTCGGTAAGTAAGGCGAGCTTTTCTTCGTGGGCAATACGGTCTTGCTCAATGCGGGTGGCAAGGCCTTCATTGCGGACTTGCTCTTCGGCCAACTGCCGGCGTAATTCTGTCGCTTCGGCTTGTAGAACGCCGAATTCTGTATCCCGCTGTTGTCGCGCTTGGTTGACCAGTGCGGTTTTTTCTTCGTACGCCAGCCGCTCTTGTTGGATTTGGGTGTGCAGCCGCTCGTTACTAACTTGCAGGGCGGAATAGGTTTGCTGTAATTCTTGGTAGTCTTCTTTCAGACGGCCGTATTCATTGTTGTGGGCTTGCAGATTTTCAACTTGTTGGGTAGCGGCGGCAAGACGGCTATGTACATCTTGTATTTGTGATTGTAGCTCGTGAACAAGTTTACGGCTTTCTTGGAGTTCGGTTTGTAGGCCGGGCATTTGGGCGGCGATGGTTTCAGCCGCAGCAAGAGCGGTTTGGCTGTGCCGGTATTGTTGTTGCAGCTCTGCCAGTTCGGCTTCTGCCGAGGTGCGTGTTTTCTCGGAGAATTGGTATTGTTGGTTCAGTTCGGTAAGGCGGTTGTTGAGTTGTGCGGTTTCGGTTTGATGTTTGTTACGCAGTACCAGCCAAACAAGTAATGCACTCAGTGCGGCTGCGGCAAGGGCTGTGAAGACTAGGATAATAGGGGCTGAATCGGTCATGTTTGTGAGATAAGATTGGGTTGGTAAAGGTTTTTTATTATAGCTTATCGCGGATAAACGTTTAGGGCTTTATCAGTAATGAAATATGGTCAGTTTGATTGGATAAATTAAATAAAATGCCGTCTGAATTTTCAGACGGCATTTGTTTTTTAGGCTTTTAAGTAGCAATCCTATACCGGTTAAGCGGTTTTTAGTTTGCTGTTTGCATCGCGTAGTGCGGTACGCAGGCCTTCTTCGATCACAGGATGATAGAAAGGCATATCGAGCATTTGTGCGATGGTCATTTTTTGCTGGTGTGCCCAAGCCAGCAGATGCGCAAGGTGTTCGGCTGCGGGTCCGACGATTTCGGCGCCGAGGAATAGTCCGCTGCCTTGTTCGGCGTAAACGCGCATGTGGCCTTTATTAACCAGCATCACACGGCTGCGGCCTTGATTGCGGAAGGATACTTCGCCGATGGCAACGTCATCCTGATTGGGATATTGGGCTTGGATTTGGGCAAATTTCAGACCGATGCTGGCAATTTGCGGGCTGGTAAAGACTACGCCGATAGGGCTGCGCCGTAAACCATTGCGGATTTCGGGGTAAGTACCCGCGTTTTCCCCGGCAATTTTGCCTTGGTCGCTGGCCTCATGCAGCAGCGGCAGTTGGTTGGACGCGTCTCCGGCGATAAAAATGTGGGGAATGCTGGTTTGCATGGTGAGACGGTCGGCTTTGGGAACACCGCGTTCGTCTAACTCAATATTGAGGTTTTCCAAGCCGATTTGGTCGGTGTTGGGGCGGCGGCCTACTGCGGCCAGCAGGTAATCGGCGGTAAATACACCGCTTTCGCTGCCTTCGCTCCATTGTACTTCTACTTTACCTTCGCTATTGAGTTTTACGTCGGTCTTGGCATCCAGATTCATAGTGAGCTCTTCGCCGAATACGGCTTTGGCCTCTGCAAGTACCACAGGATCGGAAATGCCGCCGAGCATACCGCCCAAGCCGAAGATGTGTACGCGAACTCCTAAGCGGTGCAGTGCTTGGCCGAGCTCCAAACCGATAACGCCGGGGCCGAATACGGCGACGCTTTCGGGCAGCGTATTCCAAGAGAAAACGTCATCGTTAATAATCAGCTTGTCGCCCAAGCCTTGCCATTGAGGGAGAATAATCGGGCGCGAGCCGGTAGCAATGACGATGCGGTCGGCAGTGGTTTGGGTATGGTCGTCGATTTGAACGGTGTGTTCATCGATGAATTTTGCCGCACCGATGATGCGTTTATCGGCCGGCCATTCTTCTACGTCGCTCACTACGAAACCGACAAAGCGGTCGCGTTCGGATTTAACGCGGTTCATAACTTCTTCACCGTTGACTTCAATACTGGTTTTGTCCAGATGTACGCCGAACGGGTCGGTATGCAAGGCATGATGGCGGGCTTCGGCTGCGGCAATCAGTAATTTGGAAGGCATACAGCCTACGCGTGCGCAAGTGGTGCCGAATGCATGGCTTTCAATTAAATAAACATTGTCGGTGTGCAGGCGCGCGTTGCGGAATGCGCCCATGCCGGCGGTGCCGCCGCCGATAACTACTACGTCTGCTTGGATTTTTTTCATTCTGTTTCCTTGGGCGGCCGTTTCAGACGGCATCGCTTTGTTGGTATGGGATTATTTCGGCTTTGTATTATCATTTTAAACTTAAGAAATCAAAAGATTATTTAAGGCCTTGCTATCGGCAGGGTAGTTAAAAGCAATTTGTAAAGCCGGATATAAAAAGAGTTACCCGCCTGCCTTAGGATGCCCTGTGACTATGCGGATAACCCTTGATTAATCAGGTTGTTGAAACAGCCTGATTTTTCGGTTTGCATTAACGGTATTAAACGTTGGCCAAGTAAGCTGCCAAATCTTCGCTGCCGCCGATATATTTGCCGCCGATGAATACTTGCGGAGCGGTAGCTTTACCGGTAATAGCGCGTACAGATACGATGCTGGCGTCTTTACCCAATACGATTTCTTCGTAAGCCAAGCCTTTTTCTTCCAAAGCGGCTTTAGCTTTGGCACAGAATTGGCAGCCGGGTTTGGTGAAGATAGCGATGGATTCTTGCGGTTTCCATTCGGGGGCAATGTGTTTCAGCATGGTGTCGGCATCTGATACTTCGAAGGGGTCACCTTCTTTTTCAGGTTCGATGAACATTTTTTCGATTACGCCGTCGTTTACCAGCATAGAGTAACGCCAAGAGCGTTTACCGAAGCCCAGGTTGTTTTTGTCAACCAACATGCCCATGCCTTCGGTGAATTCGCCGTTGCCGTCGGGGATCATCACGATGTTGTCAGACTCTTCGTCGGCAGCCCAAGCATTCATTACGAAAGTGTCGTTTACTGATACGCACAAGATGCTGTCTACACCGTTTTCTTTAAACGCGTTGGCCAACTCGTTGTAGCGGGGAAGGTGGGTAGAAGAGCAGGTGGGGGTGAATGCGCCCGGCAGAGAGAATACGACTACTTTTTTGCCGCTGAACAATTCATCGGTAGTAACGTCTTTCCAAGAATCGCCTACGCGGGTGTGGAAGGTGCAGCTCGGTACTTTTTGACCGGTACGATCTACTAAAGCCATGTGATTACTCCTAATCGTTAAAAAGGTTGGAACAACTATATTGATTTCACGCTTTGCATTATAGCGTCTATCGGTGGGGGTGTTAATTTACACTTCAAATGATTGTTATTATGAAAAGCTATATATATTTAAAATTTGATTGGATTTGTTTGTTGGGGCGATGTATCCGTATGCGTGTGGGCGACCGGGCTGTCGGTCATCACTTTGCTACGGACAAAGTTTTCGGAAATTTCTTTGAGTTGGAAACGGTCTGCTCCGGGATATTGTTCGGGCATGAGGGGAGCGTCAAAATCGATACGGATGCATAGGCCGGGCATGGAAACTATACGCCAAAGAGAGCGGAAAAGGTTTGTTTTGCCTGCATACGAGGCGGTGGTGGTGCGTTGCCCGGTATGATCATAATAGCGTAAAGCAATACTTTGAATCGGTACGTTGCTGTCGATGGCGGCTTGGAATAATGCGGCTTTGAAAGGTAAAACATCAATACCCAGTGAAGTGCGCGCCTCAGGAAAGAAGCTGACATTCAAACCATGCCGAAGGGCGTCGTTAACTGCTTGTTTGGCCGGTTCGATATCGCGGCGGGAGTCGCGGTTGATGAATACTGTGCCGGCATTTCGTCCCATTTTGCCTAATATGGGCCAGCCGCTGATTTCTTTTTTTGCAATGAAACTGCTTGGATAGACTGCGCTGATGGCAAAAATATCCAACCATGAAATATGGTTGGCGGCAACTAATGCACCTGTCCCTTGCAGCATTCGGGGCGGTGCTCCGATTTCAAGGCGGATATCCATGGCTGCCAAAGCACCGCTACCTAGACGGATCAATACCTGTTCCCGCCCGGCAGCATCGTCGCTTTTTACATTGCGCAGGTCGCGACCGGTACGGAACAACCAACATGCCATACGGCATAAACGGGTGATACGTTTGGTAAGAGGGGCTTTTTGTTTGGACATGGCGCCGAAATTAGGTTTTTTAATCTAATCTTAAATTATATTACAAGTTTGTTGGGTGTGCAGACTAAATCTGATTTGGCTTGGGAACAGTATTGTTTGGAGTATATATAGACATATATGGAATACGGCTAAGATTTCAGACGGCATTTTTGAAAATGAAACATAAATCTGGCAGATGGCAAATAAAAATACAAGAATAAGCTTCGGGCTTGTTTTGTTTTCGTACCTTTTTATTTGGGGCCGTCTGAAAAGCAAGCCGATAAGCGCGCATATCAACTATGATTTTATAGTTTATGCTTTCCGGCATGCAGTCTGCGGGCAGGCTTTGGATTGTATGCCGGTGAAGGATGGTGAAAAGCGCTTTATGAAGGCTGTGGTAATTTTATACGGGGTTTTGTGTTGCCTTTTATCGTGCCGCTAATACAGAAGGGGTAAGTGCGGCTTTGAGCTTGACGTTATATCCGCCTTCTTCTGTTGCTTTGATTTGAAGCCACCAGAATCCTCCTTTTTTGTATGACCAATATTGTTTGTCGGACCAATCGCCATTGAATAAAAAAGCGGTTAGCTCGCCCAACCAAGGCTGGTGGCCGACAATGACAACGGTTTCATCGTTATGGATACTTTCTAATAGCCGGGGGAGCGTGCGGGCATCGGTTTCCGGATTGAGGCGGGAAAGCGACAAATAATCCTCCCTCAGATAAGAAGCGGTTTGCCGGCTGCGTTCTGCTTGTGATGCCCATAATTGATAATTGGGAGGCAGGTGTCGGTTTAGCCAGGCGGCCATTTGTTTGGCTTGTTTGCATCCTTTGTCGGTCAGACGGCGTTCCAGATCGGGTGGCCCGTATTCGGCTTCGGCATACCGCCATAAAATAAGATCCATTTTTATTCTCTTTAAAGTATCCGCTAATCGTATTGTGATTATAGCGTGCTTTTCAGGCGGCCTATATAATGCGGCGCATGGATAATTTATTAAATTGGCAGGCTTCTTTGCCGGATGTTTTTTTTACTCCCGAAGTGGCAGTCGCACAATCTTTGACGGCGGCCTTGCGCAGTTTGGGGGCGGAATTTTCAGTGCGGCTGCTGTATCTTGGGAATGTGGGTTTTGATCCGGTTTTTGCAGGTGGTTTGCAAGAGCAGGGTAAAAATAATTGGTTTGCCCGCGATGTTTTATTGTGTTTGAACGGCACACCGGTAGTGTGGGCACGTAGTATGTGTCATGAAGGTGCAGATAGATGGTCGGCATTACTTGATTGTGGTACCCAACCTTTGGGGGAACGTTTGTTTGGCGGCTCTCTGCCCTTGATCCGTACGTCTTTCGAATACGCAAGTATACCGCCTGCCCGGTTGCCGCAAGATTTGGTTGCGCAGGAGGTATTGGCAAGGCGTTCGTTTTTTGATTGGGAAGGGCAAACACTTGGTTTGGCAGAATGCTTTTTACCTGCTTTGTCTCAGTTTTTACCGGCCAAGCCACAATAAGTTTGCTGGCGGCTTAGTTTGCATTATGAAAAGCTGTTTTTATAATTAAGGCGCCGGGTGCTAAATTTAAGACATAGGATCAATATGTGGTAGATGGAATGTAAAAGCCATATAATGCCCGATTGCCTGGAATATGCTTTCATTGCTCAAATATATTTCTATAATATTGATATAAAATTTTCAGACGGCCTTATGAAAACCAACTCCTTTACTTTAACTTTCCATGGAAAAGAATATTAAAAGACTATTACTGCGGTTTCTGCCCCGTTATGCGGTTGGCAGAATATCGGTGTATGCGCGTCTGATGCGTATCGAGAAGCCTATTGGTACGTTGCTTTTATTGTGGCCGACGCTTTGGGCGCTATGGATTGCGGCAGAAGGTATGCCCGATTGGCCTATTTTGTTTGCCTTCGTTTGCGGTACTTTTTTAATGCGCAGTGCGGGATGCGTCATTAATGATTTTGCTGACCGTGATATAGACGGGGCGGTTGAGCGTACAAACCAAAGGCCGTTTGCCAAAGGTTTGGTTACCAAAAGCGAAGCTTTGCTGTTGGTGTTGATATTGTGTTTGTTGGCAGCCTTGTGTTTGTTGCCTTTAAACGCGCTGACGTGGCTGATGAGCCTGCCTGCACTGTTTCTGGCGATGACTTATCCCTTTACCAAAAGATTCTTTCCCTTGCCGCAACTCTATCTCGGTTTGGCCTTTTCATTCGGTATTCCTATGGCTTTCGCAGCGGTAAGCGCGGATGTACCTCATTTGGCATGGTTGCTTTTTGTGGCTAATGTGTTTTGGACATTGGCTTACGACACTGTTTATGCCATGGTTGATAAAGAAGATGATCTTAAAATAGGCATTAAAACGTCAGCCATTACATTTGGCGATTATGATGTTGCGGCGGTGATGTTATGTCATTTCTGGTTTACTGCTTTGATGGCTGTTTTAGGGTGGCAGATTGGAGCAACATGGCCTTATTGGGTGGTTTTACCGATTGTCGTTTACTGGCAATGGCATCAGTATCGGACGATTAAGACGCGTGATCGGGGAGCATGTTTCCGTATATTTTTAGAAAATAACCGGATAGGCCTGCTTTGGTTTGTGGGTATTGTTTTACATTATGCTTTCAAACTTTAAATGGATCCGTTTGCGGCCGCCTAAGGTGCCGAAGTTGAGTTTTAAAGCACTTTTTAAATTATAGATGATTGATTTATTTTTGGAATTGTGCTGATTATGTTGCCGTTGCAAATGTAAAATACTTTGCAAAGATTGAGATTTAAAACAACACTCGGTACAATCAGCGATTGTTTTGCTTACTTACTAAAGAGAAGTTCTATGAGCCTTATCGGCGAAATTTTGCCCATCTCCCATATTTTATTAGATTTGGAAGTTAGCAGTAAAAAACGTCTGTTCGAACAGGTGGGTCTGCTGTTGGAAAATGAGGCCGGTTTGGCACGGGCGGATGTTTTCGATTGTCTTTTTGCCCGTGAAAAACTAGGTACTACCGGCTTGGGGCAGGGCGTTGCCATCCCCCACGGTCGTCATGCTTCTGTGAAAAAAGCTGTCGGTGCGTTTATCCGTACCAAAGAACCGGTTGCTTTCGATGCGCCTGACGGTAAGCCTGTTTCGCTTGTTTTCGTATTGTTGGTGCCTGAAAATGCGACGGGCCAGCACCTCGAAGTTTTGTCTAAGCTGGCGGGCAAATTTTCACAAAAAGCAGTACGGGAAGCCTTGATGACGGCAACCGATCCCACAGAGGTACAGCACCTGCTAACCGAAGAGTAAATATCATGCCGAGTGTTTCTGTCCGCCGCCTGTATCAAGATAATCAAACCAAATTGCAGTTGGCTTGGGCAGCCGGTACGGCAGGTGCCGACAACCGCATCGGCGTAGAGGCCGACAAGCCCGTTTTGGCGCTGGTCGGCCATTTGAATTTTATCCATCCCAATCAAGTGCAAGTATTAGGTGTTGCCGAAGTCGATTATCTGCAGCGCGTTGAGAACGGTGATATCTCATACAGTTTCGACCAATTGTTTGATTTTCCGATGTCGCTGGTGATTGTCGCTAATGGCCTGCCTGTGCCGCCTATTTTGCGTGATTATTGCCATACCCATAATGTACCGCTGCTGACTTCCAAGCTGGAAAGCCCATATCTAATGGATGTGTTGCGGATTTATCTGCAGCGAACTTTGGCTGTTTCCACGGTAAAGCACGGTGTGTTTTTGGATGTATTCGAAGTGGGAGTGTTGATTACAGGGCAATCGGGCTTAGGTAAGAGTGAGCTGGCTTTGGAATTGATCTCACGAGGACATAGCTTGATTGCAGATGATGCGGTGGAGCTTTACCGAACAGGCCCGGAAACATTGGACGGACGCTGTCCGCCGATGTTGCGTGATTTCTTGGAAGTACGCGGTTTAGGGGTGTTGAATATCCGCCATATTTTTGGCGAAACCTCTATCCGACCTAAAAAAATACTTCAATTAATCATCAATCTGGTTGCAGCTGATGATGAGTATATGAAGCGGCTCGACAGATTGAGTATCCGTACCGAAACCGAATCCATCTTAGATGTAAGTGTACGTTCGGTGACTCTGCCGGTAGCGATAGGTCGAAACCTTGCTGTTTTGGTAGAAGCTGCGGTGCGGAACTATATCTTGCAATTACGGGGTAAAGACAGCACCAAAGAATTTCTCGAACGCCATCAAACTATGTTAAAAGAAGACGAACTCAACCATGAAAATAGTTCTAATTAGCGGTCTTTCCGGTTCGGGGAAATCGGTTGCGCTAAGATTATTGGAAGATTTAGGTTATTTTTGTGTCGATAATCTTCCGCTCAAACTTTTACCCTCACTTATTCTTTACCATATCGGTGAAGAGACTGTAGAAAATTTAGGGATCAGTGTCGATATCCGTTCACGCATTGATTTGTGTGAAGCACGAAAGCATATTGAAAATCTTCGAAACCAGGGCCATGAAGTCGAAGTGCTGTTTTTGGAGGCTGAGGAAGGCGTATTGGTACGGCGTTTTTCCGAAACACGCAGAAGCCACCCCCTATCCGGTCAAAATCTCACACTGTTGGAAAGTTTGAATCAAGAAAGGCAAGCCCTATCGCCGCTTAGAGAAATAGCATACTGCATTGATACTTCTAAGATGAATGCCCAACAGTTGCGTTATACCGTACAGCAATGGTTGCAAATCCAGCGTAAGGGCTTATTGGTTATTTTGGAATCTTTCGGTTTCAAATACGGCGTGCCGACCAACGTCGATTTCTTATTCGATATGCGCAGCCTGCCTAATCCCTATTATGATCCTGAATTAAGGCCGTTTAACGGCATGGATAAAGAAATTCAAGATTATCTTGATGCCCAGCCTTTAGCGGGTGAAATGCTTGAGGATATCAACTTATTTCTTTCCCGTTGGTTGCCGAGAATGCAGATAGAAAGCCGTAGTTATGTCACCATAGGCATCGGTTGTACTGGTGGCCAGCATCGTTCGGTTTATATGGTTGAGCGCTTGGCGGAACGGCTTTCCGGTCAGTATGAACTTCTGGTACGCCACCGCCAGGCACAGAATTTAGCCATGCGTTAAACAGTATGGAATCGTTATTGCTTTGAAAAGTTAAAAGCTTAGAAATACAATCTGCTATAATGCAGTTTTATTTTCAGGCAGCCTTGGTGCTGCCTGAAATACATTATTCTTTTCCGAGATATTTTCAGACGGCCTATTGGTTTGATAACTCAATAAAAGCCAAAAATAACCTGGCCTAATGGGCCTCTGCCAATTATGAAATAAAAAATTAAAGAGAACAATATGGCAATCCAATGGTATCCCGGCCACATGCACAAGGCCAAAAAAGCCATTATTGAAAGGCTTAAAAGTGTTGATATGGTGATCGAGGTACTCGATGCCCGGTTGCCGGCTTCCAGCGAAAATCCGCTGTTGGCAAAGCTTTCAGCCGATAAACCAAAATTGAAAATTTTAAATAAACAGGATTTGGCGGATCCGGAGCGTACCGCTGTGTGGCTGGCTGAGTTTCAAAGCCGTCCTAATACCAATGCGATTGCGCTGGATGCCTCAGACCGAGGGGCAGCTGCCAAATTAATTGAAGCCTGCCGAAAGTTGGTGCCAAACCGTAAAGGTGTCGACAAGCCGTTGAGGGTATTGATTTGCGGTATCCCAAATGTGGGCAAATCTACCTTGATTAACGGTATGCTGGGTAAAAAGTCAGCCAAAACGGGTAATGAACCCGGGATTACTAAAGCCGAGCAACGTTTGTTTTTGGCCGATGATTTTTGGCTGTACGATACGCCGGGAATGCTATGGCCTAAAATCATTGTAGAGGAAAGCGGTTATAATCTGGCTGCCAGCGGTGCGGTGGGGCGTAATGCTTTGGATGAGGAAACCGTAGCACTTGAGCTTTTGGACTATCTGCGCCGTCATTATTTGTCGTTGTTGCAGGAGCGTTACCAAGCCGATAGAGATGCAAGCAGCCACTGGCGTGATGACGAGTGGTTGGAATGGATAGGACGTAAACGCGGCGCATTATTGCCGGGCGGGCGCATCAACTACCAAAAAGCCGCCGAAAATACGTTAACTGATTTTCGCGACGGCCAAATCGGCCGCATTACTTTGGAAACGCCGCAACAGTGGGAAAATTGGTTGAAAAAAGCCCGGCAGTACGAGGCGGCGTTAAAAGCCGAACGCGAGGCTAGAAAAGCGGCGCGTAAAGGTCAACCCCTGCAAGAGCATTAAATGTTAATTTGATGAAACAATATTTTCAGACGGCTTGGCAATATACGGGCCGTCTGAAAAATACCGGTTCAAATTTGATTGCATTACGGAAACCATGTCGAAACTACGTTCGCAAACCATCAGAATTTTTTTACCCGACGGTAATCCGCGCAGTATCCGCAAAGTAGAGCGCAGCAGTAACAGCAATATCCGCCTGTTTGATATTCCGCGCGCTGAGCTGGGAAAATTTTGTCAAATGAACGAAGCGGCGGATATGGGTATTTATCTGCTGCTTGGAGACGGTCAGCTCTACATCGGCCAAACTTCCGATTTGGGTGCGCGTCTGAAAACACATGACAAAAACAAACCGTTTTGGCAACGGGCGTTTGCCGTTGTTCTGAATAACGATTTTCGTACGCTCGATCATTTGTATTATCTTGAGAAAACCGCTATCGAACATGTGCAGAAGGCGGGACGACTGGTGTTGGAAAATGGAACGGCCGGAAACAACCATCGCCATCTGCATGATTCGATCAGATCGGACTGCGAGAATATTTTTGATGAAATCGAAACCCTATTGGCGGTATTGAATCAGGATTTTTTTACGGAAGAGAAGGCTGCTGTATTGCCTGAGATATGCGCTTCGGGTGTTGTGGTGGAAAATGGAAAAACTTTATCCGTTGAAACAACGGCTGATGAGAGGCTGTCTGAAAACAATAGGGAGATATTTTATTGTAAACGTGGCGTTGCGGATGCGCGTGGCTTTTTACATGAGGACGGTAAGCAATTTATTGTAATGGCGGGTTCTTTGATCAATAGCGAGTATGCTTCATATGCGCCGCGCGCTATTGAAATACTGCGTCAACAATGGCTTTCAGAGGGCTTGTTGTCGCCGGTAAATTCCAAACAATACCGATTGAATCAAGATCAGATATTTAGCAGTGTCAGTTATGCGGCTGTGATGGTAATTGGTAAGAACGCGAATGGTAGAGCTGAATGGAAGAATGCTTCGGGCCGAACATTTAAGGAATGCTATCCGCAAGAGTCTGAAAAATAAAATGGCCGCAAACCGTATGCCTGAAATACTGTAATTATTCAAAAAAACGGTAAACCGATATGATATGGTTTCAGACGGCTCCACATTATTTCAGGCCGTCTGAAAAAATAATATTTTAAGAATGAACGATAAACTTTCTCCCGATGCGCTGATAGAAGCCGCACTGTTAACCCAAATCGAGCCCTTGAGCGAAAAAGCCATGCGAGAGTTGTGTGTGCCGCCGCTTTCCGCAGATAAGCTGATTGACGTACTTTCTACACTGAAAGCACGTTGGTACAACCGTGCATTGCAGTTGGTTCACACACATGAGGGCTGGCGCTTCCAAATTGATGCCCGTGCATTCGAGCGTTTGGGCAGTTTGCAGGAGCAGCGCGCACCGCGTTACTCGCGGGCTGTAATGGAAACACTGGCGATTATTGCCTACCAACAGCCTGTTACCCGAGGTGATATCGAAGGCATACGGGGTGTGGCGGTGTCCAGTAATGTGATGCAGACTCTTCAAGATAGAGGTTGGATTGAGGTAATCGGTCATCGAGATACGGTCGGACGGCCGGCTTTGTGGGCGACCACAGAGGCGTTTTTAACCGATTTGCAGTTGAATGATTTAACCGAGCTGCCGCCGTTGACCGAATTGGGTGAGTTGGTGTTGCCGGATTTGATGGAAACCCCACCCGAAGACGATAGCGCAGAGGCTGAGAAAGATATAGCGGATACGGAAGAAAACGTTTCCGCATCAGAAAACGGCGGCACTTTATTAAATTAAAGGCCGTCAGAAAACCGTAATACGGATTAAATGATTTTAAAAGCGTTTAATTGGTGTTGTCGGGCCAAATGAGGTGGGCAATCGCCGCACCGTTTTAACCATCCTGCCGCATAAGCCGCAGAAGAACTGTTTGAAGACAGTTAGGAGATATGTCATGAAAAGTAAACAACCTACCAGCAAACGGGAGTTTAGGGACGGTGTGGGCACCAAACCTACTACCTGCAAACCTCAAGCCAAACGCTCGGGTAGTCCGAAAGCACAAACGCAAGCGTCTAAAGGTAAGCCGCAAGCTAATGATAAATTAAAAAATACCACTGGCAATGAGCAAAGTGCGCCAAAAGTGCGTGTCGCACGGGCAAAGAAATTAGTGGTGCGTTCGCCCAACCAAAAAATCCAAGACCGTGTACGCGATTTGAAAGATAAGCGTGTAGATGCCGAATATATCGAACCGGTACGCTTGCAAAAGGCATTGGCTGCATCAGGCGTAGGCTCGCGGCGTGAAATGGAAGAATGGATTGCACAGGGCTTGGTGAAAGTTAACGGGCGAGTGGCCGGTTTGGGTGAAAAAGTCGCTCCGGGTGATCAGGTATTGGTGAAAGGTCAGGTGATTAACCTGAAATGGGCCGACCGTTTGCCGCGTGTGATTCTGTATTATAAGCAAGAAGGCGAGATTGTTTCGCGTGACGATCCTCAAGGCCGCGTTAGTATTTTTGACCGTTTACCGCAAGCCGCCAGCAGCCGCTGGGTTGCTATCGGCCGATTGGATATCAATACCAGCGGTTTGCTGATTCTCACTACTTCGGGCGAGTTGGTACAGCGGTTTGCCCATCCAAGTTTTGAGGTTGAGCGTGAATATGCCGTCCGTGTGTTGGGCGAGTTGACAACCGAGCAAATGAAAATGCTGACTGAAGAGGGCGTGATGCTCGAAGACGGTTTGGCAAAAGTAGAGCGCATATACGAGCAGGGCGGAGAGGGTGCGAACAAATGGTATAACGTGGTGATTAAAGAAGGCCGAAACCGCGAAGTACGCCGTATTTTCGAAAGCCAAGGTTTGACTGTGAGCCGGCTGGTTCGTGTGGGTTTTGGCCCGATAGGATTGCCCAACCGTTTGAAACGTGGTCAGTTTTACGAGTTGAATCCTGCAGAGGTGGCCAATATTATGAAGTGGGCGGATATGCCTCTGCCGGGCGAGCGCCGCCGTAAAAAATAAGCATATTCTATATGCCGGTTGTATCAATAAAGGCAGGTATAAGCTCTGTTTAATGTTGGAATTTCAGTATGGTTTTATGATTTGCAGATAGAATCCATTTTCTGGATTTCTCGTTGACTGATCGTTCTGATGCCGCCTGAAAGAAAAATAATGATGGAAAAGCCCCGTTCGTTTTCTGCTGTTCAGTTCATTGCATTGTATGAGGTAGGCAAAGGAATTTTGGCACTGCTTACCGCTGCCGTAATTTGGTACGATCGGGATAAACTATCGTTATTAGCACAAGTGCTAACAGAAGGTTTACATCATTTTTTTGGTCGCTTTCTTGTTTATCAAATCGATAAATTGTATGCATTGAGTCAAACGGCGATTCACAACGTATATGCTGTTATCACTATGTTGGTAATTTATGCCCTGATTCGTTTTGGTGAAGGCTATGGGCTATATCGTGAACGAACTTGGGGTTATTGGTTTAGTTTTATTGCTTACGGCTTGTTTATCCCTGTTGAGTTGTACGAGGTTGTAAAACGGTTTAATTTTGTTCACTGTATGGTTTTTGTTGTGAACATTGCCATTATGGTGGTGATTTATAAGCGGATGAAAAAACAGGGATTGCTGTAATTTTTAATTAAGGCTTGCATGGAAACATGTAGGCCTTTTATTTTGCTGATTATAGGGCGCGTATTTTTAAGTTGATTAAAAATTTAGAGGCCGTCTGAAAATTATTGAGGCTTGGGTTTGATTGAATTTCCAATGATTGCTGGGTACATGTGGGATAAGCGCATCGGGATTGGCCATGGTGTAGAAATATAAAAGCTTGGCTGAGTAAATAGGCCATACTATGGGAAATATGAAGATAGTATCTTGAGGGGGTGAAAAGGCTGGGTTCGGTTTATATTTGCCCTAAGCTGAGCCATATTATTTTGAAATAAAAAGCAAACCTGCTTTGATTTTATCAAAGCAGGTTTAAAATTTTTGGTCGGAATGAGAGGATTCGAACCTCCGACCCCTTCGTCCCGAACGAAGTGCGCTACCGGGCTGCGCTACATTCCGATTAAGCTAGATATTATAGATAGTAATCCGCTTTTTAGCAAGTTTTGTTTACAGGTTGGAGGAAACGGGTTTTATCCAGTCAAAATTTTGACGGTTATCTGCCTGAATGTAGTACGAAAATAGTAGGGCGCTTTTTTAGTTGAGGTAATTCGCTGCGCTTGCGCCATTCGGATATAGGCAGGCTGATGATGTTTTGGGTGGGTAAGGTTAAGTCGCAAGCGATGCAAAGGCGGGTATCAGGGTGCAGTATATTTATGGCATCTTCGAGTAGAGAATCATTCCGATAGGGCGTTTCGATAAATAATTGGGTTTCATTTTCTATTCGCGAATGCTGCTCTAGTTTTTTTAATGCCTGCAAACGTTCTGTTTTATCAGTAGGCAGGTAGCCTTTAAAGGCAAAATTTTGCCCGTTTGTACCGGAAGCCATCATTGCCAGTAATAGGCTTGAAGGGCCGATAAGGGGACGTACTTCAAAGCCGTGCGCGTGTGCCAGTGCAACTAAGTTAGCGCCGGGGTCGGCTATTGCCGGGCAGCCGGCTTCACTGAGTAATCCGAGGCTTCGGCCTTCGTGTATAGGCTTCAAAAGCTCGGGTAAGATTTCTTGTGGGGTGTGTTCGTTGAGCGGTTTTAAATTTAATTCACGAATAGGTGTCGTAACGCCTAAGTGTTTGAGATGGGCGCGGGCTGTTTTTTCTGCCTCAACAACAAAGTCTTTTAAATTAATAATTTGAGCCTGCTCGTGAGGTAATAAGCAGGGCGTATCGGCAGTGCCTAGGGGGGTTGGGATAAGATAGAGAATTGGTTTCATATACGGCGTTTTAAATGTCGGTGGTAAAATGTTAGATAATGCAACCCATAAGTATTTATTGTTTTCTTATACGATATAAATACCTTCGGTATTGAGAAAGTCGACCAATCGGAAAAGCGGTAAGCCGATTAATGCGTTGGGGTCGGTGGTTCCAATCCGTGAAAGTAGAGCGGCGCCGAGCCCTTCACTTTTCGCTGCTCCGGCACAATATATAGCGTCCGGTTCTCGTTCCAGATAGCGGCTGATCTGTTCAGAGCTCAAAACCCTCATAGTGACGGTAGTATGGTCAACATAGCTATGCAGTTTGCCGGTGGCGGTATTCAGTAGGCATAGGGCACTGTAAAAGTCAATGTGCTGTCCTGATAGTTCCTTTAGCATTTGTTGTGCTTTTGCTACGCTCATGGGCTTGCCTAATTGTCTGCCGTTACAGTAGGCCACTTGGTCGGCACCGATGATGAGGGCCTTCGGAAATTTTCCAGCTAAGGAATATGCTTTGTTTTTTGCGAGCCTGAGGGCAGTCGTTTCAGGTGTCTCGCCTGATAGGGGTGTTTCATCGCACTCAGGTTTTGCGATTTCGAAATATAGTCCCAGTGTTTCCAGCTGCTGCCGGCGGAAGACGGAAGTTGAACCCAAAATAATTGGTAAGTAGGTATTCATCTGTATAAAATATGTAAAAACATTGACGTTAAGCTTTCAAAATTATATCATACCCCGTTTATGTTAGACCCTATTTTGATTGACCCCGAGGTGTTCGCAGCTGAAAAGCGCCGTTTGCAGGGCGAGTTGATACTGAATCAGCTTGACGAACGCGTTTGGTCGCACGAATATTTGGCAGACACTCAAGCTAAGGTATCGTTTACCCTACAAGGCGGACGAGACCGTTTGCAACGTTTGTTTCTGGAACTGGAGCTCAAAGGCGACGTACCGTTGATTTGTCAGCGGTGTGTAAAACCGATGCCGTTCCGGTTTGATGAAGCAAGCCGTATTGTATTGTTTGCTGATGAAAACAGTTTGGACGAAGCCATGCTGGCCGATGATGAGTTGGAGGGCATGCTGCTTGAGAAAGAATTGGACGTGCGTGCGTTGCTCGAAGACCAAATCCTGATGGCTTTACCGTTTTCGCCGAGGCATGAGGATTGCGGAAATGTTGTACTGACTGAAGTCAATCAAGACAAACCCAATCCTTTCGCCGTATTGGCAGGGCTGAAAAGCAGCCGCTAACCCATTTGTATTTTAAAATTTAGGAGCTTGAAATGGCCGTTCAACAAAACAAAAAATCTCCCTCTAAACGCGGTATGCACCGCTCTCATGATGCGTTGACTGCGCCTGCTCTGTCTGTTGACAGCGCTACCGGCGAAGTGCACCGCCCGCACCACATTTCTCCCAACGGTATGTACCGTGGCCGTAAAGTGGTAAAAACCAAAGGCGAATAATCTTTATTTTGCCTTTTCTAATAAGACGAAAGCCAGACGATTGCCTTTGAGCTGCAATTACTGGCTTTTTTCCGTTAAACAAACAGCGGTTCGCTTGCCTGAGCCGTTTTAGTGGTAGTTTCAGCCATGACAACAAAAATTTGGTACACCTATGATGATATCCACCGCGTTATCAAATCATTGGCAGAAAAAATTCAGGCTTCGGGTGTGAAGTATGATGCCATGATTGCGATCGGTGGTGGAGGTTTTATTCCTGCCCGTATTTTGCGCTGCTTTCTTGATATTCCGATTTATGCTGTAACCACTGCTTATTACGACAGCGAATATGAAGGTAAAACTACTGAAGAAGTTAAAAAAGTCCAGTGGTTGGATCCAATGCCGGATGTATTGTCCGGTAAAAACGTACTTGTCGTTGATGAGGTGGATGATAGTCGTGTAACGTTGGAATTTGTATTAAAAGAGCTGGCGAAAGAAGATTTCGGCACTATTGGTGTTGCCGTATTGCATGAAAAAATCAAGAATAAAGTCGGCCAGCTACCGGAGGGAATGCCTTATTTCAGCGGCATTACTGTGGAAGACTGGTGGATTAATTATCCTTGGGATGCGGAAGAGCTTGACGAGCATAATCGTTTGGCTGCGATCGGCCCGCATTAAAACTATGATCTCGCAGCAGATTTACTGCGGTGTTTTTTGATTTACTGCGGTGTTTTTTATAGACAGATAAATCCTTTCAGCCTTGCGTTTCCAAGACAAAGGCCGTCTGAAAAGAAAGGGGATAGATAATGATTACTTTGGCTGTAGATGCTATGGGAGGAGACGCCGGACTGGATGTCACTATCCCGGGCGTATTGGCTTTCTTAAAACAACAAGAGCAGGTAAAGCTCATTTTGGTGGGGGATGAAGAGAAAATCCGTGTGGCTTTGACTGCAGCAAAAGCCCCATTGGATCGGATTGAAATCTGCCATGCTACCCAAGTGGTTGAAATGGACGAACCGCCGCAGTCGGCATTGAAAAATAAAAAAGACTCTTCGATGCGAGTGGCGATCAACCAAGTGAAGGAAGGGCGGGCGCAAGCCGCTGTATCGGCTGGAAATACCGGTGCATTGATGGCAACGGCACGTTTTGTGTTGAAAACCATTCCAGGTATTGAACGGCCGGCTATTGCCAAGTTTTTGCCATCTGCCGGTAATCATATGACTTTGATGTTGGATTTGGGCGCAAATGTTGATTGTACCAGTGAGCATTTGGTGCAGTTCGCAGTTATCGGCGGTGCCCTTGTTCAAGCATTGTACCCTGAAAAAGGCGCACCACGTATCGGTTTGCTGAATGTAGGAACGGAAGATATAAAAGGTACGGATACTGTTAAACAAGCCTATCGTTTGCTCAAAAGCAGTGATATGAATTTTATCGGCAATGTAGAGGGTAACGCGGTATTCGGGGGGCAAGTTGATGTAGTGGTGGCTGATGGCTTCGTAGGTAACATTATGCTAAAAACCATTGAAGGCGCAGTGAAATTTATGGGCGGCGCGATTAAGCAGGAATTTCAAAGCAGCCTGTTTACCAAGGCAGCTGCCTTATTTGCACTACCTGCTCTAAAGGGCTTTAAAAACAAGCTGGATCCACGCCGTTTTAACGGTGCTATCTTCCTAGGGTTGCGCGGAGTGGTCATTAAAAGCCACGGTGGTACAGATGCGGTCGGATTTACCTATGCCTTGGAAGAGGCATACCACGAAGCTAAGGCGGGAAGCTTGGCAAGAATAGAAGAAGGTGTTGCGGCCCAGTTATCGGTTTTATCGGAAAAGAAAATGGAAGCAGAACAGGCGGCCATGGCCAATAATTTGGACTAAATATTGGTAAATGTTGGGATGCTTTTGCGATGCAGCCCTGATAAATAGGTTTGGCGGCATTGAGTAATTAGAGTGTTTTGACTACAATCGCATCTTAACGATGCAAACCAGTAAAGGCTAAAACCATGCAATACGCCAAAATTCTCGGTACGGGCAGTTATCTGCCGGCTAGCCGTGTGACTAATGACGAACTGGCACAAAAGGTAGATACCTCTGATGAGTGGATTACCACGAGAACAGGTATTAAAGCCCGGCATATTGCGGCAGATAATGAAAAAACCAGTGATTTGGCGACAGAAGCGGCCAAAAGAGCTCTGCTGGCTGCTGGTGTAGATGCGGGAGAAATCGATCTGATTGTACTTGCAACGGCTACGCCTGATATGCAGTTTCCCTCTACCGCGACGATCGTTCAAAATAAATTGGGTATCGCCGGATGCGCTGCTTTTGACGTGGCGGCAGTATGTGCCGGCTTTATGTATGCCCTGACTACCGCTCAGGCGTATATTCAAAGCGGTATGGCTAAAAAAGCATTAGTTATCGGGGCCGAAATATTCAGTCGGATTGTGGACTGGAACGACCGCAGCACTTGCGTGTTGTTTGGTGACGGTGCGGGTGCAGTCGTGTTGGGCGCTTCAGGGCAACCGGGCATTATCGGTGGAAAACTGCAGGCAGACGGTAATTATTTACCTTTGTTGCAAGTGCCGGGGCAAATCGCCGGTGGCAAAATCACCGGTACGCCGTTTGTGCAAATGGACGGACCCGGTGTATTTAAGTTTGCAGTAAAAACATTGGCCAAAGTAGCAGAGGATGTTTTGGAGCAAACCGGTACTTCGGCAGAGGAAATCGATTGGATTGTGCCTCATCAGGCGAATAAGCGGATTATTGAAGCTACCGCCAAACATTTGGGTTTGAGCATGGATAAGGTGATTCTGACGGTAGAAGAGCATGCAAATACTTCAGCAGCCTCTATTCCGCTTGCCTTGGATACGGGTATCCGCAGCGGGAAAATACGCCGAGGGCAGACTTTACTGCTTGAAGGTATAGGAGGTGGTTTTGCATGGGGGGCGGTGCTGGTAAAATATTAAAGGCCTAGAGGCCGTCTGAAGCCTTCAGACGGCCTTATTTTTATTTTATAAATCAACTTAAAAAATAATAATGAAGCACGATAAACATTACGGAACGGTCAGCTATTGGTTTGATGACCGTAAAATCGGAGCGATCCGCTCGGATGAAAATAGGGGGAGGCATGTGATGCTGACAGCAGAACAGCTTGCCGGAGATTATAAATTCCCGAAAGCAGGAGACGAAGTTTGCTATGGTTTGGGAGTCGATGCTAAAAGCCGCCCGCTGGCGCTTGCTGTAGAACGCCTGAAACCGCCGCCTGAAGGAAAGAGGGTGCGTTTGGTGCTCGAATATTGGGATTTCCAACGCAACGGCGGATATGGTTTTTATGGTGATGACAGGCCGGTGCAAGTGTTTATTTTAGGACCGTCCCTACGTGACCAGCGTCGTGTACCAGAGGATGGAAGCATGCTAGAAGGGCTATTGTTGCAGCATGGTAATGGACAATGGATACTGGACGATGTTGTTAGCGTAGACCATTTAGATGTAGAACAGCTTTCGGATTCACCTCATTCGGCGGATATTACAAAAAATATTGTGACAACCGGTCTTGAGGCTGAAGCTGAAGAGGATTATCGAGTTAGCTGGGATGATGAGCCTCAGGTAAAACAAGAAAGTTCCATCCCCATCAATACGTTGTTGGAAGGGCGTGTTGTTTATTGGGATAAAAGTCGTGATTACGGTTTCATACAATACGGTAATGAGCGTGTATTATTTTATTTATCAGCTTGCCAAGATGGAAAGCAGCCTTTCGAGGGCGCAGTTGTTAATTTTCTATGCCGCCCATTCGGCGAGGAAGAAAGTAAGCGAGCTGTGAAAGTGGTATTAAAAGACGAATATGCCCATTTATCGCCCTCTATCTCTTCCACAGAAACAGGAAAGAAATACTTAGTGCCGCGGAAATACAAAATATCGTTATATATATTTTTTATACTGGTTTATGTGGCTTTTTTAACGTATTGTTTTTGGCCGTTGGCATTGTGGTATGCAGTGTGGAGCATAGTCGCTTGGTTGATGTACCGGCATGATAAACAGCGCGCTTTGGCATTTGGAGCCTATAGGGGTTTTGCCGGCAGGATACCGGAATCGACTTTGTTGGCGGTAGGCCTGATAGGCGGTTGGCCCGGAGCATTGCTTGGGCGTTTCTTCTGGCGCCATAAAACTACCAAACAGCCGTTTGTTGCTTGTTTTTGGATTACCGTATTGATAAATATTTTGGTTACGTCACTATTGGTGTGGTCGGGTATTTTGGATTGGCTTTCCCATTTGCTAACCGTTGAATTCGGGTCGAACGGGTTGTCGTAATTTAGGATAAGATTTTTATGCTGCCCGAGAGCGAATTAAAGAAGATGTTTCCCGTAGTAATGACGCCCAGTCATGACGGTAAATATTTTCAAAATTATACATAGTCATTGTTAAACCTGCTATCAGCCTCTTATGACTATGGTTTTGGTTTGCCAGATATCCCTTCAACGCGGAGAGAGTCTGATTACGCGGGCAAGAAATAATGCAGTAGCCGAGTTTTTATCTCATTCCCAGTGGACACATCTTTTTTGGATAGATAGCGATATTGGATTTTCACCGCAGGCGGCAATCCGTTTATTACTATCGGATTACGATGTCGCTTGTGGGGTTTATCCGCTCAAGCATGAAAATTGGCCGCTAGGCGGACTTCCTCAGGGCATAACACGGCAGCAGTTCGAAGCACAATATACCCGTTATACTGTAAACATAGTCAATGCAACAGTAACGGAGAAGTTGAAATAAACATCGGTTCAGACGGCTTTTTTGAAGTAGACGAAGCCCCTACCGGATTTATGCTGATCAAACGCAGCGTATTTGAGCGTATGATATCTGCCTATCCTCAATTGCGTTATGTACCTGATACACTAGGTGTTGCCGATCAGGGACTGCATTACCGCTTTTTTGATGTAATGGTGCATCCGGATAGTGGACGTTATTTGTCTGAAGATTATGGATTTTACAAATTATGGCGTGATATCGGCGGTAAAATTTATGCAGATGCAAATTCTAATCTAAATCACCAGGGTAGTAAGTTGTATTGCGGAAATTTTGCCGAATCGTTGACAAACAGCTTACAGTTTGCAGTTGGGGCGCCCAAAGGGATGAGTATGAAGCTGCATGGTGCCGAATATCTACAACCAAACGGAAGCGGCTCTCAATCGTATGAGGGAAGTATCTTAAAATAAAAGAAATCAGTATTTGCCGGTTTGCTTTTATTATGCAGTTGGTGTGGATTTTTCTTGAATATTTTTATGTAAAAGAGTTGAACATTATGAACTTTGCCTTTTTCTTTCCCGGCCAAGGCTCGCAAAGCCTAGGTATGATGAACGGTTTTAATGAAAGTAACGTTGTAAAAGCAACTTTTGATGAAGCTTCTGAGGCTCTTGGCCAAGACCTATGGGCTATGATGAATGCCGAAGATGCAGGGCCGATTAATGAAACCGTAAATACCCAGCCGCTGATGTTGGCTGCCGGTGTAGCCACTTACCGTGCATACCTTGAAGCAGGTGGGCAGGCACCTAAAGTTGTGGCAGGTCATAGCTTGGGCGAATATACGGCCTTAGTAGTTGCAGGTGCATTGAAATTTGAAGATGCCGTCAAACTTGTACGTTTGCGTGCCGAATTGATGCAGTCTGCCGTACCGGCCAGAGTGGGAGCAATGGCTGCTATTTTGGGTTTGGAAGATGAACAGGTAAAAAACATTTGTGTTCAAGCGGCGCAAAACGAAGTAGTCGAAGCTGTTAATTTCAATTCGCCCGGCCAGGTTGTTATTGCCGGCCATACTGCTGCCGTGGAGCGTGCAATTGCATTAGCAAAAGAAGCAGGAGCCAAGCGCGCTTTACCTTTACCGGTATCTGTACCCTCGCATTGCAGCCTGATGAAGCCGGCTGCTGAAAAATTGGCAGAAGCATTAAAAGACGTGGAAATTACCCGTCCGGAAATCGAAGTAATCCATAATGCCGATGTGGCTGCTTACACTGATGTGGAGAAAATCAAAGATGCATTGGTACGTCAGCTTTACAGCCCGGTACGATGGACTGAAACCGTTAATGCATTGGTTGAACGTGGTATCACTGAGTCAGCGGAGTGCGGTCCGGGTAAGGTCTTGGCAGGTTTGGCCAAACGTATTAATAAAGCCGCTGTTTGTACGGCTCTAACTAATATGGAGCAGGTGGTAGCATTTATTAATTTAAAATAATCTGTAGTTAAGTCAAAATGATGTAAGCCGTCTGAAGTTTTTTTGGGCGGCACTTTCATATTGTCTATTGTCCTAATTTTTCATCGGAATTTATATATGTTGCATAATTATGTTATTAGTCTTCCTCAAGCAGAGGAAAGAAGACAACATATTAGAAACGAGTTTGATGCGAAAAATATACCATTTAAATTTTTTGATGCACTACAGCCATCGTTTGAATTACAGCAACATATAGTGAAGATACTTCCGCGTTTACAAGATGAGCCCAATATGACTGATGGAGAAAAGGCATGTTTAATGAGTCATCTTTCATTGTGGCAGAAATGCCTTGAAGAGGATTTACCATATATTGCTATTTTTGAGGATGATATTGTTTTAGGAAGTCAGGCTGAAAAATTTTTAATAGATACGTTATGGTTGGAGCAGAGGTTTGCTAATGATGCATATTTCCTATGCTTAGAGACAGTGTTGCGCTTAATTAATTTAAAATCGACTGGAATACAAGAATATCAAGGCAGACAGTTTAAATTTCTAGAAAGCAGCAATAGTGGATGTGGTGCTTATATTATATCAAATCAGGCTATTAGACTGTTACTCCAAAAGATACATACTTTGTCAGCTTATGATTTAAATCCTGTAGATGTATTAGTTTATGATTACTTGAATAATATTCCTAAATTTTCCTTATACCAATTAACTCCGGCTCTCTGTATTCAAGATAGTGTTTTAAATAAACAAAAAGGATTAGTAAGTCAATTGGAAAAAGATAGGTTTTTTAATTTTAATAACTTGCCTAAAAAGAAAAAAAGAAAAAAATTTTCTGAAAGAATTCAACATGTATTGTTGAAGCCTATAAGAATGATAAAAAAAGTGCAGCGTCAGCGTGTTTTATTTTTATAGCTTTTGAAGAGAGTCTAATGAATAAAACTATTTTATTTGGAATGCCATCTTTTGCAGGGATGTATAAGCTAATTGAAAAGAATCTACAGTATTATGGATTTAATGTAATTAATATTGTAGAAGATTTTGATAATTGGAAGCCATCTTTAAGTGAAAGAATTTATGGTAGATGGAGAAAAATCCGTTATCGTGATTATAGCTATAAGCACAGTTTAAAAGCTAAAAGATTGAAATATTTGGCAAGTGAGAGAATTCAAGGAGTAAGTTTAGACTATGCATTATTTATAAATGGCCATATATATAGCCAAGATTTTCTAAAATTTATTAGTAAAGAAAGTAAACATGGTATTGTTAATTACCAGTTTGACGGCTTACATCGATTTCCTGAGATTTATTCAGTAATTGATATATTTGATCGGTTTTATGTTTTTGATTCGAGTGATTTGGAATTTCCAGGATTAAATATTTATCCAGCAACTAACTTTTACTTTGATTATGATCTGCATGATAGTTATGAAATAAAGAGCGATTTTTATTTTATTGGGGCACATATGGATTGTAGAGTGAATGTAATCAATAATTTTTTAAGATACATAAAAGCAAATAAGTATTCAGCTGATATACAAGTGTGCGGAAAAGAGGTTGAAAAAAGAACTTGTTATCTTGATGGAATTAAATTAAATAATGGATTTATTTCTTTTGAAGAGAATTTAAAAAGAAGCCGGCAAAGCAGGGTCCTGGTTGATTTTGTAATAGATGAACATTCGGGCTTATCATTTCGAACATTTGAAGCATTGGGATATAGAAAAAAGCTTATTACTACGAATGTGAAGGTTTTAAATTATGATTTTTATCATCCTAATAATATTTTAGTTTGGGATGGTGAGGATTTTTCTAAGTTAAATGACTTTTTAGAGCTACCATACTATGAAATTGATATTGGTATTCGCCAGAAATATAGCTTTGGTAACTGGATTAAATATATTTTAAATATTCAACCACATCAAAAAATTTCACTTCCTCAATAGAGTTATATATTGGAGATAATATTGGCTGATTATCCTTTAGTTTCTGTAATTATTCCCTGTTTTAATGTTGAGCAATACTTGCCTGAAACATTAGAGAGTTTGTTTGCCCAAACTTATAAAAATTTTGAAGTTATTGCTATTGATGATGGTTCTACAGATGGTACTCTTAGATTGTTAGAGCACTATGCGGAAAATAATGCCAATTTAAAAGTTCTGAGTCAAGAAAATGCTTATTGTGCTGTAGCTAGGCAAAATGCTATTGCTTATGCTAAGGGAAAATATTTAGTTTGTTTAGATTCGGATGACAAATTAGATCCTAGTTATATTGAAAAATGCGTTGCTGTGGCTGAGTCTAATAATGATGTCGCGATTGTTTATAGTAATGCTGTTTTGTTTGATAATGAAAATAAGCCTTGGTATTTGCCGGAGTTTGATACAGTTGGATTTTTATTAAAAAATTGTATATATGTTACTGCATTGATTAGAAAGTCAGTATTTGATAAGGTCGGAGGGTTTGATACTTCACTTACAATGTATGAAGATTGGGATCTATTTATCTCTATAATAAAGAATAATGGTAAGGTATTTAAGATAAATGAATATTTATTTTTTTATAGGAAAAGAAAAAATAAAACATCTGTTTCTAATTCTATTTCCAAAGAAAATGAATCAAATAACTTATTAAAAATTTATAACAAGCACTATGAGTTTTATATTAAGAATGGAATTTACTTTCAAGAATTAATGTGGTCTGGGTTTGAAAAAAGGGAAAAATTAAAAAAGTATTATAATAGGTTTTATAGAAAAATATTTTATAAGTGGTTTAGGCCAAAAAAATATCGTCAAAATTCTTATATGAAATAATGATTTTAGGGTACGGTATCAATATCGATTCTGATTGCCAAAGAAAGGATGATTCATGAGTTCACAAAATTTAACTGGTAAAGTTGCGTTGGTTACAGGTGCTTCGCGCGGTATTGGCGCAGCGATTGCGGATACGTTGGCGGCAGCCGGTGCCAAAGTTGTCGGTACGGCTACTTCTGAAAGCGGTGCAGCCGCTATAGGCGAGCGCTTGGCGCAATGGGGTGGGGAGGGCAAGGTATTGGATGCTGCTACGGAAGGTAGTATCGAAGCTTTGATCTCTGAAATTGAAAAAGAAAACGGTAAATTAGATATTTTGGTGAATAATGCCGGAATTACCCGCGACAACCTCTTAATGCGTATGAAAGAGGAAGAGTGGGATTCTATTATGCAGGTAAATCTGAAATCGGTATTCCGTGCCAGTAAGGCCGTGTTACGCGGAATGATGAAACAGCGCAGTGGTCGTATTATCAATATTACTTCTGTTGTCGGCGTAATGGGAAATGCTGGTCAAGCTAATTACTCGGCTGCAAAGGCAGGCTTGATCGGTTTTTCAAAATCTATGGCACGTGAGGTAGGCAGTCGCGGTATCACTGTGAACTGTGTCGCTCCTGGTTTTATTGATACTGATATGACCCGTGCTTTACCTGAAGAGCAGCGTGCGATGTTTGAAGCGCAAACGGCTCTGGGCTGTTTCGGTGAAGCTCAGGATATTGCTGATGCGGTTTTGTTTTTGGCCAGCCCTCAGGCTAAATATATTACCGGGCAGACATTGCATGTTAATGGTGGCATGCTGATGCCGTGATATTTTGAGTTTTTTTAAGGCCGTCTGAAAATATATTTTCAGACGGCCTTTTATTTATATTCCCAAATAGGTTTATATTGGTTTGAATATGAAGATGATTGGTCTATTGTTGGTAGGTTATATCAATAGTGATCAATCTATCGGTTTTAAATTGAATGGTTGCTTAAAATGCAAAATATTTTACTCAAGTATAAAAAGTTCTTTACCGTGTTGTTTTAACCATGTTTTAGCGTTAATGGTATGCGGGGTATAGAGGTTGACGGCAGCCCAGAATTGCTTGCTGTGATTGGGATGAATCAGGTGGCAGAGCTCGTGTATACATACATAGTCAATTACAAAATCGGGTGCGCCTATTAGGCGGTAGTTTAGGCGGATGCCGCTTTGAGGACGGCATACTCCCCAAAAGGTTTTGGCGTTTGATAGTGCTATGGCTGCGGGAAATAGTTCTAATTGTTCTGCATGTGTTTGTAAGCGTGAAAGTAAGATATTTTCTGCTTGAGTTCTTAAAAAGCGGAGCAAGTGGGCTTTTTGTTGCTCCTGCTCTTTTTCAGGAAGAAAAATATGGTTTTCGGCAATCTCAATATAGGGCTTATTGTGGCTTCTCACATCATGTGATATGCCTCGATACCAGATTTTTTGAGGAATATTGTTTTCAGACGGCGTTTCCGCAAGATTGCGTTTAAGAATATTACGTAAGACTTTTTCGTTGGTTTGAAGCCAGTAGCGAAGTTGTTTTTCGTTGAGCTTAGGCGGGATGCTTAAGCTGATCTGGTTACCGTGCATAGGGCGCAAGATAATGTTTTTTTTCGCACGGCGGACTATATGCAAACAGATAGAAAGGCCGTCTGAAAGAGTATGAGATATTTGCATTTATAGCCAGCCGAGATAATAAAGCAAGCTTAGTAAAATAATTACGGTAGCAGTTCCTAAAATAATACGGCGCCAAAGTGCAGGAATAGCATTGTTTACCAAAGCCCGATTAAAATGCTGCCAGCCGAAAATTAGTGCCACCGCTGCAAAAGCAACGGCGGCTAATGAGTCATTATCCATTTCAGACGGCCTTTGGGGGTTTGGCGCACGGGCCAACACCGCTGATTTGTGATTGCTGCTCTTCGATCCAATGTTCGCATCGCTTCATCATTTCTTCGGGTGTGCCACTATTGTGTGCGATGGGTCGGCCGATAATAACGGTTATTTCGCCCGGGTATTTCATAAAAGAATTTCGCGGCCAAAATTCACCGCTATTGAGTGCAACGGGTACCAAATCCATTTCAAACATTTTAGCCATACGGGCTCCGCCATAACGATATTTCCCACGTTCACCCGGCGGCATACGGGTACCTTCGGGAAAAATAGCAATCCACAAGCCTTCATTGCGGCGGGCAATACCTTGCTCCATCAATTGTCGACTGGCTTCCGCACTGTTGCTGCGGTCGATACCAATGGCTTTGGTTAGCTTCAAGCCCCAGCCAAAAAAAGGAAGTTTGAACAGTTCGCGTTTGGCTACATATACATGCAACGGAAATATTTCTTGAAGGGCTAAGGTTTCCCATCCCGATTGATGCTTACTGCAGATAATAGCAGGACCTGTCGGGATATTTTCACGGCCGATAACGCGGTATTTAAGGCCGATAATATTTTTTAGCATCCATAATAAGGTAAGAGCCCATAATCTTCCCATTTTCCCTGCCCCATTTGGAAACAGTAAAGCAGGAGGAAAGAGAAATAAGAACATCGGCGGGGTAATCAGACACAATAACAGCCAATAAAGTAAATTTCGGAGTAACAGCATGATGATTCCGGTTAAATCGTCTAAATCAGGCGGATTGTAGCATGTTTGGAGAAGAATATTTTCAGACGGCATGCTTTGCTTCGGGAAAGAGCCGCCTGAAAAATTGGGTTTAGGAGAAAGATATCAGTCCGCGGCCCCCGATGATTGTTGCTCGCGGATATACTGGGAAAAGGCCATCAGATCGTCAAAAATTTGGGTATTTTCAGGTAATAGGTCTGCTTGGGTAGCAAGTGTTTTTTTACCTTTTCCTGTCAATACTAAAGCGGGTTTGCCGCCTACCGCCGCAATTGCCTGTAAATCGCGTAGGCTGTCGCCTACCAGCCAAGTTTCTTTGGCCTCGGCATTGAATCGGTCGATAATATCTTCAATCATACCGGGTTTGGGTTTGCGACAGTTACATGCGGAGTCGGCCGTATGCGGGCAAAACCAAATACCATCGATGTGTCCGCCGGCCTGCTGTACTAAACGGTGCATTTTTTGGTGCATTTCGGTTAGGTCTTGCATAGTGAAATAGTGGCGGCCTATGCCGGATTGGTTGGTAGCAACTGCTAGGGTATAGTCTGCTTGTGTTAGAAGGGCTATGGCATCCATGCTGCCTTCTATCGGCATCCACTCATCAACATTTTTTACAAAGTCGTCACGGTCGTGGTTAATAATACCGTCACGGTCAAGAATAATTAGTTTCATTTTTTATATTCCAAACAAACTAAGCAGGTTCCAGCATCTTGCAGAGTTGATTTATATGGTATGAGAGGGTGGGGTTATAGTTTAATGCCTGTAAAGGGTTATTAATCTTATGTTTGCCGTTTTGTTTTAATATAACAGCTTGGGTAATATATTCAGCTAAAGTTTGAGGGTTATTACGAGAAAAGAAAAAGCCAGCTTGGTTATTCAATACTTCACAACATCCCATATTGTCTGCCAATACGACACGTGTACCGCTTAATACCGATTCTACGCCAATTAATCCGAATGGTTCGTATTGTGACGCCATAATGGTGTAATCGGCAGCTTGGTAGAGTTCGGGCATGTTTTTACAAAAGCCCAGCTCTATCACATTTTTCATAGGACGTGGTAATGGAGAGCCGGCAACGGCAAGCTTAACAGGTAAGTTTGTTTGTTCAAAAAAATCGGCTAGAAAATCTAAACCTTTACGTTTATGCCCAGTAGAGGGAAACAAGAATACCGTATCTTTTTCATTAAAGCCGTATTGTTTTCTGAGTCTAGAAATTTGCTCCTTGTTGGCAGGTTGAAAGCGTTCGGTATCTGCTGGTGGATGAACTACATGGATTTTTTCAGGGGATATACCGTACAAAGAGGTAAGCTCATGTTGCATTAAGTGTGAGTGTGCCATAATAGACTTTGCAGTTTTATAATTGGTATGGTTACGATGGATAATGAGCTTATCAAGAATCCCTCCTTGCTTTTGCATGCCTTTTAGGTAGCCCAAGTGCGTACCGCCACAGATAAATACATCTGCATAGTCAGTAGGGTTACAAGCAACTAAATATTCATTCGATTGGCGGTATTTTTGTAGCTGTGGGCTGAAAAAGAACGGCCTAAGTTTTTTGGGAATACGTTTTTGATTAATCTCTACAGCTTTAATGTGTTGGTATAGAGGCAGTTGGGTATCGAAGGTAGTAGCATAAATTTTGACCGGATGTTGGATTGCCGTTAAATATTTAACAAGGTCAAAAGTATAGCTTTCCATACCGCCGCCGCTACGAAAACGGTTGATGCTGATAGTGATGTTTTTATCCATAAGATTTAATCTAATATTGGGGCTTTGTGAAGCGGTAAACCATTCAAATCTTTAGCTGAAAGTTGCGGTTCGCCTTTTAGTGGCCAGTCTATGCCGATATCCGGATCGTTCCAAAGCAGGCAGTGTTCTGCTTCGGGATTATAGTAGTCGGTACATTTGTAGACAAATTCGGCACCTTCGCCCAAAACATAAAAGCCGTGGGCAAAGCCTTCGGGAACCCAAAGTTGGCGGCGGTTTTCGGCTGATAGTTCTGCACCGACCCATTTGCCAAGAGTGGGGGAGTTGCGGCGCAGGTCGACAGCGACATCAAATACTGCTCCGGCTACCACGCGTACCAGTTTGCCTTGGGTGTTGCGGGTTTGGTAGTGGAGACCACGCAGTACGTTAGCAGATGATTTCGAATGGTTTTCTTGTACGAAGGTACGGGGGGCGATATGGGTTCGGAACCATTCGTCACGAAAGGTTTCCATGAAAAAACCCCGATCATCGCCGAAGACTTTAGGCTCTAGGATTTTAACGTCTGCAATGGCGGTGTCGATAATGTTCATATATTTTCACCTTTGGTTTAATGGGTATGTTGCAGTAGTCGCAACAGATAGCGTCCGTATTCGTTTTTTGCCATAGGTGCAGCCAGGGTTTCGAGTTGGCCGTCTGAAAGCCAACCATTGCGCCATGCAATTTCTTCTAAGCAAGCAATCTGCATATTTTGCAGTTCTTCAACGGTTTGTACGAATGATGCGGCTTGATGTAGGCTTTCATGTGTGCCGGTATCTAGCCAGGCAAAGCCACGACCGAGTAGTTGTACTTTCAGCGAACCGTCTTCTAGGTACATTTGGTTAATACTGGTAATTTCCAGCTCACCCCGTTCGGACGGTCTAACCTGTTTGGCAAATTCCGTTACTCTGTTATCGTAGAAATACAGGCCGGTTACGGCCCAGTGTGATTTGGGTTGAATTGGTTTCTCTTCGATAGAAAGGGCGCAGTAGTCTTTGTCGAATTCAACAACACCAAAGCGTTGCGGGTCTTTTACTTGGTAGGCGAATACCGTTGCGCCATGGCTCTGTGCTGCTGCTTTTTGCAGGCTTTGGCTGAATGATTGCCCGTAGAAGATATTGTCACCCAATACTAAGCATACGCTGTCGTTACCGATGAATGACTCGCCTATGATAAAAGCTTGGGCCAGACCATCAGGACTGGGTTGGACGGCATATTCTATTCGTATGCCGAAATCACTGCCATCACCGAGCAGACGGCGGAAAGCCGCATTATCTTCAGGGGTGGTAATGACTAAAATTTCACGTATACCGGCTAGCATTAATACCGATAAAGGGTAATAAATCATCGGTTTGTTGTAAACTGGTAGTAGTTGTTTGGATACGCCGCGGGTAACCGGATAGAGTCGGGTACCTGAGCCGCCAGCCAAAATAATACCTTTCATATGTTTATTCCTTGTTATAGCTTGTGTGTATTACCGATCCCGTGTGGTTGGGTGTCCGAGCCGCTCCATTGCATATGAACCGTCTAATACACGTTGCCACCATTCGGTATTATTCAGATACCATTCTACGGTTTTTCGCAGGCCGCTTTCAAAGCTTTCTTGTGGTTTCCAACCTAATTCGCGTTCGATTTTTGAGGCATCTATGGCATAGCGGACATCATGCCCGGGACGGTCAGGAACGAACGTAATCAAATCTTCGTAATGGTTTACACCATCGGGCTTTTGAGGAGCTATTTCTTCAAGTATTTGACAGATGCTACGTACGACATGAATATTGCTTTGCTCGTTGTGCCCGCCGATATTGTAGGTTTCACCAACTGTGCCCCGGGTAAGGACAGTATAGAGCGCGCGGGCATGATCTTCTACAAATAACCAATCACGTATTTGCTGGCCGTCGCCATAAACAGGCAGCGGTTTGCCTGCCAATGCATTTAATATCATTAAAGGAATGAGTTTTTCTGGGAAATGATAAGGGCCGTAGTTGTTTGAGCAGTTGGTCACCAGTGTCGGTAGGCCGTAAGTGCGCTGCCATGCGCGTACAAGATGGTCGCTTGAGGCTTTGGAGGCAGAATAGGGGCTACTTGGTGAGTAGGGCGTGGTTTCGGTAAACAAGTCGTTCTTGCCGTGTAAGTCGCCATACACCTCATCGGTAGAAATATGATGGAAACGGAAATTATTTTGAGTTTCGGCTGGCAGTTGTTGCCAATAAGATCGAGCTGCTTCAAGAAGGGTATAGGTGCCGATAATATTGGTTTCCATAAAGGCTGCTGGGCTATCGATAGAACGGTCGACATGGCTCTCGGCAGCCAAATGCATCACGGCGTCAGGCCGGTATTCTGTAAAGATGCGGTCTAATTCTACGCGGTTGCAGATATCGGTTTGCTCGAAAGCGTAGCGAGGGTTGTCGGCTACGGAAGCGAGGGATTCCAAATTGCCGGCATAGGTAAGTTTGTCGACATTGATAACATGGTGTTCGGTATGGGTGATAATATGGCGGATAACTGCCGAACCGATAAATCCGGCACCGCCGGTAATCAGAATGTTCATTAGAAATTTCTTTTTTAATATTTATAGGTTTATAGATTAGCGCAAAGACTCTTGCCATTGTTCGAAGGCCGTCTGAAAAACTGCTGCCAGTAGCCGTTGATTTTCATTGCTGTTGTTTACGTGATAAAAACTGTCGAGTTCAGGGGTATTCATGGTAGTCACGTAATCTTCCATAAATTTACCATAGCCTTCGTCTTCATCATCATAATAAAAGGCGGTAAAGCGTTGTCCTAGCTCATTAAAATCTTCAGGAATAAGTGCCCCGTCCATATGGGTCAATACAAAATCAGCACCGCTCATCTCTCCGGCCAGCATGGCTTTAAAATCCGAGGCGCTTTCGGGGGAATTTTGCCAAGCAGGGTTTGCCAAGCCTTGCGAGGCGGCCCATGCCCAATACATACCGATATGGGTGGCTGCGGCTTCCGGCGGAAGGTTGGCAGGATAGTTTTCATCTGTATGGAATCGGATATTGTCGTACATGGCGGTAGGCTTTCTTTATAAGCGGTTTGACCGATTATAGCATTTTTGCGGAAACGACAGAGGCCGTCTGAAAATAGACGGCCTCTGGAAAATATACATTCCGGCTTTAACCTTAGTCGGTTAGCTGTGAAATATCGGCTACCGCATTGAGTTGCTCAGCTAAACTGTTCAGTAAGTTAAGGCGGTTTTGCTTAATGCTTGCATCATCTGCCATCACCATCACACCGTCGAAGAATGTATCTACTTGCGGCTTGATAGCAGCCAACTCGGATAAGGCGGTTTGGAAATCCTGTGCAGCCAGTGCTGATTCGATCTTAGGTGCCAGATTTTGAGCGGCTGTGAACAAGGCTTTTTCTTCTTCTTGCTGGAATAGGGCAGGATCAGGCAAGCCCAATTCGGCATCGGCCTTTTTCAGCAGGTTTTGTACACGTTTGTTAGCTGCGGCCAAGGCAGAGGCTTCCGGCAGTGTCTTAAATGCGCTTACAGCCTGCAGACGCGCTTCGATATCACTTAAGCGTGAGGGCTGTTTGACTAAAACGGCAGCAACGATATCTTGCGGATAATCATTCTGAAGCAATACGGCCAAACGTGCACGCATAAAGTCGGCTACTTCGGCTACGGTGTTAGATGCGAGTTTGCCGGCAGGAAAACTGTCGTAAGCGGCTTGAAGTAAATCATTGATGCCCAAATCATGCCGCATGAGCATCCGTAATACGCCCAAAGCGGCACGGCGCAAGGCATATGGATCTTTGTCTCCCGTCGGAATCAGGCCGATGCCCCAAATCCCTACCAAGGCTTCGAGTTTATCTGCTAGCGCAACGGCGGTGGCCGTATGGCTTTCGGGTAGTGAGTCACCTGCAAAGCGCGGTTGGTAGTGTGCTTCGATGGCAGAGGCTACTTCTTCGCTTTCTCCGTCTAGGCGGGCATAGTATTTGCCCATAGTACCTTGTAACTCGGGGAATTCACCTACCATTTCGGTAACCAAATCTGCTTTGGCCAAGCGGGCGGCACGCTCTGCTGTTTTGCTGTCGCTGCCCAATGCTTCGGCCGCATAGGCGGCAATTGTGGTAAGACGGGCTACACGTTCTGCCTGGCTGCCCAGTTTGTTGTGGTAAACCACATTTTCCAGTTTGGGTAAGCGGCTTTCAAGCGTGGCTTTTTGGTCTTGCTTGTAGAAAAATTCGGCATCAGCCAAACGGGCGCGTAATACACGTTCGTTTCCGTGGATGATATGCGCGGGGTTCTCGGCTTCTAAATTGGATACCAATAAGAAGCGATTCATTAGTTTTCCGTTACCGTTTAACAGCGGGAAGTATTTTTGGTTTTGCTGCATGGTGAGGATCAGGCATTCTTGAGGTACGGCGAGGAAATGTTCTTCAAATCCCGCTTCGAGTACGACAGGCCATTCAACTAATGCGGTAACTTCGTCTAATAGGGCCTCATCGGCAGCTACGGTCGCTCCCAAGCCGGCGGCTTGTTGGTTTAAGGCTGATTGGATAGCCGTTTTGCGTTCGGCAAATGAAGCAATGACTTTGCCCGTACTCCGCATTTTTTCAGCATATTCGTCAGCATCGGAAAATACTATTTCTCCTTGAGACAGAAAGCGGTGCCCTAAGGTATGGTTGCAGCTTTGCAAACCTAATACGGTTGCGGGTACGGTATCCTTGCCATGCATCACGACCAAGCCGTGAACAGGGCGCACGAAGGTATGGGTACTGCTGCCCCAACGCATAACTTTCGGAATCGGCAGTTTTTTTACTGCTTGCGCCAACATATCACTGATAAGTGCGCTCAATGGTTGGCCGGTTTGGGTAAATTCGTAAGCATATACATCTTGCTTTCCGTCATTGACGATCGAAAGCGAAGCGATATCGGTATTGCATGAGCGGGCAAAGCCTTCTAAAGCTTTAGTTGGGGTGCCGTCTTTCATACCGGCTGCTACTGAAGGGCCTTTGCGGGTAACTTGGCGGTCGGCTTGTACGGATTTGACGTTACGTATTTGAACAGCCAGACGACGGGGCGAGGCGTAGGCGGTGTAATCAGGATTGCTTTCGATAAGTTGTTCTTTTTCCAAAGATTCGACGATGGAGTCTGCCAAGCTGTTGCCCAAAAGATTGAGGGCTTTGGGCGGCAGCTCTTCGGTGAGCAGTTCGATTAACAGGGTTTGGTTAGTCATAATATTTTTAACTTTCGGTATGTTTTCAGACGGCATTCTTGAGAGAAACATCAGGCCGTCTGAAAATATCTTTTAATGTTTTTAATCGGCTTGTTTTTTAATCAGCGGAAAGCCTAATTTTTCACGGCTTTCGACAAATTTTTGCGCGACCATACGGCTGAGGGTGCGCACTCGGCCGATATAGGTGGCCCGTTCGGTAACAGAGATAGCACCGCGCGCATCCAGTAGGTTGAAGGTATGGCCTGCTTTCAATACTTGTTCGTAGGCGGGCAGGGCAAGGCTGGTGTCTTCTACTTCCAACAAACGTTTGGCTTCGGCTTCGAAATTATTGAAGTTTTGCAGCAGAAGTTCTACGTTGGCGTATTCGAAGTTGTAGGTAGACTGTTCAACTTCATTTTGGTGGTATACATCGCCGTAGGTAACGGTTTGGCCGTCGAGCGTTTTCGCCCATACCAGGTCGTAAACATTTTCAACGCCTTGCAGATACATGGCCAAGCGTTCGATACCGTAAGTGATTTCGCCCAGTACGGGAGAACAATCAATACCGCCTACTTGTTGGAAATAGGTAAACTGGGTAACTTCCATACCGTTTAACCATACTTCCCAGCCCAAGCCCCATGCGCCTAAAGTTGGGTTTTCCCAGTCGTCTTCTACGAAGCGGATATCGTGCTCCAGCGGTGAAATACCCAGTTCGCGCAATGAATTGAGGTAAAGCTCTTGGATGTTTTCCGGCGCCGGCTTTAATGCCACCTGAAATTGGTAATAATGTTGCAAACGGTTGGGGTTGTCGCCGTAGCGGCCGTCTTTAGGGCGGCGGCTAGGTTGTACATAAGCGGCAAACCAAGGTTCCGGGCCGAGGGCACGCAGGCAGGTGGCCGGATGGCTGGTACCTGCTCCGACTTCCATGTCGAAAGGTTGCAGGACGGTACAGCCGTGGTTAGCCCAGTAAGTTTGCAGCTTAAAGATGATTTCTTGAAAGGTCAGCATGATAAAGTGTTCGGAATAGTAGAGAGATAAAGCCGCTATTTTACTGTTTCGGCGGCCTATTGAACAGGGATTCGGCTGTCGCATCGCCGTTAAGTTGGGTATAATGCGAAAAATCACTAAATTACGGTGTATTACAAATACGCTGATATCCTGTTTGCTTTACTTTGAAAAGAGAGGCTGGAAATGTCTGATCGTGACGACGATAAAGAACAACGTTTAGGTTTGTGGATTGCCGGCGGAGCTGCGGGCCTGGCTGTTTTGGCAACATTATTTTACGGTATTTGGGGCTGGGAAAACGGCCATGTCGAAGGTTCGCCCACTTATGGTCAGGCCTCGGCAGCTTCTGCTGAAACGGTAGCTGCTTCTGCCGCTTCAGCAGAAGCGGTGGCTAATCCGGCCGAAGTTATTTTGGCTCCTGTTGCAGCCAGTGCGGCGGATGAAGCTTCCGTAGTTGTGGAAAATGGCGTGGTGAAATTCTATTTTGCCAGCGGTAAGGCGGATTTGGCCGTTGGTGCGCAAGATGCTTTGCAAGACGTATTGGCCGGCACTCAAAATGGTAAAAAAGCAGTGGTTTCCGGTTTTCATGACAGTACCGGTAATGTACAGCAAAATGAAGAATTATCGAAACAACGTGCTTTTGCCGTACGTGATGCCTTGTTGGCCCTCGGTGTGCCTGAAAGTCAGATCGAGTTACGCAAACCGGCCAGCTCGGATGGCGGCGGTAGCGGTAGTAATACCGAAGCTCGGCGCGTTGAGGTAGTTTTGGAGTAAAGTTCCCCTAACTTTTGAACAGCCCGGAAATATCCGGGCTGTTTTATTTTTAGTGGCGGATTATGGATTAGATAGTAGCGGATTAGAAAAAAAAATGTGAAAGGACGTAGGATAGAAAGCCTTTTAGAAGGTAAGAAATGTTGAAATAGATAAGATCGGGCCAGATAAAAGTAAAAGGCCGTCTGAAAAGACGGCCTTTGCTATATTGCGTTTGGAAATTATTTGAACGGTTTAACTTCCAAGCCGAACATCGCACGGGCGGTATTTAGCATTTGGCAGCTGAACCCCCACTCGTTATCATACCAAGCAAATACTTTAACCATATTGCCGCCGGTTACTTTGGTGAGCGTGGCATCATAATGGCTGGCTTCGGTAGTGTGGTTGAAATCCATAGAAACCAAAGGAAGGCTGTTGTAACCTAAAATTCCTTTTAACGGGCCATTTTCGGCGGCTTTTTTCATGATTTCGTTAATTTCGTCTACAGTAGTATCTCTGCCTGCCTTAAAGCTGAGGTCCACCAGCGAAACGTTGATTGCCGGTACGCGGATGGCCAAGCCGTCTAAGCGGCCTTTGAGTTCGGGTAATACCAAGCCGACCGCTTTGGCTGCTCCGGTTTTGGTTGGAATCATATTCTCTACACCACTACGGGCGCGGCGTAAGTCTTTATGGCGTACGTCGGTAATGTTTTGATCGTTGGTCAGGGCGTGGATGGTAGTCATCAACCCTTTACGGATGCCGATGGCGTCATTGAGTACTTTGGCAACGGGGGACAAGCAGTTGGTTGTACATGATGCATTGGAAACTACAGTCATATCGTCAGTTAAAACATCATGGTTCACACCGTAGACGATCGTAGCGTCTACATCGTCTCCACCGGGAGCGGAAATCAGCACTTTTTTTGCGCCCGATTCCAAATGTACCTTAGCTTTTTCTTTGCTTGTGAATGCGCCGGTACATTCCATTACCAAGTCTACTTTCAGTAGTTCCCAAGGTAATTCCGCTGGGTTACGGGTAGAGAAGAAGGGGATTTTTTTACCATTAATAATTAAATGGTTTTCATCATGATCAACATCGGCGGAAAAGCGTCCGTGTACGGTATCAAATTTGGTCAGATGGGCATTGGTTTCCAAACTGCCGCTGGCGTTAACGGCTACAATCTCGAGTTGGTCTTCCAATTTATAATCGTAGATTGCGCGTAATACTTGGCGTCCGATACGGCCATAGCCGTTGATGGCAATCCTAATGCCCATGTTTGAATTCCTTATATAATATAGTTTATGTTTCGCAAAATTGCAGTTTTTTGACAGGGCGGATTATATCGTAATGTAGTGGTGTGTAGTCAAGGTGGAGTTACAAGCGGTTACAGTTTGAAGTCATAAGGTGTTGCATATGAGAACGATTATTCAGTGGTTAGATGATATGGGAAATAGGTGCTAGGAAAAATTGGGAAAAACGGTACGAATAGATAATGTAAAGATATAAATAAAAGGTGGCAGGCAAGGTTTAAAAACAGCAGATAAAAAAAACCATCTATACCAAGGGGAAAAGTATAGATGGCCAAACACATTACGGGGAAAACGTCTTACTCACTTACTCACTTCTCATGAAGTAAGTGTTACTTCAGACGTAAGAATTATATAATAGTTCACTAAAATTAGTGTTAAGAATTGTAAATATGAAAAATGAATAAATAATTTGTTGATATTAAATAAAATTTAATAAATTTATTTGACTGGGATTTTATGGATTTAAGGGGGAAATAAATTTCCATTGCCCGGGTAATAACGATTGGGTATCCAGTTCTCCGAATTTTTCACGGTGTAGATGGCTGACTCGGTTACCAGCGGCAGCAACCATACGTTTGACTTGATGGTATTTGCCTTCGGTAATGGTAAGCATCAGCGTAGTGGGGGTTTCCAATACGGCATCTGCGGCACAAACGGTTTCTTGATCATCGTGCAGCAAGACGCCTTTTTTCAGCGTCATGCAGATTTCCTCATCTGCCGGGTGCTTGAGTGTGACGCGATAGAGTTTGGCCACTTTATGCTTTGGCGAAGTAACCCGATGGTTGAATTGGCCGTCGTTAGTAATCAATAAAACACCGGTGGTGTCTGCGTCAAGCCTGCCGACTGCCTGCATATCTATATTACGCATATGGTTGGGAAACAAGCTGAAGACACTCGGATATTGTTGGGGCTTGTGTGAGGTTTCATAATTGGCAGGTTTGTTGAGTAATATATAAAAAAAAGGCATCGGTACTGTGACGATTTCTTCACCATCTATTTCTAACTTGTAGATATCATCAGGATTAATATCTGCTTTGGGGTTGTTGGAAATTTCACCGTTGAGGGCGATACAGTCGTTTTCGATCAGCCATTGGCATTGTTTGCGACTGCCTACGCCTTGTGATTGGATATATTTGAGTAGTTGCATGGTGATATGGAATATTGAATACAAAGCCGTATTGTAATTTATTTGAGGCCGTCTGGAAGGCAAAAAAAAGCCCCTGCGTGAGGGGGCGTAAAAGGAACACAAACCACTACCAAAATTTTATGGGCATCTATAAATCTGCTATGGAAAGATGGGCTGCAGGATATAAAGCCCTATGCAAATCTCCGGCACAAAGTGTGAAATCTTGGCTATTGCCTATAGTAAAGCGGCCTTGTAGGGGTATCAGTTCAAGCAGATGGGTATTGGCAACTTGTATTAAAGAATCCTTTGTATGACGTATGCGTTGCTGGAGTGTGTGTAGTGCGCGGCTATACAGGCTGCTTTTAGGACTGATAGCTTTGGTGTCTGCAATCCAGCTTAAACGGGCTTGATTAGCATTGTCTTCTATCAGAAAAATCCCTTGGCGGTTTCTATACGGTATATCCGCTTGCGGCAGCCAAACATAATAATTGCCATCAAGCGTAACATATACGCTCTCATGAACCTCAGCGCTGTTATTACATTGGGTAGCTAATAGCAAACGATATGTATGCTGGTGTAGTCGCAATATATCTAGAGAGATTTGCTTGAAAATATTTTCTGGCATATAACTCTCCTTTACTGTTGGTTACCGTTAACCATATAGTACGGAAAATTAAAAATAATTGCAAATGATAATTGTTATTATTTAATAAAATTATTTTAGTATTTTGTATTTAAAGGAAATAAAGTTTATTTAAATAGGGATGGTTATGGTTTTTCATTATCGGAACAGGCTTATTTTTACTTTGACGGCTGCTTTTAGTATGATGCGGTTGAATTTTAAAGAAAGTTTTTATCTAGTATGAGCCAACGTCAAATTATTCTTGATACCGAAACCACTGGTCTTTATCCCCAAAGCGGCGACCGTATGGTGGAGTTTGCCGGTTTGGAAATGGTAAACCGCCAATTTACCGGTAGTAACCTACACTTATATATTCATCCGGAACGTGATATGCCGGAAGAGGCGGCCGCCGTGCATGGTTTAACGATTGAGGTGCTTGAAGAAAAAAATGCGCCTATATTTGCCAAGGTGGGACAGGAAATTGCCGATTTTTTACGCGGATCCGAGTTGATTATCCATAATGCCAAATTCGACGTAGGTTTTTTGGATATGGAGTTTTCCCGTATGGGTTTGCCAAGCATAGAGGAGTTGGGCTGCCGTGTTACGGATACTTTATCGATGGCGCGCGAAATGTTTCCGGGCCAAAAAGCCAGTTTGGATGCGTTGTGTACCCGCTTTGATGTAGATCGTAGTAAGCGTGTATACCACGGTGCATTAATTGACTGCGAATTGTTGGGTGAAGTGTATCTGGCGATGACGCGTGGCCAGTTCAGTTTGGTTGATGGTTTGGCAGAAACCGCTGCCCAAGAGGAGGTACGGCAAGTGGCACGTCCTGTACATTTGAAAGTGTTGAAGGCAGATGAAGCCGAATTGGCCGAGCATAAAGCATATTTGGATATTTTGGACAAGGCTTCCGGTGGCAATTGTATTTGGCGGCCTAAAGAAGCAGAGGCTGAAGCATGAGGCGTAATATCGCATTGATTCCGGCAGCTGGAGTGGGCGCGCGTTTTGGTGCAGACAAGCCTAAACAGTATGTCGTGATTCATGGTAAAACAGTATTGCAGCATACGTTGGACATATTCATCAATCATACAGCTATACATCATGTAGCCGTTGTATTGTCGCCGGAGGATAATTATTTTCAGACGGCCTCATCATGTGAGCGTGTGAGCATCTTACGTTGTGGTGGAGCAAGCCGTGCGGAAACGGTGCGAAACGGTATCAATGTTTTGCTGGGAAAAGGTGTTGCAGCGTTAGAGGATAACATTTTGGTGCATGACGCCGCACGTTGCTGTTTACCCGAACAAGCTCTAGACCGATTGATCGAATCGGCGGGAAGCCGCTCCGAAGGGGGAATCCTGGCTGTGCCGGTTGCCGATACGCTCAAGCGGGCTGATGCAGGGCAGCAGGTTGAAGAGACCGTTTCCCGGGATGGTTTGTGGCAGGCACAAACGCCGCAGCTGTTTCAGGCTGCATTGTTACAGCGTGCTTTGTCGGGTGATTTAGATAAGGTAACTGATGAGGCAGGTGCTGTGGAAGCATTGGGCATAAGACCATTTTTGGTAGAAGGGGATAGCCGCAATTTGAAATTGACCCTGCCACAGGATGAATATATTGTGCGCCTGCTTCTTTCGGATAATTTGTGAAATATCTACTGTAGGACGATTTAATGGGCGACAAGCCACAGTCGGTTGTTGATGGGGTTCCTATAATAATGTGCCGTCTGAAAATAAACGAATGAAGGGTAAACCTCAAGGGTATCTATGGTGCCTCCAATAAGTATGGTCTGATTTGGTTAGGCCCATGATTTTTTTAGGTAAAGATTAAATAGGATCCGTATAGGGATCTGATATAGAAAGTATGAAGGTTAAATAATGAATATCCGTATCGGACAAGGCTATGATGTGCATCAATTGGTAGAGGGGCGCCCTTTGATTCTTGGCGGAGTAACGATTCCGTTTGAGAAAGGTTTATTGGGGCATTCTGATGCCGATGCTTTATTGCATGCGATTACAGATGCACTGTTAGGTGCCGCGGGTATGGGCGATATCGGCAGCCATTTTCCTGATACTGCAGCAGAATTTAAGGATGCAGACAGCCGCATATTATTGCGTGAAGCCTACCGTAGCGTAGTAGAGGCTGGCTGGCGTGTGGTTAACGTAGACAGCACCATTATTGCTCAGCAGCCTAAGCTTGCTCCGCATATCGCTGCCATGCGTGCCAATATCGCTGCGGATTTGGGTTTGTCTGAAAATGCCGTCAACATTAAAGGAAAAACCAACGAAAAGCTGGGCTATTTGGGGCGCGTAGAAGCAATTGAGGCACAGGTTGCGATCTTGTTGCAAGCAGTATAGGGCGGTGTGAAACTGCTGCGGCAGCGGTGGAAAAATGTTAGGATTTATTGGTCAGTGTGGTTTCAACGAGGAGATATTTCATGGCAACACAAGATGATTTGAAGCGTATTGCGGCAGAAAAAGCCGTAGAATTCGTACCTGAAAACGAGTATATCGGTATTGGTACGGGCTCAACCGTTAATTTCTTTATCGAAGCTTTGGGAAAAAGCGGTAAGAAAATTAAAGGGGCGGTCGCTACCTCTCAGGCAACGGCCGATTTGATGGCTAAGTATGAAATCCCGCAGGTAGCTCTAAACGATGTGATGGGTTTGGCGGCTTATTTTGATGGTGCAGACGAAGTCAATCATTCGTTGCAAATGATTAAAGGGGGCGGCGGTGCGCATTTGCGTGAAAAAATTGTCGCCAGTATGGCGGATACTTTTGTGTGCATCGCGGACGAAAGCAAATATGTGTCACGTTTGGGCAAATTCCCCCTGCCGGTAGAGGTGATTCCGATGGCACGCTCGATGGTATCCCGTCATTTGCTGGCAATGGGTGGTGAACCGGAATTGCGTTTGAATTTTGTTACCGAGTCTGGTAATCAGATTGTAGATGTACACGGTATGTATTTCCCTCAACCTTTAACTTCGGAAGACGAAATTAATAAAATCGCCGGTGTGGTTGAAAACGGCTTGTTTGCCCGTAATGCGGCCGATATTTTGGTGTTGGGAACTGCTGATGGGGCAAAAGTCATTAAGCCTCAATAGTAAATTGTTGGTATGATACCGGCAAAGGCCGTCTGAAAGCCTAGTTTCAGACGGCCTTGTTTTATTTATGGGGTAGTACAAAAGAGTGCAGTGGAATGTTTTCCGAGAAGTATTTATATAAGAATTAGTAGATAAAAATATTAGAACTAATATTTAAGAATTTGAAAATACGCGGAAAATAAGTATTAAACAAAGGATTCGGTTTGGTTGGCGGTATCAACGGCCGATAAAGGTAGCTGGCAAATATTTTAAGTAGTAAATATGGATTTGAGTTTTTTATATGGCTGGGTAGTGGCCATATTCGGTTTGTTGGGTGCAAATGTGTCGGATGCGGCATTGCCCCAATGGCTTCAAAATAGTGTTGAGTTTATCAGGAAGCAAAGTCGTGAGCAGACTGAATCGGCAGCACAGGCACACTTTGGCGCATATGTGTCTGCCGTATCTGATGGTGACAGTATCAGGGTAATTGATCCAAACGGCCAACGGCGGCGTATACGTTTCGCTTATGTCGATGCTCCCGAATTAAACCAAGCATACGGTAAAGCAGCGCGTAAGGCCTTGATGGAGATTATCGAGGGACAAAATGTGGAAGTGCTGGTGTTCGATCGCGACCGCTACGGACGGGAAGTCGCTCAAGTCCGCCTCAATGGCCGGGATGTAGGTTTGTGGATGATTGCCAACGGGCATGCTTGGCATTATAGGCAGTATGCAAAGCGTGCTCAAAATGGTGTGGACTACAGTGATTATACGTATGCCCAAGCGCAAGCCCGGCAAAACCGTATTGGTTTATGGCGGGCAGCCCGGCCGCAAGCTCCGTGGGATTTTCGGGCAATGATCAGGGAGCAGCAAAGTAATACGGGTAAGTAAATAATTAAAGAAACAGTGTTCGGAAAACCATATACAATATTTGATTTAAGGGTAATGCCTCCCGGATGATATGCGCCCCCTGAACAATTGTCGCCTAGCCGCTCATAAATAGGCCGTAGCTGCCGTGTTAGGCCGGTTTGCGATACAGGATTTATCACGATACAAAGTATGATTGATTATGAACAAACATATCCGCCAAGAAATATTTGAAAGATTGCGTGCCGATAATCCGCATCCGACTACCGAGTTAAATTTCAGCAGCCCATTTGAGCTACTGATTGCCGTATTACTTTCTGCGCAGGCAACGGATGTTGGCGTGAATAAAGCCACGGCCAAGCTTTTCCCTGTTGCCAATACACCGCAAGCCATGTTGGATTTGGGTTTGGAAGGTATTATGGAGTACACGAAAAGCATCGGGCTTTATAAAACCAAATCCAAGCATATTATTGAAACTTGCCGTATTTTATTAGAAAAACACGGTGGGGAAGTGCCGGATACCCGAGAGGCTTTGGAAGAGTTGCCCGGTGTAGGGCGTAAAACGGCGAACGTTGTATTGAATACGGCTTTTCGCCAGCTTGCTATGGCTGTAGATACCCACATTTTCCGAGTCAGTAACCGTACACGGATTGCTCCGGGTAAAAATGTACGTGAGGTTGAAGACAAACTGATGAAGTTTGTTCCGAAAGAATTTTTGCTGGATGCCCATCATTGGCTGATTTTGCATGGCCGGTATACCTGTAAGGCCCAGAAGCCGCAGTGCGAACGTTGCATTATTAATGATTTGTGTGAATATCCAGCAAAAACAATAAAGATATAAAATATTTTCCTTGAAAAATATTTCTAAAGATATTGCTTTGCTATGGTAATTGTTTATATCGCATTTTGTTTGGGGCTCTGCTTATTTTTTCAGACGGCTATAAACAAGTATTTCATTTTTTTAATAAACGTTTTGTGCAATCAGGCTTGATTTCATTTAAAATGATCTTTGGATCGGTTGATGGACAATATGAAAACAAAAGGAAAAGTTGTGAATAATAAGCCAAAATATATCGCACTGCTTCTTGCTTCTTCGCTGGCTTTGGGCGGCTGCGACAAAGTAAGTAGTTTTTTTGGTCAAGATGAAGCTAAAGAAGGCAGTTTGGTACAAACGGTCGAAACTAAAACCGAGGACGGCACGGTTAATATGCTGCTGCCCGACTTTACCAAACTGGTTGAGCAAGAAGGCCCGACGGTTGTGAATATTCAGGCAAACAAAGCGACGATGACGACTGCATCGCGCAGTGACAACGGTATGGACTTGAGCCAATTCACCGACAATGATCCGTTTTACGAGTTTTTCAAACGACTGGTTCCGAATATGCCGGATGTGCCGCAGCAAGAAGAGGATTCCGAGCTTAATTTCGGTTCAGGCTTTATCATCAGCGCCGATGGCTATATTCTCACCAATACCCATGTAGTCAACGGAATGAACAATATCAAGGTGTTGCTTAACGACAAGCGCGAATATACAGCCAAGCTGGTTGGTTCGGACCAGCAATCCGATGTGGCATTATTGAAAATCGAAGCCAAAGACCTTCCGGTCGTAAAAGTCGGTAATCCCAAAACTTTGAAGCCGGGCGAGTGGGTTGCCGCCATTGGCGCCCCGTTTGGCTTTGATAACAGTGTGACGGCAGGTATCGTATCGGCTAAAGGGCGTAGTTTGCCAAATGAAAATTACACCCCGTTTATTCAAACCGATGTGGCGATTAACCCCGGTAACTCAGGCGGCCCGTTATTTAATCTGCGCGGACAGGTAGTTGGTATCAACTCTCAAATCTATAGCCGTAGCGGTGGGTTTATGGGTATTTCTTTCGCCATTCCGATTGACGTTGCCATGAATGTTGCCGAACAATTGAAATCAACCGGTAAAGTACAGCGCGGTCAATTGGGCGTGATTATTCAGGAAGTTTCGTATGATTTGGCCAAATCATTTGGTTTGGACAAGGCCAGCGGGGCGTTGATTGCCAAAGTTTTGCCGTCTAGTCCGGCTGCTAAGGCAGGATTGCAGGTGGGCGATATCGTCCGCAGTGTAAACGGTGAAGAAATCCGTACTTCAAGCGACTTACCCGTTATGGTAGGTGCAATGGCACCGGGTAAAGAGGTCATCTTGGGGGTATGGCGAAAAGGTAAGGAAGTAGAAGTCAAAGTGCAGCTTGGTTCGGTTGATGGTGCTAATGAGTCGGGTGAGGCTGCATCTGATAATACTACCTTTGGTGCACAACAAGGCCAAGGTTTTACCATAAGTGAAATGGGATTGAGTTTGCAGGTCCGTGAGCGTAACGGTAGTAAACGCTTGGTGGTGTCGAATGCGGAAGGGTTGGCGGCACGGGCAGGGTTACGCAGGGGCGATGAGATCCTGGCTGTTGGCCAATTGAGCGTAGAAGATGAGTCTACTTTCCGAAGTGCCATCGAAAGTACGGGAAAAAATATTCCGCTTTTGGTGCAGCGCGACGGCAGTACTTTGTTTCTTGCAATGAATCTGCAATAAAGATGATTAATGCGTTTCAGACGGCCTTTTTAAAAAAAGGCCGTCTGAAATTTTTGAAAACCATAATTTAGTATATTTGATTCGGCTTGAAATCAGTAAGTCGGACTTTATGTTTTCTCCGAGGATACTATGTCTGAAACCCGTATTCCGCGCGGCCCGGTAATGGCCGATGTACAAGCTTTCAAGCTTACTGAAGAAGAAAAGCAGCGCCTGCGCGACCCGGCAGTGGGCGGCGTGATTTTATTCCGTCGAAATTTTGAAAATATCGAGCAGCTTAAAGCGTTGGTGGTGGAAATCAAAGCTTTGCGTACTCCCGAATTGATTATTGCCGTAGATCATGAAGGAGGAAGGGTACAGCGTTTCATAGAAGGCTTCACCCGTTTGCCCGCCATGAGTGTATTAGGTGAAATTTGGGATGAATCCGGAGCGGATGCAGCTAAAGCTCAGGCGGAACAAGTCGGTTGGGTATTGGCTACCGAACTTTCTGCTTGCGGTATTGATCTATCATTTACGCCAGTGTTGGATTTGAACTGGGGGCAATGCGCCGTTATCGGTAACCGTAGTTTCCACCGAGAGGCTGAGGTTGTTACTGAATTGGCTTTGGCATTGCAGAAGGGTTTAAATCGTGGCGGTATGAAAACTTGCGGTAAGCATTTTCCCGGTCACGGTTTTGTAGAGGGAGACAGCCATCATGTGCTTCCACAAGATAATCGTTGCTTGGATGAGCTTGAAGCGGCCGATATTCTGCCTTTCCGCCGATTGGCTGCCGAAGGTATGGCGGCGGTGATGCCCGCACATGTGGTTTATCCTCTGGTAGATTCGAAGCCCGCAGGCTTTTCTGAAAAATGGCTCAAGCAGATCCTGCGTAGGGATATCGGCTTTAACGGGGTGATATTTTCAGACGACCTGACTATGGAAGGCGCTAGCGGGGCGGGCGGAATTAAAGCGCGTGCGCAAATTTCGTTTGATGCGGGCTGCGATATTGTTTTGGTATGTAACCGCCCGGATTTGGTTGATGAATTGCGTTGTAATTTTGAAATGCCCGACAATCCCGAGCTGGCCGCACGCTGGCAGTATATGGCCAATACTTTGGGAACGGAAAAAGTGCAAGCGATTTTGGAAATGTCCGAGTTTCAAGCTGCTAGGGTTGCCGTTGCCCGTTTGGCGAGTCCTAAAGATTTGGCCGGCGGTGTGAAAGTAGGTGAAGCGTTTTAACAGTATTTTTATGATTGGTTAGACTTAAGCATTGGTAAAATGAGTGATACGCTAAAAAATTATATTACTCCCGGCGGCTGGCAGGCATTGAAAGACGAACTTTACCAGTTGGTTAATAAAGAGCGCCCGGAAATTGTGCAGGTGGTAAATTGGGCGGCCGGCAATGGCGACCGCAGTGAGAACGGCGATTATCTTTACGGTAAGCGGCGGATGCGTGAGATTGACCGCCGCATTCGCTTTCTAACCAAGCGTTTGGAAGCGGCTGTGGTTGTGGATCCCGAAGCAAGAGAGCCGACCGACCAGATATTTTTTAGCGCTACGGTTGAATTGTTACGTGGTGATGGCAGCGAGCAAACCGTTAAAATCGTCGGAGTGGATGAAATTGATACCGCCCGCAACAAAATTTCTTGGGTATCTCCTTTGGCACGCTGTTTGATTAAGGCGCGCGAGGGAGATGAAGTTGTGCTGAACGGTCCGGATGGACAGGAAACCATCGAGATTTTATCGGTACAATATATCAAGATTGACTAAAGAATTTCTATTTAAAGTGATTTTCGTAAAATAGGCCGTCTGAAAAAACAGAAGATAAGTATCTGTAATTTTCAGACGGCCTATATTTAAATTTTGATCTATCGGTATCCGTATTAAAAGATTTCACCCCGCTGTTTTTCAGAAAGCGGGGTGAAATCTTTTATGGAAATGAGAAGGCTTTAAGCCACGTTTACCCCCAATAATTTACCGATGAAAGCCGTGGATGCCAATGCGACGGAGCCCCAAATCAATACGCGCATCAGTGCCGGCAGAATCCGTGCGCCGCCGAGTTTGGCCGATAAAAAGCCCAAAATGGCCAAGCCGATTAAAGTGGTTCCGGCTAATACCGTCATTAATTGTTCGGAAGGAGTGAGCAGCGCAACAAGCAGCGGAAGGATAGCTCCGCAACAAAAAGCCAAAGCGGAGGCTCCCGACGCTTGCAAAGGATTGGCACTGGCGGTTTCGGTAATGCCGATTTCGTCACGTGCGTGGGCATCGAGCGCATTATGTGCGGTCAGCTGTTCCGCTACTTGTTGAGCCAGCTCTGGTGTCAGTCCGCGTTGGCGGTAAATTCCCGCCAGTTCAGCTAGTTCACGTTCGGGGTTGTTGGCCAATTCATATTCTTCTTTGGCTAAGTCGGCGCGTTCGGTATCAGATTGGCTTGATACGGATACGTATTCGCCAGCTGCCATGGAAATGGCTCCAGCTACCAAGGCGGATACACCGGTAAGCATTAATGTGTGGAAATCGGGCTTGGCAGCGGCTAAACCCATCAAAAGGCTGGCGGTTGAAATCAGGCCGTCGTTTGCACCGAGCACACCGGCCCGCAGCCAGTTACCGCGGTGGCTGTAATGTTGTTCGCTGTGGGAATGCATGAGAGTTCTCTATCGTTAATAATTTCTTATTAATCTTAACATAGAAGGATTAAGTAAAGCTTAAATTAGAGAGTAAGCGAATAGCTGCCCGGTTTGATTGCTACTGCCAGGCCTTCTTTTGTGTCTGTGTTTCTATTGCATCACAATATACTGTGCCTATGACCTTTGCCATAAGTAAGTCTGTAAAGATTGATCGGTATAAAATAGGTATTAAGATTTAACAACTTCGGAGGGTGAGTCCTATCAGGTAAGCACGTTGGTGCATATCCGTGCTTACCAAGATTAATAAAGGACTGTGGTGTGTATTTCAGTAGTAAAAAACGCTGAGATTCTTAATCGTATTTACAGAGTTTCGGGGTATCAATTGTTTTGTTTCCGCTTATTGCGGCCATTTCATTTCACCGCTTAATACCTTGGCACTTAATTCCAAATCTTGGGTGCCTTTGTAATTCGGATATTCGGCTTTTATTTTTTGGATAAATACCTTGCTTGTTTCACCTGGATGCCAATTTTTTTCCACATGGCGCAGATATTCTTGGTTTTCTTGAATAACCTTTGGACTAGGTGTACCGATAAAGTGTCCGGGAATAACCGTTTTGGGTTCTAATTCTGCCATTTGTTGAAGGCTTTGCTGCCAGCGGCTACGGGCTTCTGCCGTTTGGCTGTCAGCCAACCATAAGTGCATACCTTGGTAAAGTTGCACACCGCCAAATAGGGTGCGGCTTTGCGTATCCCATAAATAGGTATGTGCAGGGTCAATATCTTGGCCTTTTATGGCTATGCGGCTGTTACCGACTGTCAAGTTATTGCCGGTAAAAGGTTGTGGCAATACTAAAGCCTTTGGGGCATTTTCTTTTAGAATCGGTGACCAATAGTTGTATTTGCCGATAATACTGTTTTGAATATGATTAGCAGTTTCGGGAGTAGCGATTACCTTTGCCTTTGGAAAAGCTTGGGTGATGACATCTAAGCCAAAATAAAAATCAGGATCATAGTGGCTGATATAAATGATTTTCAGAGGTTTGTTGAGTGATTGCAGTTGAGATACTACTTTCAGTGCGTCATTACGTTGGAATTGTGCATCTACAAGCATCAACTCGCTGTCTCCTTCGACGATAACGCTGGTAACCGGGAAAATACTATTTTCTTGAGGGTTGTAAGTATGAAATTTTAAGTTATCCGCTAAAGCGGTTTGGCTTAAAAGTGAAGCAGTTAGAAGTAGTGCAGCGGTATTTTTCATTGTATAGAACCTTATATTGGATAACGAATTTGATTGTATTTGTTTTAAAAATAAAAAAATAGATACTAAAATGAAAGTATTGTTTTCAAATATGGAAATTAAAAATAGATTTAAATGCAGTAAAAATGTTTATTGCCTTGGTTCAAGCGGGAAGTTTTTCGGGTTGTAGCACTAAAACAGGCATTCCTATTGCCACTTTGAGCCGAAAAATTAAAGAGTTGGAAAGATACTTGAGCGTACAGCTTATTGAGCGTTCCCGCCAAGGTATCCGTTTGACATCAAGCGGCCAGCAGCTTGTTGAACAGGCAGGAGAAAGTATTGAAAGTTTGAGTACGGTAGAGCAGTATATCCGTAACAGCCAGCAAAAATTAACTGGAAAATTAAGACTTTCGATGCCGCAAGCTTTTGAATTGTGGTGGGCATTACTGCATGATTTCCAATTGGCTTATCCTGATATCGATGTACATGTAGCAGCGAATAACCGAAAACTCGATCTGATTGCTGATGGTATTGATGTGGCTGTTAGAGTGGGAGCTGTCGGAGTGGAAAATATGGTAGCGAAAAAAGTGATGGAACTGGAAATGCGCTTGGTAGCCGGAAAAACGTTTACTGCCCGTTACGGCATGCCGGACAGTATTGACAGGTTATTGGATTTTCCTTTGGCTTGTAATGCAGAGGCGGCGGATAAGCAGGCAGAATGGAGACTGGGTGGTAAAATACTGGTGGTAAAGCCGCATTTTGCTACCAATGATTATTTCCATTTGCGATATTGGGCATTGTTGGGTAACGGTATATGTGAGCTGCCGGCGATGCTAGCAGATAGTTTTATCCGTAGTGGAGAGCTTGTCATCATTTTGCCAGAGCAGGCTTTGCCTAAGCAAAATATCCATTTGGTTTATCCCAGCCATCGTCATCCATCCAGCATCGTGCGTGTTTATATTGATTTTTGTGTAACTTGGTTGCAGCAACATGATATGGTTGGGCAAGCAACTTTGCAAGGTATTCCCTTGAGATTGGGATTAGGGTAGCTTGTAAATTTATTTTTCTATATTAATCAATTATCTTGTTATGTCTGTCGGCTATTCTTTAGGATAGCAATGTAAGGGTTATGGATAGTGATTATTGCCCGCGTAAAAAAAGTGAATCTAAATCTTTTAACGACAGTTTTACCCAAGTAGGGCGGCCGTGGTTGCATTGGTTGCTACGCGGTGTACGTTCCATATCGCGCAAGAGAGCGTTCATTTCGGGCAGGGTGAGTTGGCGGCCTGCACGTACCGAACCGTGGCAGGCCATGGTAGCAAGCATTTGGTTTTCCCGTGCTTCTATGGTTTGTGCCGATCCTGTATGGGCGACTTCATGCAGCATATCGCGCGCCAGTGCGGCAACATCTGATTTCCCTAGCATTTGCGGTACGGCTCGAACGGCGATGGTGTTGCCGCCCATATCGGAAAGTTCCAAGCCGTATTCGCGCAATATTTCACCGTGATCGGCCAAGGCGGCGATTTCCTCATGGCTTGCGGTAAAGGTAACGGGGATCAGAAGAGATTGTGAGGGTAGGCTGCCTTGTTCGTTGCGGCGTGCTTTCATTTTTTCATAATTCACCCGTTCGGCTGCAGCGTGCATGTCTATCAGCAACAGGCTTTCCTCGGCTTGGGCCAATATATAAATGCCTAAAAGTTGGGCGATAGCGAAGCCGAGGGGAGGTGTTTCCGTATCGGTTGTTTGGTTTTCACCAGTGGAAGGTGTGGTGATTCCGTTTGTTTTGCCACCGAAATAAGCCGATTCTATTGGGTGCAGTTCGGTATCGTTGTGACTAACCGATTTATGGTCACGGTATAGCTCCGCGTATGTATTGAGTGCAGCCTGGCTTTCGCGTAAGGATAGGCTGCGTTGTTGGGTCGGCCGTGCGGCCGGGGTATAGGAGGCAGGCGCGGATTTGATATTGGTATTTTTAAAAGTAGTACTTTTTTCGGCAGGTAAAGGATTCATGCCGTCTGAAAAAGAAGAGGTAGGGGTTGCAGAGTTTTTTCCCACTGCAATGTTATGCAGTATGCTGCCTACATTGCTAACGCTTTCGGTTTGGTCGGCCCGGGTTTCTGCTAAGGCTTTGTTGAGGGTGTGGAAAACCAGCTGATGTACGGCTTGACTGCCTCGGAAACGGATTTCGGTTTTGGTTGGATGTACGTTGACATCCACAGTTTCGGGCGGCAGTTCTAAAAATAGTACGAATGCGGGGGTAAGTGCATTGTGCAAAACGTCGCGATAGGCTTGTTTGACGGCATGCAGCATGACTTTATCGCGAACGAAGCGGCGGTTGACAAAGCAGAATTGTTTGTCGGTTTTTCCTTTGGCAAAAGTGGGTTTGGCAATAAAACCGGTTAAACGTAACGGGCCGCTGCCGCTGTCGATTTCCAGCGAGGCCGTCTGAAAGTCTGTGCCGACAATCGCGGCTACGCGTTCACCGAGCGATTGCGGCGGATATTGGAAAACGGTTTTACCTTCGCGCTTGAGAGAAAAGCCGATATGGGGATTGGCCAATGCCAGGCGTTCGAGCATGGTGGCGCAATGGGCGTATTCGGTGTTTTCCGACTTCAAAAATTTACGGCGTGCCGGTGTGTTGAAAAATAATTCGCCGACTTCTACGGTAGTGCCGACCGGATGTGCGGCAGCACCGCCTTGGTGGAGTTTGCCGTCTACGGCACTGATGCGTCGTCCATGGCTGTTATCGGCTTGTCGGCTGGTTAGTGTGAGCCGCGATACCGATGCGATACTGGCTAAACCTTCGCCACGAAAACCCATACTAGCCACGCGCTCCAAATCGGAAAGGCTTTGTATTTTGCTGGTGGCATGGCGTGAAAGCGCCAATTCGATATCATCCGGATGAATGCCTTTGCCGTTGTCGGTAATGCGGATGAGTTTGATGCCGCCGCCCGAAAGTTCGACATTGATTTCGGTAGCGCCCGCATCAATGCTGTTTTCAACGATCTCCTTGACGGCGTTGGCCGGGCGTTCGACTACTTCACCCGCTGCGATTTGGTTGACAAGATGGTCGGGAAGGGCGGCAATACGGTTCATTTTCATCAATCGGCAAGGGTACTTAATGGGGGTGATTATAGCGTATAGGCCGTCTGAAAGGAAAAAGCTCCCTCTTGACGACTTTTGATTAAACAGGGTAGATTGGTGTCAAAGCAAGTTTGCTTTTGTTTTTTTAGATTTTTTTATTCCATTTTATCTTAGCGGTGCCATGAAAGAATTATCGAATCAGCCGGCTTAATTTTATTGGTTATTCAGTTTTTGTAACGTTTCATCAATAAGGTTGTGCCTGCGGTGAGTACCATGTGCGATGCCAGGAGGAACTATGCAGAAAACCAGCCCAGCCAGCAGAAACCTTGATGAGGCTTACCTTGAAGCCAGCCGTATGCTGGATATTGTCAATACACCCGAGGAGCAGTTGAATGACGAACAGCGCCATTGGGTATCTTCTCAAGTAGCCGAAAATTTTGCCAACCACGTTAACCGCGGCTTTTTGAATTATCGAAAATCAGTAACCGAAACTACGGATTTTGCGCTTACCGATTGGTGCGGCGAAGGTTCGATATTACGCGATATTATGGGGCGCGAATATATCGATATGCTCGGAGGATTCGGGCTTTATAGCCCGGGTATCCGTCATCCCAAAATCGTTGCGGCTGTCAAAGCCCAGCTTGACCGCAGTCCGCAATATAGCCAAGAAATGCTTGACCCCTTGCGCGGGCAACTGGCTAAAGTTTTGGCCAAACTGACTCCGGGAAATCTGCAATACGGATTTTTTGCCAATAGCGGCACCGAGGCGGTGGATGGGGCGATGAAACTGGCCAAGCTTTATACGGGACGGCGCGGTTTTATCTCGACTACCGGCGGCTTTCATGGCAAATCTTTAGGTGCGCTTTCGCTGTTGGGTAAGTTTGTTTACCGCGAGCCTTTGCTCCCTCTGCTGGGCGGTATCCGCCATGTACCATACGGTGATGCCGATGCGGTGGAGCAACTTTTGCGTATCGCCGATTCGGTAGGTAGTATGGATGTGGCGGCCGTTGTGGCAGAACCCGTGCAGGGAGAGGCCGGAGCGATTGTTCCACCTGACGACTATTGGCCTCGATTGCGCGAAATATGTAGCCGTTATGGCGTCTTGCTGATTGCCGATGAGGTGCAAACCGGTTTTGGCCGCACCGGTAAAGTATTCGGTGTAGATCACTGGGGGGTAACGCCCGATATCATTTGTTTCGGCAAAGCCTTGGGCGGTGGCGTAGTACCGATGTCCGGCTTTTTCTCTAGCGCTGAAATTTGGGCATGTCTCGAACCCAATCCATTCATGCATACCACTACTACGGGCGGTAACCCGTTGGCTTGTGCCGCAGCCTTAGCCGGAATCAGTGTCATGCTTGAAGAAAACCTACCTCAGCAGGCAGCGGAAAAAGGCGAGTACCTGATGAAGAAAATCGGTATGTTGCGCAATAAATATCCGCATATTTTGAAAGATATCCGCGGTAAAGGCTTATTGCTTGCCATGGTGTTTGAAAACGATGAGATCGGCTATAAAGTGGTTTCGGGTTTGTTCAAGCGCAATGTGTTGACTTCGGGTACGCTGAATAATTCTTCAGTCGTTCGTCTTGAGCCCGCACTCAATATTTCTTACGAATTGCTCGATGAAGTGTTGGTACGGTTGGAAGATACGCTTAAAAGCGTCAGCGAAGCGGTTTAAATGAAAAGGCCGTCTGAAACAGAGTGTTCAGACGGCCTTTGTGTTTACTAAGTAATAAAATAGTACGGAGTCAGCCGTTCGGAAACAAAGGAGAGAAGCGATGGAATATAAATTATGGATTAATGGTGCGTGGCAGAATGGTGCAGATACAATTGCTGTCGAAAATCCGGCTACGGGCGAGACTGTAGCACAAGTGGCAGTAGCGGGAGAGAAAGAAGTTAACGCTGCGGTGTCTGCGGCTAAAGAAGCATTTGAAGACGGTCGTTGGAGCAAGCTTAGCCCGGGAGAGCGTTCGGCCGTATTGTGGAAAATGGCGGATATCGTTGAAGAGCGTAGTGACGAGTTGGCAAAAATCGAAAGTGAAGACAGCGGTAAACCTTACGAATTTGTCAGCAAAGGAGGGGATTTACCCTTTGTGGCAGACAATTTGCGCTTTTTTGCTACTGCCGCACGCGATATTCATGGCAGCCGTGCGGGTGAGTATAATCCCGCGTATACCTCGATGTTGAGAAGAGAGCCATGCGGTGTAACAGCAGGTATTGCGCCGTGGAATTATCCACTACTGATGGCAGCTTGGAAAATAGGCCCGGCATTGGCCGCAGGTTGTACTTCCGTTATTAAGCCTTCCGAGCTTACCCCGCGTACCGCATTATTATTGGGAGAAATTGCTCAAGAAGCCGGTTTGCCTGACGGTGTGCTGAATATTATTACCGGAGCTGCAGAAACGGGTAAAGCGATTGTGGCTCACCATGATATCCAAATGGTAAGTTTAACCGGCTCCGGCGATACCGGAAAATTTATTATGCGCTCGGCGGCAGATACCCTTAAGCGCGTACATTTGGAACTAGGCGGAAAAGCTCCCTTGATTGTTTTGTCGGATGCCGATATTGAAAAGGCAGCAGAAAAAGCAGTGTTCGGCGGATTTTTCAATTCAGGGCAGGATTGTACTGCTGCTACGCGTCTTTTAGTGCATGAATCTGTTGTGGATCAGTTTACTGAAGCACTGCTGGCTGCAGCGAAAAACTTTAAAGTAGGCTTGCCCTTTGAAGCCGATACTATGATGGGATCGTTGATTTCAGCCAAGCAGCTGGAGCGTGTATCCGGTTTTATCGAACGTGCCAAAGCCGCAGGAGCAAAAACATTGTTTGGCGGTCATTCGCTTGATTTTGGAGGCGGTCATTATTACAGCCCGACTATTCTCAGTGGCGTGGAGCAAACTGCCGAAATTGTGCAAAACGAAGTATTCGGCCCGGTAATGACCTTGCAAACATTCAAGAGTGATGAAGAGGCATTGCATATGGCCAATGATGTGCGCTTTGGTTTGGCTTCATCGGTATTCACAGCTGATGTGGCCCGCGCTATGAATTTTTCAGCTAATTTACGCTTTGGCACGGTATGGGTAAATGATCATTTGCCGTTGACTTCTGAAACACCGCATGGTGGGTTCAAGCAATCCGGTTTTGGTAAGGATTTATCGGCTGAAGCAGTGGGAGATTATCTCATTACCAAACATGTAATGGTCGCTTTGTAGTTAGCTTTTCTTTTTAGGAAATCAAATGGTTGGGGGATATAGTAGATATTAATGCCATGTAACCCAATTAATCAGCCGACTTGATGAAAGATTATTTGATAACCGTTTTACAAAAGTAGAAGGGCTACCTGATAGATATAGGGGCTGTATTAGATTAGCCTTAAATATCACACCAAATTCGCAAGATTTTAAGTTGCTCTTTTGGTGTACCAAAGTTAAAACGAAATTCGCATTCTTTCAAGAATAAAGGGAAAGATTTTCGGTCA